>JAGGTL010000051.1 GCA_021163805.1 Candidatus Aenigmatarchaeota archaeon | reverse complement strand
ATTTACTAGTTCCTTCATTTCCTGATTTTTGTTTTCATAATTGCAATAACTTGATGTTTTCTGCTCTGCAAGGATTTCATCCGCCCTCTTGGAGCCTAAAGCAGACATCACATCTAAGCCAGTAGGCATGAATCTGCAAATAGAATAAAGTTTCTCATAAATCTCCTTTGGAGTATCATCTGGACAGCCAGAACAACCGCAATACAATTCTATTGCGGCATCACAGACCTCATTCCAGTATTTTGTTCTGTTTTCCTCCATGTTTTCGCAGGATAAATAGAATTCCTTTGGTCTAGAGCAAACAGGCGGCCCTAAACAACTTGTTCTGACACAATAATCCAAAACTTCTTCATAATAAGGAGAACTTGGATTTGGACCGACATTGTTGTAAACTAAATCAGAAAGAATATAGGAATCTATTGCATATCTCTGTCCAATCAATCTTAAACCCTGTGTTGTATCTTTCAGGTTTCCCGCAATGTCAAATTCAAAACCTCCAAGAATCTTTGGTCCCCTCATCTTCCTTATCTCTTTTTGCATTGCTTCTGTAATCTGCTTTTTTAGTTCTTTCTCTTCATCAAATTCATAGTTGAACAAATTGAAAACTGCTTTATCGTACTCATAAAAAGTCAAATCATCAGAAGCCCCTGCAAAGAATCCGGTTACGGTATAAATTTTGTTCCAGATATCAATCGCATTATATTCTTTTCCCTCAAAATTAACCTTTGCAGATTTTACGGCATCCGTTAATAAAACAGCCTGCTTTGTCCATTCCTCTCCTCTTGCCTTAAAGGTCATTCTTCCGAGCCACATCATAGCCTTAAAATATCTCTTTAATTCTTCACTCGCTGTGTAATGACCTCTTGGAATGTATTGGGAATAATCCTCGCAATAGCATTTCCTTGAGCAAACTTCCTTATAAAATTCCACGCTGTCCCAGAATTTTCCTTCATAATATATCTTCAGACCTTTTATCGCCTGACTGCATTTCTCTCCGTTTGGATAAAAACCTGAAGTAAAGACAAAACCATCAGAGCATTCTGTTGGGCAATCTTCACTAAAGAGAGGACTTTTATAGAATCCTTTATGATCTTCTATCCTCTTTATTTCTTCTTCAACCTCTTTCTTAACCATTTTAGGAACTCTAAATTCAGGGTCAAGAAGTTTCTTTGCAACTGAGAGATAGGCAATATTCCTTCTTGACAATTCTTTTAATTCTTTATCTTCCAATCCATTATATTGAGCAATTGACTCATCTATGACAGAGTCCAGAAAAGAATTCAGCATCGGAGATAGTTTTTTAATTTCTATATTCTTTAAGAGTTCATTAAATTCAATGTGGAACAAATGCAGTATAGAATCGGTTGTAATTATGATAGGTATCCCACTTTTATCATATTCTCTCTTTCCATTAATTTCATATCTCCTAGAATTGCTAAGTTTCTCGTAGGCATGTTCAAATCTGTCTTCATTGCCGGGTATAATCACTACTCCGTTCTCTAACAGCCTCTGTTTTTGTTCTTCTGTTAGGTCCAAATTAAATTTTCCTTTAATATCTCTTTCATAATTTTCGGGTAACTCTGTTAGAGGCAAATCATACTCTGGATTATTATATTCTTTTGGTGTAAAAGAATATTCTGGAGGATTATAACTTAAAACAGGTTCCTTTATTTTCCCAGAGGTATATTTTGCAATTTTTTCATTAATTTTCTCATTCATCACGCACCCGGAAGATAAAACAATAGAAATAAACAATAATGCTAAAACAAATTTTTTCTTGTGCATAATATTAGTATTTATATAAATTTATCATCTAATTCGTTTAAACATAAAATTTTGTTGCAAATATAATTTTAAATTATTATTATAATTTATGAAAGAAAAATTAAAAAAAATTTCTGAAGTTGAATATTTAATTTCGAGAGATGCAAGAGATAAAATGAGAGTAAATGCCAAAATAATAGCTACTAATAGAATTATTGAAGCTGTTGAAGATGAAGCAATAAAACAATTAACAAATGTTGCCTGCCTTCCCGGAATTATTGAATCCGTTTATGGAATGCCAGATATTCACTGGGGCTATGGTTTGCCTATGGGCGCAGTGGGAGCCTTTGACTGTGAAAAAGGAGTGATATCCAGCGGATGTACTGGTTTTGATATTAATTGCGGGATCAGGATGATTAAAACAAATTTAACTTATAAGGAGGTGAAACCAAGATTAAAACAATTAATTAATGTTTTGTTTCAGAATGTTCCAACAGGGGTCGGTTCAAAGGGAAAATTGAGATTATCAAAAGATGAATTGGATGAAGTTCTTGTTAAGGGAGCAAAATGGGCTATGGAAAATAATTATGCAACAAAAGAAGATTTGCAACATATGGAAGAATATGGCAATATGTCTGGAGTAAATCCAGATAAAATTTCTGATCTCGCAAAGAAGAGAGGTCTTCCACAACTTGGCACTCTCGGAGCGGGAAATCATTTTCTGGAGATTCAGAAAGTCGACCAAATTTTTAATTCTAAAATAGCAGAAGTTTTTGGTGTCACGGATAAAGATCAAATTATTGTAATGCTGCACTGCGGATCGAGAGGTCTTGGTCATCAAATTGCGACAGATTATTTAAAAATTCACGAAAATGCCGTGAAAAAATATAAGATATGGCTTCCAGATAGACAATTGGTTTGTGCTCCTGCAAATTCTGAGGAAGGACAAAACTATTTTGAGGCGATGAAAGGAGCAGTGAATTATGCTTTCTGCAACAGAACAATAATGACCGACTGGATTAGAGAAAGTTTCGCCAAAGTTTTTGAAAAAAATTGGGAAGAGATGGATATGAAATTAATTTATGATGTTTGCCACAATATTTGTAAGTTGGAAGAACATGAGATAAATGGAGAAAAAAGAAAATTATATGTTCATAGAAAAGGAGCAACAAGAAGTTTGCCATCTGGACATGAACTTGTTCCAGAAACTTATAAAAAAGTCGGACAACCTGTTTTAATAGCAGGTTCTATGGGAACGGCAAGTTATATTTTAGTTGGAGGAAAGAAAGCAAAAGAAACTTTTTATTCAAGTTGTCACGGAGCGGGAAGAGTGATGAGCAGAAACAAAGCAATAAAAGATTTTAGGGGAAATATAATCAAAGAAGAGTTGGCAGAAAGAGGCATTATTGCAAAGTCAACTTCACCAAGAGTTCTGGCAGAAGAAAGTCCAGATGCTTATAAAGATATTGATGAAGTTGCAAAGGCTGTTGATATCGCGGAAATTTCAAAAAAAGTTGTTAGGGTTGTTCCAATTGGTGTCGTTAAAGGATAAATTAACAGATATCAAAATTGAAATTTAATATAAGTCGTAAAATTTTTCATTTTCTTTCGACTTTTATTCTTTCTGCTTCTTTCCATATTTTGTCAAAGGCTTCTTCAATATATTTTGTTGTTAAAGGATTTCTTAAATGCATTTTAATTGATCTGTTTATCATATGATAACATATTAAAACTTCTTTGCCTCTTATTCCAAAGACCGTTGAATAAATTTCACTCTTAGATTTTCTCACTTCCACATATCTGGGATCCAAACCAAGTAAAAAATTTATAAAGTCTCTTGATTCTGGTTTTTCTACTATTATTGCCTGAAATTTTACTCCTCTCTCCACCGCAGTTGATATAGAGGTGAAGAATTTTTGGGGATAACCTGTACAAGTTCTATCTTGTCCAAATAGCATATCTCCTTTTTCTGCTCTGCTCATTATTTCTGACATTAGCTCAGTTATTTTCTCTCTAGATCCTGAGACCATAATTATCATAATTTTGATATATGCTTCTGCAGTAGAGAGGGTTCTTCTGATCTCTATATTATTTGTACTCTAAAGATCTATTCCCTGGTGAAAGATTCATTTATAAAATAAGGAATTGAAGGAGACGTTAAAGTTTTAGGTATAATGATATCCAAAAATGTGGTGATAATCATCACCACAAAGTTATAAATGGTAGTAAAGGCAAAATAAAGTATGGTGATGAAGATGGTTGAAGAAGAATATGATGGGCTAAGCGAGGAAGAGAAGTACGAAAGGGCAGTAGGAGAGTATAAAGTAAGAGAT
>JAGGTL010000032.1 GCA_021163805.1 Candidatus Aenigmatarchaeota archaeon | reverse complement strand
GAATCGCTGGCTATAAGAAAAGTTGGAATCAATGGAATTGTTCCATTTTCGGTTGTTTCAAACGAATGATTTAAAATTAAATTACCGAGAGAATTTTTAATTTCTAAGCTGATATTGGCTTTCAAAGGTTTTCCCAAACCATCTGTTAAGTTGCAGTATATTGAACCTGATTCACCCGTATAGTAAGCCTTTCTGCCGGTTTTTAAGGTTATGTTCAGTCTTGCAAAAACTTTGAAGGAATCTTCTCCCTCTCCAAAACCATTCTTCTTATCCCGCGCGAAGATTAATATATTGTAAATCCCTCTCAGAGTTGTTGAGTAATTGGCTTCCCAAATTGAGGAAGTTTTGGGCAAATTCGCTGTTACATTTGTGAGATTCAACACTTCAGTTTCATTGTTGGGTTTTGTGATATTAACTTTTACAAAATCAATAGTTGCTCCAGACCTGTCCGTAATATTGGCTCTTATGACAATTATATCAAGTTGTCTGGCCAGATCTTGAGTTAAAGAAACTACGGATGGACCGAATACGACATTTAGAGTTGCTTGAATAGTTTGATTTGAGGGTTGAGATTCTGGTGTTGTTGCGTTTATGATGTAAGTTGCATTATACGTTTGTTGTTCTGCAGAAGAGGTATTATATTTTATCTCAATAATTTTTGATTCCTGCTTCTCCAAGGTGAAATTTGTTTCATTTATAAAGGTAAAATTAACTGAAGTTGGAAATATACTAAAATTTATAGGCAAATTTCCCGTGTTATTTATTGCAACTTCGCAAATAATTCCCGTCTCGTTTATTAAGACAGTTTTTTCACATGTTGATGGATTTCTTGCCCATGTTCTGCTGGCGGGAACGCTTATATTCAGTTCCAGAATATCAAAACCATCATTTGTTGCACTTACATTAATTTTACCCGTATAGTTGCCCTTTGAATAACCTTCAGGAACAGTTACAAAAACAGAAATTTCGGTTATATTGCCAGCCTTTAAATTTGATATATTGGAAGGCGAGAAGTTTATAGTAAAATTTGTACAAACTTCTCCAGAAAAGCAATCAAAAGTTATGTTTTGCAGGGCATCATTTCCAGTTGAATTTATTGTAAAATTTCCTATATTTTTTGTTAGTCCCTCTTCCACTTCTGCTTCCAAAAAATCTTCCTCAACATTCAAAACGGGATTGCTTAACACATTTGCATTCAGGAAATCTTTGGTGGAGTTTAAAGTAAAATCCGGGTTGGTCCAATTAACTATGGAAAAAACCGAATAATTTCCCGGCGAGACTCCATACGGAATTGTTAGATTAAAATACTCTGTGCAGGTTGAATTGGCATCCAAATCACCACAACTTGCGTTTTCTGGCTCTATGCTCCAGCCTGAAGGCAAATCAAAAGTTATTGTAGTCGAATAGGCGGTTCCATTTCCCGTATTGTTTAAAGTTGCATTCAATTCAAATACCTGAAAGGTTTCTTTGGTTATATTTCCTGCAGTTATATTTTCGGGTTTAAGTTCTATTAGCAGGAAAGTTTTCTTTGCTTCCGTGTAAAATAATCTGGAAGCGAAGCCATAATTCTCATTTTTGGTAGCATTGCAGGTCAAATTAAAACTTCCAATTTGAGAGGGTGCCGTGAAGTTTATTGAATAGTTTCCATTACCTCTATCTGTTATGTTGGTTACAAATGCAGAATCAAATTTACAGGTTAAATTTCCTCCACCAATTCCTCTATCCAGTCTGTAATTTTTCAATATCAAATTGGCGTAAACAATTCTCTCTATCGCTCCTTTGGGATTTAAAATGGTCAGATTTGCAAAATATTGATTGGTTATATTGAAAGTTGTTGAGTTATAGCTTAGCAACTGCCAATTTGAATCATAAGATTTTACTGTTAGATTCCCTTCGCCAATTTTTGCATCAGATGGAAATGTGTAATTGTTTGTATAAACTTTATCTCCAGCAATTTCATCTCCATGAGTTCCATCGTCGTATAATCTTAACGTCACACCATTTAATGTGGCGTTCATGTATGCAACTAGATTATAAGTATCGTTTGTTATATTGGCGGTTATTACCGCCGTTTCGCCTCTGTTATAGACGGAAAAATCTGTTTTTGGCTTAATCACAACTTCTCGTTTTTGAGCCGATCGCTTGGTTATATTTACGGGGTTCATTAATCTGTTCCTTAAATCTTGAACAGGTTCATGGCTTGCCTTATCATTGATATAGACATAAGCTTCTGCAAAAATAGATTCTCCTTGGGACAAATTGGTGGAATTTAACTTAAGCCCTATTCTCCCTTCTAACAGATTTCCTCCAGCATAAAAATTTGCGGTATTTGTTTCATTGGTTAAAATTATGCCCAGACCTTTATTATTCTTGGAATAAGCTGATTGCCAGGAAAATGGATCCGCCATATCTCCTGTTAGAGCATCTATTTCGAAAGCTCTGCCAGCATCTAAAGCTATTGCCGTAATTTCATCACTTTCTCTTATGATAGAGGCATTAGCTGTAAGTTCTATCTGGATTTTTATCCACGGTTGCTTTTCGTAAAAAATGTATTTTTTGGTTAGCTTTGCTTTGCCGGTCTTTTCTTCGGGCTGATTCCAAAGAACTTCTTCTCCCTCTTGCAAAACAGTTATTTTTACGGGCCCTCCAATAAAACTTGCATTCCATCTTATGTCATATGTGAAATTCTGAGTTGTATTGGTTAATTGGATGTACTCGATTGTTCGCTCATTTGAAGAAGCATTAAAAATATCTGCAGTATAATTTGTTGCATAATAAATACCCGAGGTATTTTCGCCTCTTAAAGTATCTATTTTGATCGCACGCAAACTATTGTTCAGCCAAAACTCTTCTCCATCCCAACTATATGTAAGATTGGTAACATATTCAGGTTGCTCTTTTTGATTTTCCAAGGTATCAAAATAAATGAAGTAGTATCTTTTTTGATTTTTAGGCGTAGTGCCATTCATTATCCAGGCAACTGTTCCAATAGCATTTTCGGAGGCATTATAATTTTTGGCCTTATCAAATTGCAAAGGAAGATGAAACATGATAGAGCCAGACGAATTGTATTCCACCACTCTTACGGAATTTTCATCAAAACTTTCCGCCAATCCAAACCTCTCCAACTCGGCAGTAAAATTTATCTTTGTTTCTATTACGGCATCTTTCCTTTCATAATCGGTAGAATTTATTTCTATTGGTATGCGATAATGCCATGAAGTGTTCCACCATTCAAAGGATACGGCATGAACTGCAGGCAAAAATATCAGAGTTATTAAAAAAGGAATTATACAAATAATCTTTTTCATAATTATAAAATTCTTTTTCATTAAATTGTGTGTTATTTCTATTTTCTGCAAGTTTATTAGAAAATTTTAACTTGCAATTTGTAAAATATCGAATAACCTTTCCTATAAGTGCAGTTTTAAATTCTTTTATATAATTCTCCTAACCAAACTTATAATATGGGGTATCCAAATTCTTCATATGCTATCAATAATTTTTCAAACTTTTATTTTCTTCTTCAACTTCAAAAACCTGCCCGTCTCTCGCGGCAACAGTTTTAATTCCAGTTTCATGTTCAATCCATTTTGCTTCTCTTTCCGCAACTCCAAAGAGCATTTTCATTCCGAGATGCTGTAAAATTGCAAGTTTTGGTTTCGCCCTTTCAATCAAAATTTTTGCTTTGTCGGCCGTCATATGCCCATAAGGCTCAGAATTTCTCGGTCTTAAACAATTTATAATCAAACAATCGCAATTTTTAAAATAATTCTCTTGCCACTCGTAATATTCTCCATCTGCAGTATAACCAATTTTCTTTTCGTCCTCAAGAACAAAACCCATGCAGTTTTCTTCTCCATGCACGCATTTTGTCGTTTTTAAGTTTACATTTAAAAAAGAAATTTCTTCGTCTGGTTTTAAAATGTAAATTTTCTCAAGAACATTTAGATGAAATGGCGAAACTACCGGAGGCTCATCTCCAAAACCTTTGATAACATTTTCATTTGAAATTAAAATCCCTCTCTTTTTCTTTGCTCCTCCCGTCATCGCTTCTATAATTACCTCCAAATCCGTATAGTGATCAGGATGATGGTGAGAAACAAAAACAGAATTCAATTTTGCCAGATTTTTTTTAAATTGTTTCGCCCTAACGAGAGCTCCCGGTCCCGGGTCAACATGCATATTCAGATTTTTGCTTTCTATGATAAACCCTCCAGTCGCTCTCAATTGATTTAAAACAACAAACCTTCCCCCTCCAGTTCCGAGAAAAGTTATTTTCATTAATTTTTTTGTTTTAAAATTTTATTTCTCCCAGAATTATAATTTGATCGTTCTCCTCGCCCCGCATGCCTCACACTTCAAAATATAAAATCTCCCTTCTTTTTGCAGAATTGTGTCCAATTTCCCGCATTCGTGGCAATAAACAAAATTTTTGAGATATTTTTGTATTTTATCTTCCAAAATTGGAGACCTCGTCTGCAGAATTAACTTTCTTCCCTCTATTGACCCAGAAGTGGCGAGTTCTCTATATAAAAATTTTGCAACCTGTTTTTTATCTCTTCTAATTGAATTGCAAAACTGCTCAAAATTTGAAATAATTGTTTTGTTTCCGCTAAAGAAGATTTCTGGTTTTATTATATTAATTCTATCTTTTATTTCTCCTTTTTTTATTTTTTCATACACTTTATCCAACATTTCTTTGTATTTCATTAAAAAACTTAAAAAGTAATTAATATTATCCCGCGATAGCTCAATGGCAGAGCACTCGGCTGTAGTGTTTAACGCTTTGGTTTTACACAAACGCAGGTGCTCTAATTCAGAAACCGAGGGGTTGCCAGTTCAAAAAGAAACTAAAATTGGAAATCTGGCTCGCGGGATTTATAGTCTAAAATATGATTAATTATGCTCGGGAAAATTCTTATTTATACAGGCAATGGAGAAGGAAAGACAACTGCTGCATTAGGTCATGCAATAAGATTTGCCGGTTATGGAAAAAAAGTCGCAATTTTGCAGTTTATGAAGGGTCGCAAAACGGGAGAATACAGAATCCTTGAGAACAACAAATTTATTGATTTATATTTATTTGGACCCCCTTATTTTTTGGCTACAACCCAAGCAACTCTTGGAGGCTGGCTGAAGGGAAAGGGAATTGAATTCGTTTCTTTAAATTTGTTCAGTGGAAAGAAACTGAGCAAAAAAGTTGCCGCCGACAAACTCGCATCAAATTTAAAAAAAAGTTCTTTTGAAGTTCATAAAAAGAAAGCGAAAAAGGGAATGGAATTTGCAAAAAAACTTTTGCTTGAAAACAAATACAGATTAATAATTTTGGATGAGATTTTGTATGCAATAAAGTTCAAACTTGTGAATGAAGATGAGGTGATTTCTTTGTTGGAAAGAAGAAAAAATATTCATTTCATACTAACTGGAAGATTTGCTTCAGAAAGAATAATCAAAATGGCGGATCTTGTAACAGAACTGGAAGAGAAAAAGCATTATTTTTATAATGAAAAAAAAACCTTTTCTGGATTGGATTTTTAAAATGATAGATGTTCACTGCCACTTAGAACAATCAGATTACGATGAAGACAGGGAAGAAGTGATTTCAAAGTGCAAGGAAAAATTGCTCGCGATAATTACTTCTTGTACTAATCCAAAAGATTTTGATAAAAGCCTGAAGTTGGTCAAAAAATACAAAAATTTTGTTTTTCTCACGGCGGGTTTTCATCCGGAATTCATCTCAAAATTTTCGGGGGACGAAATAAGAGAATATTTGGAAAAAATTGAGAAAAACAGAAATAATTTGGTTGGAATTGGCGAATGCGGTCTTGATTATTATTGGATTAAGGATAAGAAATTGAGAGAGGAGCAGAAAAAACTTTTTATTGAACACATATGTCTTTCAAAGAAACTTGATTTGCCTCTAATTGTTCATTGCAGGGATGCTGCAGAAGAGTGTCTGAAACTCATAATTGAACAAAAACCAAAAAAAGTTTTGCTCCATTTTTTCTCGGATAAAAATCTAATTCAAAAAGTAATTGAAAATCAGTATTTTGTCTCGATCAATACTTCTATTTTTAGAAGCAAGAGCATAAAAAAGATCACAAAAAAAATGAAAATCGAGCAATTGATGACGGAAACAGATTCTCCCTGGCTTGGATTTGGAAAGAGGAATACCCCTCTTTCTGTAAAATTTGTGGTTGAAAAAATTGCGGAAATAAAAAAATTGGATTTTTCTGAGGCGGATAAAATAACAACAGAAAATGCAATAAGGTTTTTTAATTTAGATGAAATATATAAAACAGGCAAAATACTTCATCATCAAACTTAAATATTTTTATTATACGTTATTTTATGGTGGTAAATAAAACTAAATTATGGGAGAACCTCCACAAAAATAGTAGTGGAATATGGAAGACCGACTCTGAACTTTCTTATACAGAGCAAATATTACATACCTGTCAGAAAATTAAAAGAAGGGAAAATATTTCTACAAATCCGGAGGACTATCTAAAAAAACTTTTTTCCATAGCAGATGATCTATTCGCCGAAGTAGAAAAGACCGGCGGAACTGAAGTAGAAAAAGCTGGCGGAACAGAAATATCGACAAAGGAAGTCATTAAAAAATTTGTTGCAGAAGAGAATATTCCTTATTTAAAAGATAGATATAATCTTATAGATATTTTGGACACAATAGACAATAAAGAAAGCAGAAGGGCGAACTGCCTCGGAAAAACAATTTTATTTTCATGCCTTGCGGAAATGATAGATTTTGATTTATTTTTTAAATTAAGAAAAGTTACTCTTCCCAACCACACTTTTATAAGGATAAAAGATGAGCCGGACAAAGACATAGAGACGGTCGCCAACTATGAAGAAATGGAAAGGATATCTGAGGGGGAAGGTCTGGAAGAGGACCCAATATGGACTATTCCAGCTCTTTGGTATTCACATTTATGTGGCGATGATAATATGTCTTGGTGGTATCTAGAAGAAATGTTGAATGAAATTTTATATCGTTTTCCAGAATTTGTTCCAGCATTATTTGAAAAAGCACAGATGGCTGTTGGTAAAAATAATATTTCTGAGGCAGAGAAGTATCTAGAAGAAGCATTAAATATATTTCCAGAGGATGTCCACTGTTTAATATTGAAAGGATATATAGAATATATTAAAGGCAACAAAAAGGAAGCAATAACCTATTATGAAAAAGCTTTTTTAAACAGATATGCAGATGATAAAATTAGACATTTATCTTGTGAAATGAGATCAAGAATAGCCAAAGAAATTGGCGATAAAGAAGCTATTGCTTATGCCGAAGCGGATATACAAATGCTTAAAGAAAATTATAAAGAGGCATTATCGATTTTAGAAGGGTTGCTTCTTGAATCAAAGGAAGATGCAAAAACTGCAATATATGACAGAATGAGTGTAATATACCATAGTTTGAATGATTATCCAAAAGCTCTGGAATGTTCAGAAAAAGCCATAAAGACAAATCCCAGCAATCCAATACCTTTTTACAATAGAGGCGTCTGTTTACAGAGATTGGGAGATCCTGCCTCTGCTGAAGCTAATTATAGAGAGGCATTACGTATTGATCCTTGTTTTATAGAGGCAAAGAAAGCATTACAAACCTTAAATTCAAAAATAACTTAATTTAGTTATGGGAGAAGAAGAAATCTTGCACCAGAATGTCTTCTGGGCAGTTATTATAATTGTATGTATTCTTGCCTTTATTATATTGTATGCAATAACAACAAAAGGTTTATCTTTAATTGCATTTTCACACTGAGGATTGTTAATTAGAGAATGAGACTGGCTGTTATTGATGAGAAAAAATGCGAACCCAAAAAATGCGGAAATTTGTGTGAAAAAGTATGCCCAAGAAATAAACTAAAAGAGAAATGCATAACGATAGAAAAAACGGCAAAGATAAACGAAGAACTTTGTGTGGGATGTGGAATTTGCGCAAATAGGTGTCCTTTTGGAGCAATAAAAATTGTAAATACCCCGGAAAAAATAGGACACTTGGTTTATAGATATGGAGAAAACAAATTCTCTCTCTACAATCTGCCAATTCCAAAAAAAAAGGTGATTATTGGTCTGATTGGAAGGAACGGAATAGGAAAATCAACGGCAATAAAAATCCTGGCAAAGAAAAAAGAAATTGCATCGGAAAATTTTCCAACACTTTTAAGAGTTTATTTAAGTGAAGAAAAAACAATTTCTTATAAACCTCAGATACTTAAACCGGTGGATATAGAAAAAATAGATAAATCGATAATAAGAGAATTAAACATAAAGAAAAAACCGAATTATTCTGGAGGCGAATTGCAACTATTAAATATAGGTCTTTGCCTATCAAAAGAAGCGGACCTGTATCTTCTGGATGAACCCTCGTCTTATTTGGATGTTGTTTCCAGATTGAAGATGGCAAATTTGATAAAAGACAGATTGAAAGATAAAGAAGTAATAATTGTTGAGCATGATCTCGTAATTTTGGATTATCTTGCAGACGAAGTTTATTTGTTGTATGGTTCTCCCGGAGTATATGGCGTTGTTTCTACTTTGTATCCTTCTCTCAGAGGAATAAATTCCTATCTTGCGGGATATTTACCTGCGGAGAATGTCCGGATCAGAGGAGACAGAATAAAATTTGATATAAATTTGCAAGAAGATTTAAAACTCGAAAAACTGATTTCTTTCTCAAATCTGGAAAAAAAGAGGGGAGATTTTAAATTAAAAGTCAGAGGCGGAGAAATTTATAAAAATGAAATTCTTGGGATTATAGGCCCAAACTCGATTGGCAAGACCACATTTATGGAAATTCTTGCGGGCAAACTAAAGTCAGATAAAGGAAGTGTGTCCTGCAAATCATCCATTTCTTATAAACCGCAATACCTTTATCCGGATTTTTCTGGTACTGTCGAAGAGATCGTCCCAAAATCGAGAGCATTTAAGGAGCAGATTGCTTATCCCCTGCATCTCGAAACATTATACAAGAAAAATGTTGTGGATTTATCTGGAGGAGAGTTGCAGACACTCGCAATAGCTTTGTGTTTATCTAAGGAAGCCGACCTGTATCTTCTGGACGAACCCTCCGCATTTTTAGATATTGAAAACAGATTGCAATTAGTCAAAATTCTTGGCAGAATTATCAAAAACAAACCGGCAAGCATTGTAATTGTTGATCACGATTTGCATTTACTTTCTCAAATTTCGAACAGGATTTTATTTTTTAAAGGAAAGCCAGCGAAATCTGGGTATGCAGAAATAATCAGAACTTATGATGCGTTGAATAATTTTTTGAAGAATTTCAATATAACTTTTAGAAGAGATCCAGAAACGGGCAGATTTAAGGCAAATAAGGCAGGGAGTCAATTGGATATGGAGCAGAAAAAGAGAAAAGAATTTTTGAGTTTGAAATAAATAGACATTTGCCGTATAAAATTCAAAAATTATAAATACTTAGGATAAATAATATTATGCGAATTTGGATTACTGCATTTTATCATCCAATTACAATTTTTGTCAAGTTGCAGTAATCCCCATATTTTTATTTCTTTTGGAAGATGGTTGGGGATTTATTTTGGGGTAAATTATCTAAAATTTCTGCGGAAGAAAAAATAGAATTATTTTTTGAGGTTCTAATTCCAGCGGCCTATCTGAGATTAAACAAGAAAAACAGTAGAGAAGAATTGAGAAAAATAAATTCATACAAAAGAGAAATTAGAAAATTATTGAAAAATTCTGATTTGGAAGAATACATAAAACAGGAATTGGAATATAAATTAAGATTTTGTGATTCCCTGTTGGGAGAGGAATTTTCAGAATAATTTTCTTTATTGCAAAATTTTGAGATAATCTAAACAAACTCCACTTTCTTAATTCTAAAACCTTTTCCAATAATGTTTTGTTTCCCGCACTCTTTGCAGATATATCTGAAGTCCAGTTTTGTGGTTGGTTTTCCCCTTCCTTTCGGCTTTTTTGCCGGAAAAGAACCATACCCGGCAAGTTTTCTTAGATGTCTTCTCTGCCCAACCGCGAGCTTTCTCCTCGGCTTATTCTTAACTCTCTTTAGTTTTTGAATGGTGTGTTTTTTGCAATATTTGCAATATCTTTTTTGCTCCTTTGGAATTTTCATAATTTACTGAAGTTAAATATTAAATAACGACAATATGCAGTTTATTCAGAACGAAGATATTTGCAGAAATTGATTAAACACGTAGATTATTAAAAACGGTTTTCTATTCTTTTCTGATTTGAAGAATCTTTTCTTTGCCATAGCAGAGAAAATTCAAAATAAAGGTACAATTTCAGGATTTTTCCGGAAAGAATAAAAAGAGTTTGTTTTTATACCAAGAAATTGCGGATATGAAAAAAAACAGCTGGATACAATTTCCCGATTAATAATTTAAAATTTTCGTATGTTATGGCAGAAGATGTAGTTAAATTGATGAGAAATAGGGAAACTATTAGAAATATTGGAATTGTTGCTCACATAGACCATGGAAAAACAACCATGACGGACAACTTGTTATCTGGAGCGGGGATGCTTTCTGAAGACCTCGCGGGGAAACAACTTTTTACGGATTTTGATAAACAAGAGCAGGAGAGGGGAATTACTATTTATTCCGCCAATGTATCTATTGTTTATAATTATGAAAACAAGGATTATCTGATTAATCTTATTGATACTCCAGGACATGTTGATTTTGGCGCAGATGTAACCAGAGCAATGAGAGCCGTTGATGGAGCCGTTGTAGTTATCTGCGCGGTTGAAGGTGTAATGCCTCAAACAGAAACGGTATTAAGACAGGCTTTGAAGGAAAGAGTAAAGCCAATTCTTTTTATAAATAAGGTCGATCGATTAATCAAAGAACTGAAAATATCCCCGGAAGAAATGCAAAAAAGATTTGAAAGATATATAAAAGAAGTAAATGAATTAATCGGAAAATATGCCGAACCAGAATTCAGAGAAGAATGGTTTGTAAATGTTATGAACGGCTCCGTTGTATTTGGTTCTGCCTATAAGAACTGGGCGATATCCGTTCCCTATATGCAAAAAACAAAAATAACATTCAAAGATGTTATTGAATTCACCAATGGTAATAAAGAAAAAGAACTGGCAAAAAAAGCACCTCTTCATAGGGTTGTTTTGGAGAGCGTTATTAAACATTTGCCAAATCCTTTGAGAGCACAAAAATACAGAATTAAAAAGATCTGGCCGGGAGAGGAAGATAGCGAAATCGGGAAAGGTATGACAAACTGCGACCCGAACTCAAAATTAGCCGCCATAATTACAAAAGTTATTCCAGATCCTCATGCCGGTTTGGTTGCAACAGCCAGAATATTCTCGGGTACTTTAAAAGAGGGAGAAGAAGTTTATCTTGTTGGCCAACACAAGAAACAGAGAGTTCAGCAGGTTTCAATATATAGAGGGCCTAAAAGAATCAAAATTGATGAAGCTTTGTGCGGAAATATCGTGGGCATTGTCGGCATACCTGATTCTTTCTCCGGAGAAACAATTTGCGATCCCGAATGTATTATAACTCCTTTTGAAGGTATTAAGCATATCTTTGAACCGGTGGTGACTAAATCAATAGAACCAAAAAATATAAAAGATTTGCCGAAGTTAATCGAATTTCTGAAACAGGTCAATAAAGAAGACCCGAGTCTGGAAGTAAAAATAAATGAAGAAACTGGAGAATATCTCGTTTCCGGTCTTGGAGAATTGCATATTGATGCAAAAGTTGAAAATGTGCTTAAAGAGAAGGGGATAGAAATAAGAAGTTCTACTCCCATTGTTGTATATAGGGAGACAGTCGAATCCACAACTCCCAAAGAAGTAGAAGGCAAAAGTCCAAATAAACACAATAAGTTTTATCTCATTGTAGAGCCTCTTGAAGAATCTGTTTATGAATGTCTGGTTTCCGGAAAAATACAGGAAGAAAAATTAAATAAGATAAAGGGAGAGGTTATAGAATCTTTTGTGAAATGCGGATTGCCAAGAGAAGAGGCAAAAAAGATTCTTTATGTGTATAATAAAAATATTCTTATAAATGCAACGAAAGGAATTCAATATTTAAATGAAACCTTTGAATTATTAAAACAGGCATTCAAGGATGTTTGCGATGAAGGTCCTTTGGCAAGAGAACCCTGCTCAAAGATAAAAGTTAAAATTGTAGATGCCGAATTACATGAAGATGCAATACACAGAGGTCCGGCTCAGGTAATTCCGGCAGTAAGAACTGCAATAAAAGAAGCAATATTGCAGTCAAATCCGAGAATTCTTGAACCTTTGCAGATAATAAGAATTGATGTTCCAGAGGAGTTGGTGGGTGAAGCCATGAACGAAATCCAGAACAGAAGAGGACAGGTTCTGAATGTTGAAACAGAATTGGGAACGGCCATAATAAAAGCAAAAATACCAGTTTCCGAGATGTTTGGATTTGAAGGAGCTTTGAAATCGGCAACAAGGGGAAAGGGATTCTACTCTTTGATCAATGTCGTGTTTGAAAAATTACCGGTTTCACTTCAGGAACAGGTTATTTCGAAGATTAAAAAAAGGAAAGGATTGGAGTAACTTATATCGATATTCCAAAAACCTTTTATTTTATTTGGAAATCAGAAATGTGAATATACCCTGCGTTATTTTTAATTTTGCATTTTGAATTATCCCCTTCTTTAAGAATATTTTCTGCATCCTTGTTCCGCAACTTACTTATCGCAATAAGGTTTATGAATATAGAAAGAACAATCCGATAATGCCAAACGGAGAAATGCGATTTAAGATTTAAAAAACAAATAAATATAGGTGTTTTTAATGAAAAGAATAATTGGAGTTATCTTGGGAATTTTTTTGTTTTTTGGAGTAATTTTCTATTTTGGCGGGATGCAGGTTATTAATATTTTGTTGAATTCCAATTTAAATTATTTTTTTATTGCTTTATTAATTCAATTTTTTATAATTTTTTTATATGTTGCGAGACTGAAAACAATTTTATCCGCACAAAAATATGATGTAAAATATAAAAAATTGTTTAAAATTTTGATTTCTGGAATGGCCGTTAATCAGTTAACTCCAATAGTCAAAGCGGGAGGAGAACCTGTAAAGTTGTATTATCTTACAAAAAATGACATACCAATGACAAAAGCAACGGCTTCAGTGATTATAGAAATAACAAGCGAGTTAATTTCTTTTTATTCTCTTTTGCTGATTTTAATTATTTTTTTATCTGCCACCAAACTTATTTCAATTGGATTTTTATATATTGGAATTATATTGTTTATTATATGTTTTGGCGGTTTTTTCTTTGTATTTAGAATCCTGTCCGATAAAAACAAAATTGAGAGATTTATCGAGAAATATCTTTTAAGATTCTTTAAAACAAATGCGAAAATATCGACTAAAGTTTTCAGTTCAAGTTTTAGATATTTGTGTAATAAGAAATTATTTTTGAAAATTTTTTCAATCTCTTTTTTTTGCAGATTTCTGGAATTTCTGAGAATATATTTTGTTTTTCTGGCTATTAATTTTCAAGTTTCATTCACCATTGTTCTGGCCGTCTGGGTTCTTTTGATCTTATTTTCTTCTGTCCCTTGGCTTCCAGGAGGTCTCGGTCTGGTGGAAGGAGGAACAATTTCCTCTCTTCTGGTTCTTGGAATTCCGTCTCAT
Source organism: Candidatus Aenigmatarchaeota archaeon (assembly GCA_021163805.1). Classification (GTDB taxonomy): domain Archaea; phylum Aenigmatarchaeota; class Aenigmatarchaeia; order QMZS01; family QMZS01; genus QMZS01. The sequence continues at coordinate 9,080 of JAGGTL010000032.1, read as the reverse complement.
ATCTCTTCATCTCTTATTTTATTGGACAGATTTATCAGTTTCTGGATTGTTGTAATTATTGGACTGATGGTTCTTTATTTTCTCAATAAAGAAATTAGACAACACACTGTTTGATGATTCAGTTTTGAAGAAACGTCTTGATTATAGCAATATCCTTCGGGCATTCTGATTCTTCCTTTATTTAATTAAAACCGATATAGATATATGAATATTAAAAAAATCCTACTTTGTCTCTTTGCAATATTAATTATCTATTTTTTCCGACCATGGTTCCATCCAGTTGCTATTTACTTTTATAAAAATCCGGCAATTATAGAAGTTGTTTTGATTTGGGCGGTTATTTATTTCTTTTTCAGCAGGAGAAAAATGAAAAATAAAGAACTGACAATAAATATCTTTAAATCGACTTCCGTAATCTTACTTTTCTTTTTGCTGCTCTTTGCGTCATTTTTCTCAAATATTATAGTTTTTTTAGAATTGCCAAAAACTTTAAAATTCCATGACATACAAACCCTTCCAGAATCAACAAAAAATTTAAGATTGATGCCGATGAGTGTTGCTTACCGATATGCAAAGGATTCTCTGCAGCTTGCCCAGTATAAACTTGGTCCAGAAAATATCGTAAATATAAATAATTCTTTGTCATGGGTATTTCCTTTGATTCCGGACGGAGATTTATTAAAATTTTTAATCAAGAATAAGGGAATTGTTATTGTTGACGCGACAAAACAGGAGAAAAATTCCAAAATAATAGAGAAGGATTTGCAGATTGGACAGGAAATGCAGATTTTTGATAACTTATATTGGAATTTATACAAAGAAAAATATTTTGTAGATTTCGATGATGTTTATTATATTTATAAGAATGGCGAAATCTATACAGTTGTTCCAGCAATTGGATACAAATATAAACTTTATTATGGTTTGTTGTACGCTCTTCCGGAATTTGAAGGTTTGTTTATTGTTGATTCGGCGGGAAAAATTAACTTCCTGAACCCAGAACAGGCTTTAAAAAATAAAATACTTGAAGGAAACAGAATTTTCCCAGAAAATTTGGCGAGATTGTATGTAGAATCGTATGCATTTAAAAATGGTTTAATAAACTATTTTTTCATACATAAGGATCAGACTGAAATTCAGGATATAAATTTCAACAGGCAACCTTTTCTGTTAGATACAAAAGAGGGATTAAAATGGTTTATCTCAACAGAACCTTATGGCGCAAGTCACGGCATATTTAAAATCTTTATTATTGATGCGAGGACAGGAAAAATTGAATTGCTTGAACTTCCGGGAATGACTTTAACCGGACCTGTAAAGGCAACAGATTTTGTAAGGCAAAACAATCCAATAGTTGATTGGAGCAGGTTTAAACTCGCAGAGCCTTTGCCTTTTTTCAAAAATAATACCTTGTATTGGAAAGTTGTCGTTATTCCTTTTGATTCGGCGGGAATTGCATATCAAGCCTTCGTAAATGCCAAAACAAATGAAGTTATTGAATTAAAAACAAATGAAGACATCTTGAACTTTATGACAGAAAGTTATGAAGAAGTTAAGAAAACCGAAAAACAAAGAAATGAAGAGGTAGTTGAACAAATAGAGAAGAAAATCCAAGAGATAGAAAATTTGCTTAAAAAACTGAAATAATTAAAAAACTAAAACAAACCGATCAAGGCCGCAATGGAAGAGCCAAGATAAACAAATATGTAAGAATTTAGAAGATTGGAAGCAAAATTAATTAGAATAAAATAAAATAGATTGAACCTGAATAAACCGCAGAGCAGAGCCAGAAGATTGAACGGAAGAATGGGAAATAATGCAAATAAAACGATGAGAATAATCCCATATTTATTCCACCATTCCGAAAGATCTTCAAACACTTCTTTTTCCATTTTTCTTTGAACGTAATGAATGCCAAATTCGTAGGCTAAAAAATAATTAATACATACTCCTATTGTATATCCAAGTGCCGATATAAGTATAACGGGCAATTTTGGCATTCCTATTGCCCCCGCCGTTGCAACTACAGCTGGACTTCCAACGGGAAAAAATGTTCCACCCAATAAAGTAATTATAAAGAGTCCCAGATAACCATAACTCAGAAACCCGGAAATATCAATACCCGATAGCAGATGGGAAGGCAAATATAATTTCGCCAATATTATGAGAATTATACAAAGAACAATGAAAAATAGACTAATTATCATAATGCTTCTGAATAATTTTTTTGTTCGAGGATGTTTTACATAATTTGTGTAAGAATATTCAAAAACCATAAAGAATATAATTTTTTAAATTATGTATTCCGAGTTAATTCAATTATTCGGAAAGATAGGGACCAAATTCTTCGGAAAGAAACTCCAATCTTTAAAGGAGCTCGTAGAGAAATCAAATCTGCCGATTATTTATGAGAAATATATCGGAAAACTTTTTTTCTATGCTTTTATCTGTTTAAATGTTTCTCTCGTATTCTTTCTTTATTTTTTTTTGATATTCTGGAAGTTGAATTTTGCACAATCTTTTATAGTATCGTTAATCTTAACATTGACTCTGACTTGGACTATTGCAACAGTTTTTTATTTGTATCCTTTTTATAAATACAGCAAACAGATGAAAGATATCGAAAGAAATATGCCTTTTGGAATACCTTATATGAAAATCATTTCAAAGAGCGGAGTTCCTCCCGAGCAGATGATTAAATATATTGCAGAAGACAAGGAATTTGGAGAATTTTCCAGAGAATTTGAAAGAATTTATAAACAAATCATTTTGGTTGGAAAAGATGTAACCTCCAGTATAAGTGAGATCGCCTTTAGAACACCCTCAGAAAAATTCAAAAATTTTCTATTGGGTTTGAATTCAACTATTTTATCTGGAGGAAATATAAATCTGTATTTAAATGAGGAATCAAGGAAAGAAATTGACGTTTATAGAGAGAGACAGAGGAAATATACCACTTTGATGAGCTTTTTGGCGGATATTTACATAGTGGTATTTTTGATAGCCCCGCTTGTCATTATGATTCTTTTGACCACATTTTCGTTGATTACTTCAACATTCTTTTCTTTTAATATATTATTCCTGATGAAACTATTGGTGTATGTTTTTGTTCCCGTGGGGGGATTGATATATTTGGTTATATTGGGTTTGGTGAAAGTATGATTAATTTAATTGTTTTTGTTTTATCCGTGATCCTAATATGTTTTAGTGCGGTTCTTTATTACAACTATTTAAAAAATAAAGAAATTCGGGAATTTTTTCCCAAGTTTTTTCAGGAAATCTATAATAATACCTCGACTGGAATGTCTTTGGTGGAATCCATAAGAAAAAGCAAAGAAGGAAATTATGGAAGACTTACGCCATTGATAAGAAATATGTGTTTGCAGATTGAATGGGGAACACCTTTCCAGATTGCTCTTGAAAATTTTGAAAGAAAGGCGAACAATAAATTTATCAAAAAGATAATAACTTTAGCCGAAAGGGCCGCCGATTTTAGCACAGATATAGGCAATACTATGAGGGAGATAAATGAATATATTTATTTAACCAAAGAACTTGAAAGAGAGAGAAGCACGGAATTATTCCCTCAATTGATTTCTTTGTATTTCATTTTCTTTGTTTTTTTGGGGATTATTTTTATTATTTTTTCCTTCTTTATACCTTCTATTGGAATAGTAGACCTGTCAGAATATAAGATTTTATTTCAACACATTATTATCTTAGAGGCCATTTTATCAGGGATTGCGATGGGAAAAATAACCGAGAACTCCTATATAGCGGGTTTGAAGCATTTAACAATATTATTGCTCGTATCTCTTATTTTTTTGTTTTTTATTCTTTGAATATATTGATCAAAGAAAAAACAGAAATATTAAATATTTATTTCTGACAATTCAACCCTTTTACCAGATTATTTTGGTTGCCAAATCTTGATGTTGCTTTCTCATTGCAATAACAAGCATTGAGAGGTTTTTTATTCCACGCTTTTGTGAGAGCTCATTCCCATCTTTATAAAATATATATACAAAGATATGCATATTTATTATGGTTCTGATAAGATATGAGGTTGGTTGTCCCTTTTGCAATACATTGCACAGAGGGGAAATAGAAATGCAATACAGAAAAGATAATAAATTCAATGTTAGGAAAAATAACAAAAATCTTCATATATGCAACAACAAAAATTGTAACAGAGAGTTTGTTGTTGAAATAGATTCTTATGGGGTCGTTACGGCGATACCAACAAAAAAAGCAGAAGAAGAGGGAATACGTCCTTGGGAAAAATTATTGGAAGGCAGAATTATAGAAATTGTTGAAAATTAATTTTATTTTTTGTTAATTGTATAACGGGAGACCCCCATAAACGGATTTAGGCCTTTTAAGTATTTTTATTTCTGATTATATTTTCATTTCACTTCTTTAATTATTTCTATTTTCGTTCTGATTTTTCATTAATTCGGAAAACCTCAATACCTTCCTATTTCCTGCAGTTTAGTCTCGAATGATTATTTACAATATTTTAATTTATTTTTTTGTTAATTATGAGATCTATAGGGATAGACGTTGAATTTCCAAAAGAAAAATGCGAGAGCAAGGATTGCCCTTTTCATGGAAACTTGAAAATAAGGGGAAAACTTTTGAAAGGCAGAGTTGTATCCTTAGATCCAGAAAATACGGCAATAATTGAAAGGAGATATCTGAAATTTGTTAAAAAATATGAGAGATATGAGAGAAGAAAGAAAAAAATAAGCGTTCACAAACCGAAATGCATTAAATTAAAAGAAGGAGACGAAGTAATAGTTGCAGAATGCAGGCCAATTTCCAAAACGAAGAGACATGTTGTGATTAAAAGGGTTTAAGTTTTTGTTTTAATCAAATCCGTATTAATTATATTGTATCAAATTTTCTTTTTCTTTTTCTAAAAACTCTTCATATTCTTTCAACATTTTATCTCTGCTCCTTTTGTACGCCATTTCTATGGTACTTCTTATTATCTGTTCATATCCCAAAAATATCGGCGTCTTATTTTTTTTATCCTTTATAAGGTCTGCTATAATATTCCCAAGGCAACTATTAAAACAGCAACCAACATAATTTGCTATTAATTCATCGAAATTATCTGTTAATTTTCTTAAATCTCTTTTATCCTGAGGCACCCCTTCCCATACGGTTTTATTATAAAAGTTTATATGTGTGTGGAGATGATTGGCAGCTTTAGAAAATACTTTCGGCAACAGGATATTTTCGGCAAATGCGAGAAAATCGAAAAAATCATTTTTGGTTATTTTTCGGTCGTAATTTAGACAAATTTCATAAAACGCAGTTGTGTAGTATTTGAAAACTTCCGCCAAATGAGAATTTATTGAACTGTCTACTATCAATTTTGTAAACCAATCTTCCATAAATAATTTTGCTTAAATTTATTTGATTTGCCTGCCGTTCTTTCCAGTTAGCCACTACTTTATAAGAGTTAAGTATTTCTTTTTAATAAGAAATTAAATTATGAGGCATCTTCCAAAAAATACTTATACTATCCATAAAGCAGTAGAAAATATAAAGCCAACTCCTTATCAGTATCCTTATCTTTCACGGCCTATTTTTATTCCAGATATAGAGAGTAAAGAGGTTTTTTTGGACGAAACCGAAATTATGAAACTTATTGATAGAGTCTATACAAAGTTTGGGAATCAGAATTATGCAGCATACCAGACAACATTAACTTTATTTGGAAGAATAGAAAAGGAAGAATATAAAGCATATATCAGTGAGAAATGGAAAGAGTTATCAAAAAATGTAATCCTAAAAAAAGGGGAACAGATACTTGAGAAACTAAATGTTTTGAAAAAAATTGAAAAATTTGTCAAAAAATATGTGAAAGAAGTAAATATTGAAAAGATCGGTGATCTTAGATTCTCTGTAAGGGATAGCGGATTGGAAGATTTGTATCAAATTGAAGAAGCTGATAAAGTTGGTTGCAGTCTCATAATCTCCTCAGATTCTGGTATTTTGAGAAGGAAAAATAACCGACCCATTGGCATTTCAGTCGAAGCATTACTTTACGATTCTCTTCCACATTACTGGAAAAAAACCTTAAAAGTTATAAGATATGCGCCAGGATCAATTTTAGAAAGCAAAGTTCCTTTTGAATCTTCTTTGGAAGTTCAAGCTATTGCTTAATTTAGTTTTCATTAAATTTTCTTCGCCAATTCTTCTAACCGCTTAATTCTGTCCTCAGTTTTAGGATGAGTTGAAAATAATTTTGAGATTGCATCCGCTTTGAAAGGATTTACAATAAATAAATGACTTGTTGCAGAATTTCCTCTTATTGGATTTGTTTTTACAAAACTTTCTATTTTTCTCAAAGCATTTGCCAGACTTAAAGGATTTTTTGTGATAATACCTGCCGAATGGTCCGCTTCATATTCTCTCGTTCTTGAAATTGCCAGTTGGACGATTGTGGCTCCGATTGGAGCAAAAATGAGGAGAGGAAGAAATATTAAACTATCTCTATTAGAATCTCCTACAAATAAACTCCACCAAGCCATATTTGCGAGAAAAGATATTGCTCCCCCTATTGTTGCAGCCATTGTTGAAATTAGAATGTCGCGATTTTTTATATGGGAAATTTCATGAGCGAGAACACCTTCAATTTCTTCCTTATCCAAACTGTTGATTAAACCCCTTGTAACAACAATGGCGCTGTTTTTCTCATTTCTGCCAGTTGCGAAAGCATTTGGAACGGAAGCATCTATCGAATATAATTCAGGTTCAGGAATCTTTGCCTTTTTTGCGAGTTTGGAAACAATTTCTTCTATTTCTTCATTTTTTAATTTTTTTGCTCCATACATATTCAGGACAATTTTATCGGAATACCAATAAGAGAAAAAATTAAGGAAGACTGCGAAAAATAATGCGATAACTGCTCCTGAAATTCCCGCAATCAAAAATCCCGCTCCCAAAAAAATTCCGGTTAATAAACTCAGCAATAATGTTGTTCTGAAGAAACTCATAATAATTACAGGATTTAAATTCTTATTTATTAAAAATGAATCTGCATATCCTGCAATATTCAGCTTCAAGTTCTTCCATCTTTAAATCTCTTGAAATTATCTTTTCTGAGAGTTCTTCTATTTTTTCTTTTACTTCCGGCTTCTCTTCCAATTCTTTTACTTTTTTGCCTCTTGCCTGCTTTTTATAGAGAGCAACAGCCCCCTGCGATAAATACAATTTATCTGCAATTTCTTGCTGGGTAAATCCAAAGTTTATCAATTTTTTTGCAATTATCGCTCTGATAGCAGGCAGATAATCATTGACAAATATCTCGCACTTCATAATTATATATATAATATTACACTGTAATATATTACTTAAAACTTTAATTAGTATTTGCCAGTCATTAAGTTAAAAAATTGTTTGGAACTATCTTATGCAGAAGATCAGAACTTATTTTTTTCTCTTTGCCATAATGCAAATATTATAAATAACTTCTATGTTATTTTCCAAGCAGAAATTAACAGCTTTTTTAGATTCTGATCCCGGTTGCATCCATACTTTTTTAATTCCAAGTCTTTTGCATTCTTTCACAACTTCTTCTGTAACTCTTGGTTGAACAACAAGATTAACGACATCTGGTTTTTCTGGCAACTTTGAAAGACCAGAATAGCATTTTTCTCCATCAATTTCATTTGCATTTGGATTTATTGGATAAACTTTATATCCAGCTTCTTTTAGATTTTTATAGACTTTGTATCCGTATTTCTTTTTATCTCTTGAAACTCCGACAACCGCAAAAATATTTTCTTTTCTTAAAAACTCTTTAATTAATCTTTCGTCCATTTTCAATCTTTTTCCTTTGTTGGTTTTTTTAATCTGACCAATTTATTTTCAAAAAAATTATTGATAATTTCTCTTGCCGTTTCCCCCTTTGTTTTATAAACATCAATTAATTTGTCTCTCAAAATATGCAGGGAGATTTCTCCAATTTCTTTTGTTATGAGAACGTCCGCTTTTTCTTTTATGATAAAATGTGCAGCTTCCAGCCCTGCTCTAACTTCTTTCTTTTTGCATGGGTTTTCCTTTGAATAATATTTAGTAATTGAATTTTTGATTGTGTCAACAAACAAAAAATAATTTGCTCTTCCGAAATGTTCCATCACTTTTGATTCCAAACCCAAAGGTTTCAAAATCGGAATTGCGATTCTGTGTTTGCTTGTTTTGTAAGGTTCAATATGCACAGTAAATGAATTAACTTGTTTTATTTTTTCTTTAATTTTGTTTTCAATTTCATCTGCAATTTCATGACCTCTTTCAACCTTAATAAATCTTTTGACTTTTATTTTTACTTCTCCAAAAATGAAGGGGCCGGATTTTCTTAATTTCAGATCTGCGAAATCATCAACGCCTTTTACACTCTTTATGATTTTCTTTATTTTCTCTTCCTCTTCTTTACTTGGGCTGATATCCATCAAAGAAAAAATAGAATCTTTTATGGAAAAAATTCCAACTTTCAAAATTAGCAGAGATATTATCATTGATGTGATTCCCTCAATGTATGGAATTTTGTAATAATTCAGAAAGATTGCCAAAAAAACAAAAATTGAAGAAATGCCATCGATAAATCTTTCCTTTGAATTTATAATCAGCAGTTCTGAATTTATGCTTTTTCCGGTATTTTTCAAATATTTTGATATGCTAATTGAGACAAGAGAAGAAATTAGGGCAACCAACATGGCGAGAAAAGGCATATCAATTTCTGGAACAATAAAGAGTCTCGAATAGCCTTCAATTAACAAGTTGTATGCGGCATATAAAATAAAAAGTGAAACGAATAAAGTTGTTAAAGACTCAACCTTATAATATCCATAAGGAAATTTTTCATCTGGCTTTCTCTGCGCTATTTTCAATCCAAACCAGGAAGCAATATCGATTGTCAGATCGGTTAAATTATGCAGAGCATCTGCAACCAAAACAACACTTCCAGATAAAAAACCCACAATTCCTTTGCCTGCTGTCAGCAAAAACGAAATCAAACCCGCTTTTTCTACCGCCTTTTGACCTTTCTTTAAATCTATTGACATAAT
>JAGGTL010000027.1 GCA_021163805.1 Candidatus Aenigmatarchaeota archaeon | reverse complement strand
TGCATTTTATTCCGCAATTTTTCAATTTTTTCCTCCATTTCTTTTTTCCGTGCTTTCATTATTCCCATTTTTGAAATATAGGTTGGGAATCCATATGCGACATATTTGTGATAAGTCTCTTTTTTTGCCAATGCAACGCCAATCGAAATAAAGTCAATATAATATCTGAGCAAAATCCAATCCTGTCTTTTCATTATTCTTCTCCTGAAAATATCTGCTAGACTCAAATAATTTAAAACTTTTTTTAAATCTTCTCCTTTATATTCTCTTCCGACATTTTCTTCAATCCACCAGAAAAAATCTTCTGGAGTTCTATCTAAATTATTCATAACCTCTTTCGCAATATCTATTTTTTTTGTTTTTAGAATTATCCTTACCGAATTAAAAATATTTTCTTCAAGATCTCTCGGGGAAAGCAAATCCGAGGAAAGTAATTTATTATCTTTAATCAAACTCTCTAAATCAAGAATGGAGGCTCTCACATCACCATTACATCTTTGCGCAATGTTTTTTAAAATTCTTTCATCATATTCTATTTTTTCATTCTTGCAAATTTTTTCCAGATATTTCGCAATGGAAGGGTAAGGAACTTTACTAAAAGAGATTAGTTTGCAATAATTTCTCAGATTTTTCAATTTCTGGTCATAAGCATCATTTGCGGTAAGTATGAGGGGGTTTTTGCTTTCTTTAAAAATTTTTATCAATTCGGTAGTTGCTCCCCTATCATGTATGGATAATCCATCAATTTCATCAATTAATATAATCCTTTTTCTGCCGAAAATTGAATATTGTTTTGAGATCAACAAAACTTTCTTAAGACTTTCCAAATCTCTGTAATCAGAAGCGTTTATCTCATAAACTTCAAGATTGAGTTTTTTTGCGATAAGATAACAAGAAAGAGTTTTTCCAACTCCAGGACTTCCATAAAGAAGCAAAGGCTTTTTAAAAAGATTTTTTAAAATTTCTTCTATTGCCTTTTTATTTCCAATCATCTCTTCCAGTTTTTTTGGTTTATATTTCTCAAGAAAGTTCATAATTGTTTTATTTTATAAATTATGAAATACCGATTTATCGAAGATTTGACTTCTGATGTTATGTTTGAATCTTATGGTTCAAATTTAAAGGAATTATTTGAGAATTCCGCAGAGGCTCTTTTTTCAGTTATCTGCGACATTGATAAAATCAAACCAAGAGAAAAAATAGAATTTAAATTTGAGGGAAAAAATTTAGAGGAAACTCTTTATAAGTTTCTTTCTCATCTGCTTGCCGAAAGTGAGATAAATGAAGTTTTTTTTTGTAAATTTGACGTTGAAATCACGGAATCAAAACAAGGATATGCTGGAAAGGTTGTCGCAAAAGGAGAAAAAATAACTCCGGAAAAGGGAGGAACTGTTGTAAAGGGGATTACAAATTATAAATTTAAAGTTGAAAAAAATGAAAAATATAAAGCAACGGTGGTTTGTGATATTTGACGTCTTTTTATTGATTATATTTATCAAAAAATTTAAACCTCTATTTTAATTATTTTTACTATTTGGATCCCTATTCTTTAAAATTAATGAAAATTATGCTTTTTTGTAATAAGGAAATCAGCGGACCTTTTACAATTCCAAGCGGAATAGTCACTACGGAAATTTCTGTGCTGGAAAGAATTGCAAATGAGATTCCAGAAATCGGCATTTTGACAACAAAAAGTATTGGCATAAAATCAATACCCGGAAACAGAGAACCCATTATTGCACAATACGATTCTTTTTCATTTATAAATGCCGTTGGTTTGACAAACAAAGGAGCAACATATTTTGCAAAAGAATTAAAGAAAATAAAAATTCCAGATAATAAATTTCTGCTTTGTTCAATATTTGGAAGTAATGAAGAAGAATTCCATAAAATAGCGGAAAAATTATTTGAAGTTTGTGACGGTTTTGAATTAAATTTATCTTGTCCGCACTCAGAGAAATTAAATATCTATTCTTCAGTTGATTTTATGACCAGATGCGGAATTGGTTTATGCGGTTCTTGCGCAAGTCCATCGGGATATAGAAGTTGCGTTGATGGGCCTTTTTTAAAATCCGAAATTAGTCTATAAAACTAACAAAACTTTTTCCCAGACACTTGGGAATTTCTATTTTTATTCCTTTTACATTTTCCAGTTCTGTTTCAAACACTATTGTCTTTTTTTCTAATTTTTTTAATGGAGTTGTGATTTCTTTCACTTTTTCTTCCTTATTATTGGCAAAAACATAAATATCATACTTATCTATTGTTGGCCCCGTATTTTGTATTTTAAAACTACCTTCTTTTGAAGAAGAACTATAATTTATTTCGAGAAATTCTATGTTAATATCTTTGCACACTTCTAAATTAATTAACTGATTTTGAGTATAATTCATAGCCCAACTTCCAATAATTGCAGCAATTACTGCACTGAAAACTATTAACAAAACACTCGCAATTATTGGAGAAATTCCCTTTTTTGTATGTTGTATATGTTGTAAAACATATGTTTTGGATCTTTTTTTAATATTTAATTCAAATATAGGCCATCTTAATAACGTCTCTTTTTTGTTTTGCAAAAAAGCAGAAAACTTTTCAAATGAAAATCTTTTTTTTAGATTACATTCCATATATATATTATTTATTATTCAAAATATAAAATTACTTTATGCAAACTTTATTTTGTTAATATAACTCAGTAAAAACTTTAAAGGAAAATATTTTTGTTATTATGGAAGGATTATCTGAAAGATTGAGAGCTTTTGTCGGAAAAATTTCTTCTATTATTAGTTTTTCTGATAAAGAAATTGAAGAGATTATAAAAGATTTGCAAAGATGTTTGTTGCAGGCGGATGTCGATGTAGACCTCGTTTTCAGTTTATCGGAAAATGTGAGAAAAAAAATCAAAAAAGAACCGGAGGCGGGAGTATCAAAAAGAGAATATATTATAAAATTGATTTATGATGAACTGGTTGATATTTTAGGGGGGAAGGAAAGCGAAATAAAACTAATGCCGCATAAAATACTTCTTCTTGGTTTATTTGGATGCGGAAAAACAAGTCTTTCTGGAAAACTTGCTTATTTTTACAAAACTCATGGATTGCCCGTTGTTTTGGTTGGTTGTGATTTTTCAAGACCCGCCGCTTTTGAGCAATTAAAGCAGATTGCAAAACAGATAAATGTTCCCGTAATTAACGGAGAAAATCTAAAAGAGGCAGAGAAAGAGATGCAGAAACACAAAGACAAAGTAATAATTATTGATTCTGCCGGCAGAGACGCTCTCGATAAAAAACTGGTGGAGGAAATAAAAAAGATAGATAAAATTTTCAAACCGGAAGAGAAATATCTCGTTATTCCGGCAGAACTTGGTCAAGATGCAAGAAGACAGGCAGAAGAATTTAAAAAATCCATTAATATTACGGGAGTCGTTGTTACGAGAATGGATGCAACGGCAAAGGGTGGAGCAACTTTAACTGCCTGCAAAATAGCCAATGCAAAGGTTAAATTTTTGAGTGTTGGTGAAAAAATTCGGGATCTGGAAAGATATATTCCAGAAAGATTTGTTTCGAGACTTCTCGGGTTTGGAGATCTACAAAGTTTGCTTGAGAAATTTAAAATAAAGGAAGAAGAAGTAAAAAAAATTGAAGAAGGCAAACTTGATTTAAATATATTCTACAATCAACTTGTTGAAATGCAAAAACACGGATCAATAAAAAAAATAATTGATATGATTCCTGGATTTGGATACTTAAAATTTCCAACAAACGCTTTAAATATTGGAGAAGAGAAGATGAAAAAGTGGAAATATATAATTGATTCAATGACTCCCGAAGAAAGAAAAAATCCGGAAATAATCAAAAGTTCAAGAGTTGTGAGAATTGCGAAAGGCAGTGGAACAAAAATTCAGGAAGTAAACGAACTTCTGTCGAATTTTAAAAAAATGAAAAAAATGATGAAAAAAATAAATCCAAAACAGATGAAAAAATTTTTAGGTATGGGCAATATGGCAAAGATATTTGGCCAATAAAATTCTAAAATAACTTCAGGAGAAAATCCCCAAAATCACTTTTGTAATTAAAACCCAAAAATTCCAGATGAATGGAAACAATAAGAACAACAGGAAAAAAACTATCAGGATTTTTAAAGCACTCCAGGAACCTCTGACCTTAAAACCATAGAATAATCCAGCAAAAATTCCACCCATATGGGCAATATGGGCAACATATGGGGGATAGTTTGCTATTAATCCTATGATGGCAGAAATTAAATAACCGATTCCAATAAGACCCAAAGGAATTGGAACAAAAACTTCAATTTTTATTGGTTTTATTAAAATAGCCGCCGCCATTATAGAAAAAATTCCGGCAGATGCTCCGATAGATATCTGGGTGGAAGAATAAATTAGAGAAGATAATAAATCTCCCAAAAAAGCTCCGGAAAAAAATAAAATTAAAAATTTTTTTGGTCCTATTTCTTCTTCCAGAGCCAAACCAAATACCAGCAAAACAAGCAAGTTTAATAATAGATGATTAAGATCAGAATGCAAAAAAATTGAAGTTATTGGAACATAATATTTTCCAGACAACAAGTTTTCAGTAGAATAACCATAATTATTAAAAATCTGTTTTGTATTTGAAGTCCAGGCAAAGATCGTTATTATAATACACAAAACAGCAAGAATGATCGTCGCTTTATTTCTCACCATAAATAATATAACCAATTGTTTATCCTTGAGATTTATCAGTGAGACAGATATTGTTAAAATACATTATAAAAAGATTAAAAACAAATATAAATATGATAATTCCGGTTAGATGTTTCACCTGCGGAAAAGTAATTGGCCCTCTTTGGGAAAAATATAAAAAAAGAGTTGAAAATGGAGAAGAGCCAGCTAAAGTTCTGGATGATTTGGGAATTACAAGGTACTGTTGCCGAACAATTTTTTTGACACATGTCGATTTAATCAAAGAAGTTGCCCAATTTAAGGTTTAATTACCTGTTTTTTCTATTTCTTTTCTTCAGATTTTTCTTTCTCTTCAGATGATTTTTTATCTAGAAATTCCTCAAATTTTTTTTGGCCTTCTTTCAAAACCTTTAAATTTATCTGTGCTATCTCCTCTGAAATAATTTCTCCTCTGATGCTTTTCCTTCTTCTGATTCCTTTCCCTTCTGATTTGTATCCAACACCTCCGGATAAAACTATTTTCTTTCTTGTTATTCCGACTACACCTTTTCTCATGGGAAATCCCTGTTTGTCGCTTCCACCCGTTATTTGCAATTCATAATTTTCGAGACCCAGCGAACCTCCCTGTATAACATCTCCGATTTTTTTTCCATAAAGCAGATTCCCATCTATCTCTTTTTGAAAACTTTTTCCTTTCATCGAAATAACCGCTTTCATAATTTTCTTTAAAATATTAATAATGAAAGGTTTATATCCTGCCATTGTATATGTGCTGCTTTTCGCGGTGGGAATTACTGTTTTTGCTTCAATTTATCATTTTACTAACGATTTTATATCCAAAAAAAACCTTGAATTGGAAGAAGCACAATCAGAAAAAATCTGCACTTTTCTAAAAAATCTAAAAGGAAAAGAGGGAGAATTTAATCTAAATATAAGAAAATTTAAAATAAAAACAAATTCTCTAAAAATTATTGGTTTTTCCAGCCATAATTGCAAGATTAATTTAAACACTTCCGGTTTCTGTTCTGAAAAATGTAAAATCAGGGTTTTTGAGGACAAACTAATTTTTTCGCAATTTAGACATGACTATTAAAATATCAACAAAGGATAGAATATAATTTTTGAATTTATTTTAAGTGGGTTGTTTTTCTTTTTCTTCAAAATTGTCTTTTAACAGTTTTTCCACACCAGCGAAATCATCTTCAATAATTAAATTCAAAAGTTCATCCGAATCTTTAAACTTACTCTTTTCTTTCAACAATTTCATCCCGTATTCTTCAGCGCTCATTTGTTTTCTCAATATTTCGGTTTTTTGTTTTTCAAAACTTCTTTCCATTTCTTTTTTGAAAATTAAAATTCCCCTTTCCCTGTATTTTTTCTCAATTATATTCAAATCCAAACGGCTCGTATTTTTTATTTTTATTTTAATTATCGGCTTTAATTCGCTATTTTTGAGATTTTTTAGGAATTCTTCTATTTCTTCTTTTCTCTCGGCAACTTTATAATAAAAATCTCTCTGTTTTATCTCTTTAAACTTTAATTCTCTATTTAGAATAAAATAACCTTTTCTGATTTCCGATTCTTTTTTGTTCAATTGTGTTGGAATGGTGCTTCCAGGCATTAATAATTTTCCCTGCCCTATCTGCACCGTATTTCTGAAGTGAATATGTCCATTAAGAATAATATCAAATCCTTTTGGCAAATCTGAAATTTTTAAATTAACATCTTCCAAAGGAGAATAAATAAAAGGTTCAATGTTCTGATGCAATAGGAGAATATTTTTTGCATCTGGAACTGGTTTTGGATTCCATTCAGTTAAAACATCTCTTGAATATTTCTCCGGAACATAACTCATTCCATGAATTGCAATCTTTTCTCCATTTAATTCAAAAACAATTTTCTGGCAGTGAAGATTTATCAATAAACCCGCTTTTTCGAGACTTTGAATTGGATTTATCAGATTTGCCCTTCTTTCGTGATTTCCATAAATTGAAATAAAAGGAACTCCATGCAGAGCTCTCTTATTGATTTCTTTATCGCATTCTATAAACTTGGCCTCGCTTTTCTTTTCTTTTAATTTTGATAAAAAATTCATCGCCTCTGCCAAAACTTCAAGTCTTGGCACTCTTGAATCAAACAAATCTCCAGCAAACAGGATTAAATCCGTCTGTTCTTTTAAAATTTCATCCAGAACAAAAAAACAATCCTTTTCTCTTTCTGTGTTATAGCCATAACCTAAGTGAAAATCTGAAGTTAAGAGAAGCATAAGTTTATAATTTTAGAAATCTAAATAAAAAAAGAATTTCAGTTTCTCTGTGAAATTTTCTTAATTTCTCTAATTAATTCTTCTCTGATTTCTTCTCCTTTGTTTTCTTCAGAGAAGTAATCCAATCTCGCCGCCAGCATTATTTTTGCAGATAGAAGTCTGGCAACTTTCCCCCTATCCTCTTTTTTTACTCCTTGAATAAACTCAGATTTGAAAATCATTCCATATTTTGGAATTTTCTGTTTTTCTTTTAGATATTTAAACAAAGATCTCTCCGCCCCCAAAATCTGAATTTTTGAGGCTGGCATTTTTGAAAGATTTTTTAATCCTTTTGCTCTGGCAATCAAATCTGCAGCAAGAAGAGGTCCCAAAAGAGTGGATAAATTTTTGGCAATTTTTTTAACGTCTTCTTTTACCCTATTTTCAACTTTCTCTTTTAATTTTTCCGCGTTTTCAAGAGTTTTTTTATAAGTTTCGTAATTCATCAAAATTTTTTCTCTATTTCTCAGAACATTAATTATATGGTTCAGTTCGTTCAGGGTTCTTGAACTTAAAATTAATTTTTCTTCAGATTTTTCTATATTTTTTAGTTTTAATTTTGTCAAAGCAATCCCAAATTCGTTCATCCACTTCTGAAAATTTTTATAAGGAAAGAATTTTTCCAATTCTTCTTCTAAAATTCCAGGATTAACTTTGCTCTCAAAATATTGTTTTGCAGCTTCCTCAGGATTTTTTGAGAATCTCTCCACCAATTTTTTGTCTTCTAAAATTCCAAAAGGCAACTTTAGTTTTCTCATATATTAACTTTTATGAAACAAATATTTTCCGGAGTTTATAAAAAAGGAAATAATCTGTACACAAAAGGGAAAAATTTGGAAGAATGGAATCCGTACAAATCAAAACCTGCCGCAGCCATTTTAAACGGTTTGCAGAATTTTCCCGTGAAAAAAGGACAGAAGATATTATATCTTGGCGCCGCTCACGGAACAACAATTTCGCATTTCTCAAATATTGTTGGAGAAAAAGGAATTATTTACGGGGTTGAAGTTTCTGACAAAATAATATCCAAACTAATTGACAAAGTCAGGAGAAAAAAGAATGTCGTCCCAATTTTAGAAGATGCAAGATTTCCGGAAAATTATGGATGGATCGGAAAAGTTGATTTGGTTTATGAAGATATTGCGCAGAGAGACCAAGTTCAAATTCTCAAAAAAAACAAAGTTTTTCTGAAAGAAAAAGGAATTATTTTAATTGCCTTAAAAGCAAAGGCGATAGATTCTGTCAGAGAAGTAAAAGAAATTTATAGGGAAGTAATTGAAGAATTGAGTAAAGATTTTGAAATTCTTGAAACCATTGATTTGGAGCCTTATGAACACGACCATTTATTCATTGTTGGAAAGATGAAATAATCATCTCTTTGCAATATCCCGCAATAGACAAACAGCAAAAATTTGTTTTATTTATTCAAATAGTTCAAGGCTCGCTTAGATTGGGAGATTCATTTCTTATAGCATTATTCTGCTATTTAAAAACCCTTCTCAATTCTTTCTGTTTCTCCGCTCCTATCTCAAATATTTTTTGCATTTCTTTCATTGGAATTCCACCTGTTCCTGTTTTTTGCATTGCACAGATCGTTTTTTCATCTAAATAAGAAATTGACACGGAAAAATCTGCTGCTTTTTCTTCAAGATTGTTCAAATCAACAACATATTTGTTGTTTATGCTTGAAATTGTTACTATTACGGGAATAGACCTCAAGTTGATTTTTCTATCTGAAATTACTATTTTATTATTTTCCAATTTGGGCATTTTCATGTTCAATAGTGCTTTTACTGCCGCAAGATTTAATGCATCCAGCAAATTACCGTCATAGTTCAATATATAACAATCAATAAATATCTGAAATGCCTGTTCTTCGGGAGTAATGCAGAATTCTTTTAAATCAATCATTTTACTTTCTCTGATGCTGCGGTCTAAAACTCTGGAAACTTCTATATCCATATTTGGAGGCAAATCTTTCCACACAACAGGATTATAATTTAGAGAAACCATCATACCGCCTTCATCTGGAGTATCGGGATAAGGTTTCATCAAACCAAATTTTATTCCAACAAGAACTTTTGTTTCTCCTATTGATAGATAACAACTACCTTCGGCCTTGCTGATTGGATTGATACCGCCACTTATTTTTCTGTATTCCAGCATCTTTCTTGAATCTATTCTCTCATTTTTTGATACGAGATCCTTTATTAATTCTGGAGATGCTATTCTCATAACTTAAAAACAAAATTATAAATTATACCTAAATCTGCTTCAATTTTAAAAAATTTATCATTTTTTAATACTATTGTTTAAATGCAATGAATTATAATGTTAGAGAACATAAGAGATTATAAAGAATTATATTATGAAACTTTGTATAATTTCAGATAAGGAGGATAAATCAGCGGTTTATCTTTATGAAGAATCAAAAAAATTTAAGAAAATATCAAGCAGCATTCTGATTCCAATCGAAAAACTTTATATAGATGGTTATACGAAGATCATGTATAGAGATAAAGATATAACAGATTACAATTCTTGTATCATGCATGTACAAGGTAATATGTTTCCTTTCAGTTATATAATTTCGAATATTTTGCATTCCAAAAAAATTGCGTTAAGTCATGAACCGACAGCACTTCTTTACCTTTCAAACAGAGCTCTTTTGGCAAAAATATTTACCAGAGCAAAAGTAAAATATCCAAAAACCTATTTAGCATTATTGCCAGAAGTAAGCAAAAATATTGTTGCTAAATTTAATAAAATTGTTTTTAAACTTGTAGATGTTCACGGTGGAAAAGGTATTGTGGTGGTAAAAGACAAATCTACAGCAAACGGCATAATAGATAGTATGCACAGCACTTCAAAACCTTATTATATGCAAGAAGTAATAGAAGGAGAGGTCACCAAACTACTTGTAGTCGGTGAAGAAGTTATAGGAATAAAAGAAATTCCAAAACAGGGAGAAGACAGAAGCAATGTGGCTCAAAGTAGGATATCTATTCGACCTTCTGACGAATTAAATGAAATTGGGAAAAGAATTGCCAGAGAAATTAAGGCTTTGTGTTGCGAAGTTGATGTCATAGAGAAAGATGGAGAATATTACGCAATAGATGTAAGCATAAATCCTTCTCTGTTAATGTACAAGAGAATCTCTGGAAAAAATGTGGCGAATATTTTGTTAAATGCTATGCTTGAGAAGAAAGAGGAAACAAAAGCGAGATTTGAGAGAATTCTCTGGAAAAAATTGTCAAAATTCCTTCCTCTTCCTTTTCAGGAGAGAATATGAAATAATTTTCTTCAAATCAAAATATTTTGTGAAAAATTATTTTTAAATAATTTACCTGTTTTGATTTTTTTCCGGTCCACTTTACTTTGCCTTCTCTTATTGTTTTATAAATCTCCGATTCTTCTTTTTTACAATCTAAAAAATTTTTTGCGTTGTTCAGTTCATTTGCAAAATGAGCATCTGAAGCGGCAATTCCCGGAATTTTAAATTCAGCGGCAATCTTTTGCGCTTTTTTATTATATATATCCAAAGGGCATCGGGAATTAAAAACTTCAATTGCATCAATTTTTTTTAAAACTTCTCGTAATTTCTTTCCTTTCAGATTATTGCCAATTGCAGTTTTTCTGAATCTGTCAAAAGGATGCGGAAGAACAACAAATAATTTTTTTGATTTTGCTTCATTTAAAATTTCAAATAAATTTCCCTTTAAATTTTTTTCTGTTCCAAAAATTACAATATCTCCGTATTCTGTTTTTATTTCTTGCCCCACCAAAATTAAAATATCTTTTGTCAGTTTTTTTGTTTCAATACCCCCCTTTGTGGTATTGTGGTCGCAAATCCCAAGAACATCAAATTTTAATTTCTTTGCTATTTTTAGAATTTCAGTCGGTTCTAAATTAGAATCATGAGAATATTTTGTATGTATATGAAAATTTACCGTTATCATAAATAAAAAATTTTATTAATCTAATCAATTTTACCAAAACCAATTAAACGCCATTTGCCATCTATAAGTTTTGAATAACTAACCTTATTTCCCTTTTCTACGCAAATAGGTAGTCTTAGCTTTATTTTTACCTTGTCTTTATTGATTGAGATTATATTGCCCGTGCTTCTGCTGTTTCTGCATGTTACAAGTAAAGAATCTCCAGTTTTCAATTCATAATTTTCAAAAAGATAATATTCATTCTCAAGTTCATAAACTGTTTCGGGTAAATTTTTTGTTCCGGCAATGCAACCAACCAATCTGTCCGATTTTGCCAAACTTGGATCCAGAGTTGTTTCTAAAGCAACTAAACCACCGCAAGTAGCTTCTTCAACTTCTGATTCGTCTCTCTTTATTTTATTTATCTTTGTTTTTATCTCAACATATTTATCTTCAATCGGCACGGGCTTTATTATTACTTCTTCTCCTTTTTTTAATTTTCCTCTGATTACACTACCTCCAATTACTCCTCCAACCATTTCTTTTGGTGTTATTCCCGGTTTATTTACATCAAAAGATCTAGCAACCAAGAATAAAAAATCTCCCTCTTGGTACTCCGGTTTTTTTATAAGCAAAAGTTCTTCTAATAGAAATTCTATTCCAACCCTCTGTTGCGCAGAAAGAGGGATTATTGGAGCATTTTCCGCAATAGTCCCCTTAACAAATTCTTTTATCTCCTTATAATTTTTTTCTGCTTCTTCTTTTGAAACGAGATCTATTTTATTCTGAACAATTATAATATTTTTAATTTCTCCAATCTCCAAGGCTCTCAAATGTTCTTTTGTTTGTGGTTGTGGACATTTTTCATTTGCTGCAATTATCAAAATTGCCGCATTGAACAGAGAGGCCCCAGTTAAAACAACGGGTATGAGACTTTCATGTCCGGGAGCATCAATTAAAGAAAAAGTTCTTTCAAGTTTGCAATCTGAAAAACAGAAAATGCATTTTTTATTTACACTTAACTTTCCGCATTTTTTGCATCTGTAAATTGAAAAATCGGCATAACCCAATCTTATTGTAATTCCCCTCTTTTTTTCTTCCGAGAATGTATCAACCCATTTTCCGGTTAAAGCTTCAACTAAAGTTGTTTTCCCGTGATCAACATGACCAACAATTCCAATGTTTAATTCTGGATGCATAAATTTATTAGAAATTTTATAATGGATGTTTACAATTTGCTGTATATAATTTTGCTAACCTTGCTGCCTACACTGGAATTAAGAGCTTCAATTCCATACGCCTTATTAGTTTTTAAATTAAACCCCATATTTACTTTCTTTTTTGTTGTCTTGATAAATATTCTTCTTGGAGAACTAATATTTTATCTCCTAAATACTTTTCTTCCCCATATCTTGAAAATAAAATTTCTTGAAAAAATATATAAAAAATGTGTTGAAAGAGTGCAGAAAAAAGCATATAAATATGTTAATAAATATGGAACAATAGGACTCGCTTTATTTATAGGAGTTCCATTACCGGGTTCTGGGGTTTGGACGGGAGCATTGGCAGCCTTCTTGTTTGGATTCAAGAAAAAAGAATTTTCAAGAGCAAATATTACTGGAGTGATTATTGCTGGAATTTTAGTGAGTTTGATTACCATTTTTGGGATAAATAGTATTTCTTTTTTATAATAATGGAAGAAGAAATTCTAGAAAAATATAAAAAAGCGGGAGAGATTGCGAAAAAAGTTAGAGAGGAAGGAAAAACTCTTGTAAAACCGGGAGTAAAAATTTTGGAAATTGCCGAAAAAATGGAAAACAGAATAAGAGAACTTGGAGGAATTCCTGCTTGGCCTCTGAATATTTCAATTAATGATATTGCTGCTCATTATTCTCCTTCCTTTGATGATGAAACAATTATAAAAGAAGAAGATTTGGTAAAATTGGATGTTGGTGTTTCCGTTGATGGCTACATTGCAGATACTGCAGTTACAATTGCTTTATCAGAAAAAGACAAAAAACTTGTTCTGGCAGCAGAAAAAAGTTTGGAAGAGGCAATAAAGTTGGTTAAACCGGGCAGGGAAGTCAATGAAATTTCTTCAAAAATTGAGGAAGTAATAAAAAGTTTTGGCCTGAATCCAATAGTAAATCTAACGGGACATGGTTTAAAAAGATATATCATCCACTCCGAACCAAGAATTCCAAATTGCAGTAGTAATTATAATTACAAACTGCTAGAAAATGAAGTTATTGCAATAGAACCTTTTGTAACAAGGGGCAGAAACTATATAAAAGAAGAAGATGAGGACAGAGGATTGACTTATTCTTTGGTTCGAGAGAAACCATGCAGACTTAGAGAGGCAAGAGAAATTATTAAGAAAATGAAAGATAGGGAAGGATTGCCTTTTTCAGACAGATGGGTTCCTGCAAAAGGAATTAAATTAAAACTTGCAATGAAAGAATTGAAAGATAAAGGTTGTGTAGAAGTTTACAGGATTTTGAGAGGAGATTCAAAAATAGCCCAAGCAGAACACACAATACTTGTCCTTGATAAACCGATTGTAACAACTTTGTAAAATTATGGTAAAGTCAAATTAAGGGGCAATAGGTTAAAAACAATTTGAAGTTATTTATTATATTATGGTAAAAAAATATGTTGAAAGAGAAATAATAAGCAGGGAATTTCCAAAAAATTTAGAGGAGAGATTAGAGGCTATTTTATCAAGTGTTAATACTGAATACAAATCTGTAACTCTTGGGTTTTTATTAGAGGATAATTGGAAAACAAGTAATGATATAAGAAATGCTGCTGAAAGTTATGTTAATCCTGTTACTAATATAATTCCAGGAGATACATCATTTAAAGCCTATTGCACTTTCACATTTATTCCTATTGGAGCAGTAGCAGAAGAAAGAATAAGAGGAAGAAACCCAATTTCATATTATTACAAATTAACAGAAGATGGAGAAAAATATGGAAAACCAATAGCACAATTTTCTTTAAGAACAGCAGTTGATAAAAATTTAAGCATGTATAATATATTTGGATTCACAGCTTCTCATGGTAAAACAAGAAGTCCTTTTAACACAGCAAAGATTCTTTTTGAATTAGAGAAAGAAGATAATTTAAGACGAGTTGATTTAGCAAATGAGTGTGGATTAGTAGATATGGCTGTAAGTCAACATTTACTTAGATTGAAAAATATAGGATTTGTTAATTATGATTCCATTTCTGGTGAAGAATCCGGATGGTCAAAGTATGAGTGGATAAAAGGAAAAAATCCAGAAAATATAAAACCAGTATGCAAACTTCCAACTTTGACAAAAAGAGTAGCAAATAAAATGAAAGAACTTGAAATTTCTGATTGTCATGAACTTGCAGAAGTTTTGGATTATAAACATCCAGGAGATATTTCAAGAATATTATCTGGTCTTGAAAAACAAGGTTTTCTTAAAAAAGTAAAATTTAAAGGTAGAAAATTTAAAGTTGGAAAAAAAGAATCAGAAGCTTCTATCACAGAAAAAGGTAAAGAATTTGTATATGAATTTTTAGAACCTGTTTCTCAGGCATTAGGAGACGATTTTGATGGAATTAATAAAGAGATTGAAATTTTTGATGACCCTTTTACAACTTCTGATTATATTTCAAGAGGTTTTAGTTTATATGAAGAGGTTTGTCCTGCATATAAAAGAAAATCCAAAGAAGATAATGAATCTAGAATATTGCAAATATTAAAGAATCAAAAATTAAGAAAAAAAGAAATAGATGAAGCACTTGGTAAAAACGTTGCAATATATCTTAGAGAATTAATTGAAAGGGGAGAAATCAAAAAAGAAAGAGAAGGTAATGCTGTTTATTATTACTTGGCATAAGAAATTGGGATTATTGATTTGAATTTATAGAATGTTTTCTCTTTTAAGGATTTTTTCATATCTATTTAATTAACTCTACAAAATAAATTTATTTCTTCTTTTAAAATCAAATTATCTAATGAAACTAATTTCTCGGGGAGCAGAGGCGAAGATTTATTTGAAGGGAAACAAAATATTAAAAGAAAGAATTTGCAAGAAATACCGGGAAAGAGAACTTGATGTTTTCCTGAGAAAGACGAGAACAAAAAAAGAAGCAAAATTATTGTCAGAGGTAAAAAGAATTGGAATTAAGGTGCCAATTTTGTTCGATGTGAAAAAATTTTTAATAGAAATTGAATTTGTTGACGGAAAGAAATTAAAGAATTGTCTGAACAAAAATAATTATAAAAAATTCTGCAAAAAAATTGGAGAATCTGTTTTAAAGATGCATCTTTCCAATATTATTCATGGAGACTTGACAACTTCAAATATAATTGTCAAAGACGGAGAATTTTATTTTATAGATTTTGGTCTTGGAGTTGAAACAAAAAGTTTAGAACAAAAAGCATCCGATTTGCTGACTTTGTATCAGAATTTCAAATCACTTCATCCCGAATTTGACTGCTGGAAATATTTTTTGCTTGGTTACAAAAGAAAAGAAACAGAACCTGTTTTGCAGGTTTTTAAGAAAATGCTGAAGAGAAGAAGATATATTTAATTTGTTTAATATTCTTATGGTAGAGAAAGCATGCAAAGTATGTCATAGATTAACGGAAGAGAAAGAATGCCCCGTATGTAAAACAAAAGACTTGACCGAAAACTGGCAAGGAATAGCGATTATTTTTAAACCAGAAGAAAGCGAGATTGCAAAGGAATTGAATTTCAAATCGCCCGGAAAATACGCTATTAAAGTATAATTTTTATTTATATATATAATACTTACATTATATTTATGGCAGAGATGGAAACGCTGTCTGTGTTGTTGACAAATCTTGGACAAAGTACGATGGCTTTTCTCCCCAACCTAATAGGAGCCTTGATTCTTCTGTTATTAGGTTATGTGGTGGGAAAAGTTGTCGCAGCGGTGATTGAGAAAATATGCATAAGTGCTAAAGTGGACAAATACATAAAAAGCAAGGGATTCAAATTAAGTTACTTATTCAAAGTTGCTGGAGCTTGGATAATTTATTTATTAGCAATACAAGCGGCATTTCAATATTTGGGAATAATGGCCTTGGCAATCTTCGTGGATAAAATTGTAAACTTCATACCAATGGCTGTTGGTGCGGCAATAATCATAATAGTCGGCTATGTTTTGGGAAATTTCTTTGAAGAACAAATAAAAGCAAGCGAGGGAAAATATAGCAGTTTAATCGGAAGAATAGTGAATTTCTTTACAGTTTATGTGGCAATTGCTTTGGCTTTGCCATTTATTGGAATAGATCCAAGTTTGGTAAATAACATATTGTTAATTATAATAGGCAGTGTCGGTCTTGGATTTGCAATTGCGATGGGTTTTGGATTGAAAGATGTTGTTGCGAAGGAAGCGAACAAATATGTCGGTAATGTAGAAAAATATATCGCAAAAAAGAAAAAATAATTTTATTTTTAATTTTTAATTCTTCTAATTTTTAATTAATATAGTGGATTCTATATTTGAACTATTTTTTAAGTATAATAATTATTTTAATTATGAAACCCGTAATTGCAAAACTTAAAAAAGGAGGGGAAGTTTTTGAAATTCTGGTTTATCCAAGAAAATCTCTTGAGTTTAAACAAGGAAAAGGAAATATAGAAGAAGTTATCGTTTCCGATGAAATATTTTCAGATGTTGAAAGAGGTGAAAAGGCATCTTCCCAAAATTTAAACAAAAATTTTGGAACAGAAAATAAGTTGGAAATTGCAAAAAAAATTATAATTTATGGCGAGATACAAATTCCAAAAGAATTGAGAGATGAGATGCTAAATAAAAAGAAGAAACAAATTGCAACAATAATTTCAAAAATGGCAATAAATCCCCAGACAAAACTTCCCCACCCAATTGAAAGAATTCTAAATGTTATGGAAAAAACGGGAATCAGCATAAATTTCTATAAAAATGCCGAAGATCAAGTTAAGGAAGTAATCTCAAAAATCAGAACCGAAATTCCTTTATCTATAGAAAATTTAAAAATGGAAATAAAAATTCCCGCAAAATATTCTGGAAGTGTTTATGGAAAAATCAAATCTCTTGGAAAAATTCTTAGAGAAAACTGGAATAATGATGGAAGTTTTTCTTGTATTTTGGAAATCCCTGCAGGGCAGAAAAATGATGTTTATGATAAACTTGGAGTTCTAACCCATGGAGAAGCTTTGATTAAGGAGGAATAAAAATTAAAAAATTTTCAATCCTTCTTGAATCTCCGCAAGTTCCTGCCCCTTTAAATTTTTCGGAGCAATCAACCCTTTAGAATTTGCCAAAATTTCTGCTCCCGGAAAATTTTCATAAAATTCCAATCTTTTAAATTTTACTCCAAGTGTTTTTTCCAGAATTTCAATTTCTGCATCTTTGCAATTTTTGTGAACAATTCCGCCTTTATTTGTTACTGTGGCAAGTATTCCAGGAAAAGGCAAGTCCGATATTGTTGTCGCTTCTGTTTTCAGTTTCAATTCATTTTCAAAAAAATATTTTTTTTCCGCAAGATAAGGCGAAAGAATACAACCTTTATCGTTGCATAAAATCAAGTTTCCCAAAGTTGTAAATATTCCTGTTAATTTTATCACTTCCTTTTCCAGATTTTTTATTTCGGAAATAATTTCCGGAACAAATATGTATTTTGAATTTGCCGCGGAAAATAATCCAATCAGAAAAGAATTATACAAACTTGTTTTTTTTACTTTGGTTTGCAAAGTTTCCGATATTTTTTGGGTTTGGATTTTTTCGATTTCTACGGGAAGATAGCATACATCTTCCGTAGCCAACCCTAATAAACCCAAAGTCGAATGCCCAAAAAACTCTGTTTGATAAACCAACATAAATAACCTTTTAATATATAGATATTTATAATATTTAATTTTTTTCAATAGCTAATTTAACGTCTTCAAGCATTATTGTTTTCCGATCCGCATGTCTGGCAAATTTATCCGATTTTTGAATAATTTTTTTCAATTCTGAAATTAAATATTCCGAAATAAATAATGCGGCATCTTTGCTAATTCTTTCTGCGCCCAATTCTCTTGAAAGCCTTAAAATTGTATGCAAAGGCAATTCAGGTTTATTTTTTTTAAACATAATTA
>JAGGTL010000003.1 GCA_021163805.1 Candidatus Aenigmatarchaeota archaeon | reverse complement strand
GTTGCTAATCCCAGAAATGAAAGAAATCCAAAAACATCTGTTGCAGTTGTTATGAAAATGGTTGCTGAGGAGGCGGGATCTTTCCCAAATTTTTTCATTATTAATGGAATAATTGCTCCAAAAAAACCGGCAATTATAAGATTAATAATCATTGCCAATCCTATAACCAACCCAAGCATTGGACTTTTATTCCATAAAATAGCCACGGCAGCAACCAAAATTCCATTAATAATTCCGTTTATTCCGCCCGCAATAATTTCATTTATTATCACTCGTTTTCCCGTTTTTAATTTGATTTCTTTTAATGCTAGACCCCTGACAACAACCGCAAGAGTTTGAGTTCCTGCATTTCCACCCATTCCAGCCACAATCGGCATATAAACAGCCAACAAAACGTACTTGGAGATCGTTCCCTGAAAAAGACCTACGACAGAAGCAGCAAGAAATGCAGTAGCAAGGTTAATAATTAACCATCTGTATCTGTTTTTTACTTTTGTTAGTGCGGGATCCAAAACATCTTCTTCTTCACTAACACCGGCAAATTGACGAAGATTATTTGCTGATTGTTTTTCTATTAATTTTAATATATCATCTGAATAAATAATTCCAAGAATGCTGTTATCTTTATCCAAAACCACAATTTTGTTGTGCGGATATTTTTTGAATACCGCGACAATTTCGCGTTCATTTTTATCATATTCAATAGATGGAATTTTTTTAACATATTTGCCAATTTTCTCTTTTCTTTTACCTATTGCAAGAGTATGAGCGGGAAGTTCTCCTACTAAAAAACCGTCCTGAACAACAAGAATGGCTGGAAATTTTCCAGTTCTTTTTTCATGTTTTTGGATTATTTTGGAAATCTGTTCAAATGTAATGTTTTTCTCCACTTCAATATAATCCAAACTCATTAAACCAGCAGCAGTTCTTGGATTGAATTTAAGCAAAAATTCAACTTTTTCCCTGATTTCTCTACCCAATTTTTTCAAAATTTTTTTACTTCTTTTGGCTCCTATGTTTTGCAATAAATCGGTTGTTTCATCAGGATCAAGATAATCGAGCAATTCCACCAACTCTCCATCATTTAATTTATTCATAATTTCCCGTTGCAATTTTTTTGGCAAACTCAGAAGAATAAAGCCCTGATCATTTACGGGAATCTCTCTAAATATAGAAATCCTTTTCTTTGGAGAAGATAGTATTTCATATACAATGCTTTGTGTTTTCTTTTTTGCCATAACAATATTCGTTTCTTCTTACTTAATTTATCTTTTTTCATATACGAAAATGTTTTTTTATTTATAGAAAAAATATATAAACTATGAGCGGGGAAATTGAAGTTGAAAAAATTGCGAAACTGGCGAGATTAAAACTTACCGAAGAAGAAATTAAGAAATTTAAACTTGATTTGGAAGAAGTAAAGGAAATGTTTGACGAAATAGATAAAATTGAAGTCAAGGAAAATCCCTGCTTCCATCCACTTGAAATAAAAAATGTGACAAGAGAAGACAAAGTAAAAAAAGGATTCTCTCTGGAAGAGGCATTTTCAAATGCAGAACAAAGAGAGAAAAATTTTTTTAAGGGACCAAAAGTTTAAATTA
This sequence comes from Candidatus Aenigmatarchaeota archaeon, assembly GCA_021163805.1. Taxonomy (GTDB): domain Archaea; phylum Aenigmatarchaeota; class Aenigmatarchaeia; order QMZS01; family QMZS01; genus QMZS01. Next base: position 10,584 of record JAGGTL010000003.1, on the reverse strand, counting down.
CAACAAACCTGCAAGTTTTTATTCGACCAGAATTCCAAATTTCCCGGGCCAACTTTCTTTTAATTGTTCTTTCACGATTTCAACTTCGCACTTAAATTCTTTTTCAAAAATTTGTTTGTTTTCATCCAATAATTTTTCTTCATCGGGTGAATATGGGTTGATTCCGGAACCCAAAAATTTTTTAATAAGTCTTTGGATTTCTTTTGATTTTTTTTTGGATTCTTCAAATTTCATGCTTTCTTTCATCAATTCTCCAAAATCTCTGGTCTCTTTAAGTTTTTTATTTAGATTTGAAAATAATTCATATTTCCATTTTTCCGGAACAACTATTTTAATTTTTTTTGGCTTAATTTTTGCCAAATCAATTACAACTTTTATATCGTCCAGAAGATTGCAAATTATTTTTTCATTTTTCTCTGCAATTTCATCAATTTTATTTTCCTCAACTTCCGGCCATTTACTCAAAGAAATAAATCCTTCTCCACCAATTTTTTCCCACAACTCTTCACTGGTGTAAGGGATCACTGGAGAAAGCAATATTAACCATTTTTTAAAAATTTCTAAAAGAACAGAATTTTGTTCTTCTTTTTTCGATAATCTAATGTAATTTGAAATATCTTTCATAACATCATAAAATGCAACCTGCACATATTTTCTTAAATCAAAATTATTGATGTAATCCATCGCCTTTTTTATGTTTTTTGTAAATTTGGATAACAAAGCCTTTCCATATAAGGATATTTCCAAATCTTCGTTTTCTTCAAGAGAAACGGAAGATATCAGATTGTACAATTTTTGCAGTTGTTTTTTCACACTTTGAACATTTTCTTCTCTCCAGTCTATTTTTGCTCCAAACTCCGCCTGATAAGCCATATATAATCTAAATACGTCTGTTCCGTAATTTTCACTGATTTTCGCGAGCGGAATCACATTGCCTTTGCTTTTACCCATTTTGGTTCCTTCGACCAAAACAGGTTCTATCAATGTAATTGTTCTTGGCCAGTATTTTTTTGGAAATATTGCCGCATGATGAAAAATAAAGAAACTCAAATGATTTGAAATATGCATTATTGCAGTATGTCTCTGGTCAACGGGATACCAGTATTCAAATTCGGTTTTCATTTTTTTGAGAACTTGCTGAGAAATTTTGGATTTTTCCGCCACATCTTTTATTTCTCCCTTATCTAAAAATATGAAGTCAAAAACTTCTGGTTTTAATTGTTCGGGAGGTATTTTATTGTTTTTTATCAGATGTGCAATTGTATAAAAAGCCATATAGATTGTTGAATCACTCAAACTTTCAATAACCCATTTTTTATCAAAGGGAAGTTTCGTTCCCAAACCCCTTTTCCTTGCGCAGGGTCTTTTGTCAAGCCATTCAAACGCGGATTTAAAATTTTGTCTGTATTTTTCTGGATATATCGTCATATTATTTAAACATTCGTAAGCCAATTTTTTCCATCCAGGGGTATTGTAATCAAGAAACCATTGGTCTTTTAATTTGGCTATAATTATTTTGCCACCGCACCTGCATTTAGCTTTTCTCGAAGTCTCAAAAAATATATCCGCCTTTTTGTTTTTAATCAAATAATCTTTCATTTTTTCTTTTGCTTTTGCTACAGACATCCCAGAATATTCTCCACAATTTTTGTTCATTACACCTGAATTAAATTCTGTTTTATAGACAATATTTGTCGCTTCATCAAGTTTTTGTGTTTCAGTTTGATTTTTAATGCCAAATTGTTCGACGATCTCATTCGCAGAAAAATCTCCAAATTCCTCTGTTTTAATTATTTTTATTGGTTTTATTCCGCTTATCTCGTCATAGTTCAATCCATATTGTTCACATTTTGCCCTATCTCTTTGCAATTCTCTTAATGCAACCAAATCATATGGTGCGCTGGAGGGCACCGAAGTAACTATTCCCGTTCCCGTATCCGGGTCACAAAATGATGATGGCAAAACAATAATTTCTTTTTCAATTCCGGGAGCAAAACATTTTTTTCCTATTAATTCGGCAGGTTCTATTTTTTCCAATATTTTAATATCTGTTTTTTGGTAGGATAATTTTTCAGAACAGTCTTTACTTACAATCCAGATTTCATCTCCCACTTTTACTTTAACATATTCTGATTTTGGATTTATCCATAGATTTGTCTGCCCAAATACGGTTTCTGGTCTCAATGTTGCGGCAATTAGATAAATATTTTGGCCTGTCAGTCTGAATTTCAGGAGCACAAATTCGTTTATGGAAACGGGATCGGTATCTCCATCTTTTATATCATCTTCTCCAACGGCGTTAACACAGTTTAAACAAAAAGTAATTGGATAATCACCTTTAATTAAATATTTCTTCTCCTTGAGTTTCAGAAATTGCCATTCAATGAATTTATTATAAATTCTGTCCGCAGTTGTAAATTCTCTTCTCCAGTCGAGACTCATCCCCAAACTATTAAAATCTTTTTTCATTGTTTTTGAGAAATAAGAATAAACATTTATTGGTTCCGCGAAAGTCATCAGGATTTTTTCTATTTCTTTTTCATCCCTTGTGTGATAAGATATATATTTTCTGAGCGTATTCAATGCTTTTTCATCTTTCATTCTAACAGATATTGAAACTGCCAGAACTGGAGTTCCGGTTATATGAAAAGCCATTGGAAATAAAACATTGTATCCTCTTAGTCTTCTGTATCTGGCAAAAATATCTCCGCACACATAAGACCTGCCGTGTCCAATATGATAAGGCCCAGAAACATAAGGGTACGGAACGGTTATAAAAAATTTCTCTCTCTCATCCGGATTTGCTTCAAATATTTTACTTTCATTCCATTTTTTTTTCCATTTCTCTTCTATTTTTTTGAGATTCATAAGTTTATAAAAAATTAAATTTTGTTTTTAAATTATGCCTAAGAATTCAATGAAGTCTAGAATGAGAAAGAAAAAAAGAAGAATTAAAAGAGAAAAGAAAAGATTATAGTTTTTAATATACCTCATAAAAAAACTTAGAAAAATTGAGAAAATAAATTATTGAAATTTTCCATATTTTTTAAAATAATCTGGCATATTGAATGAAGGCCGAGAAACTATCTACTTTAAAATATATATTCTATCACCGAAAACTTTATATAGTTTAAATACATATATTTTAATGCTTTTTCTTAACTGAAAGGTGGTATAATATGTTTAAAAAAAAGAAAGAATCCGGTTTAAGATGCCCAGAATGTGGGTCAACAGAAATATTAGTGGACAGTGGAAAAGGAGAAAAAATATGCTCAAAATGCGGTTTAATCTTGAATGAAAGTATGATCGACACACAACAGGATTGGAGAGCCTTTGACAGCGAAGAATTGGAAAAAACGGCGAGAACAGGCGCTCCGTTAACAAGGATAAGACATGATAAGGGAGTTGGAACAGAAATAGGAAAAAGTAAAGCAGAATTGTTTAAAGTTTCTGCTGGAAAGAGAGGTCAATATTTCAGAATAAAGAACTGGCAAAAAAGACTTGTAAGTGGCAAAGATAGAAATTATGGTTATGCTTTGTCAGAACTGGAAAGAATTTCATCTGCTTTGAGCTTGCCAAAAAATTTGCAGGAAGAGATTGCTTCAATGTATGAAAAGGCTTTGGAAGAAGGTCTTGTAAAAGGAAGAAGTATAGAAGCCGTTATAGGTTCTCTTGTATATGCTTTATCAAGAGAATATGGATCTCCAAGATTGATGTCAGAAATTTGCGAGGTTTCGGGGGTTGACAAGAGAGATCTGGGAAGAACTTACAGATATGTTGCAAGAAAACTAAATTTGAGAGTCATACCAGCAAAAGCAATTGATTATGTTCCCAGATGTGCAACAATTCTTGGATTAGGAGATAAAACTCAGATTAAAGCAAAACAGTATCTGAAAAAAATAAAAAGCGAAGAAGATGTTTCCGGAAAAGGCCCCATTGGACTGGCTGCAGCAACATTATATATTGCGGCAATAATGAACGGTGAAATTATTTCGCAGAGAAAAATTGCGGAGGCAATAGGTGTAACAGAAGTTACAATAAGAAACAGATGCAAAGACATTGCCAAGAGTTTAAATATAGAAGATAAAGTTGAGCGGAAGATAAAAGAGCTGGAAGAATTGCAGAAAGAATAAAATTTTAGATATTTTTTGTTTTTTATATATTTTATATAATAACTAATTATATTATTATGAGAAAAAAAATTACTCTATTTCTAATTGTTTTTTCATCTTTTTATCTAATTTCGACAGTTTTTGCGATTGAGGAAATAAATATTGAACCTGGTAGTTTGAAGCAAACAACTTTCGAAATAAGAAACACCAATCCCATAAGTTTGAGATATACTATTTATTCTGCAGGCTGGAATCCCTGGATCCTGTTCTCTTATTCTCAGATTTTGCTTGAACCCGGAGAAAGCAAAAATGTAACTGTGTTTCTGGTTCCAAACAAATACGCAGAAGGGATTTATGAAATATTTCTCATTGCGGAGTCCAGAATAGATAGACAGATAAAAAAATTAAAAGTAACGATCTCAAAAGGAACCGAAAAAAAGGCTCCGGAAATTAAGGAATTTTTCTTTGATGGAAAAAAATTAAATTTAATTATAAATTCGGAAGAAGAACTTGATTTGGAAATTTCAATATACAGAGATGCTATGTCTTTATTTAAAATACAGAAAAAAATTGAAAAAGGAGAAAATATAATCAATAATACTTTTAATTTTAGCACCGGATTCTATCAAGCCAAGTTGGATTTTTACAAAAATGGAAAATTGCTTTATAGTTTTAGTAAATCCTGTTCAGTAAGTGGAATCACTAAAAATAATATTATTGAAAAAAAAGAAAAATGGAATTATTTTATTTTATCCGGCACTAAAATAATTTTTGAAAATAACGGAGAAAAAGCGGAAAAGAAAATATATAGTCTTTATGTTGATAAATCTGTTGATTCGTTTTTCAGTTCGAAAAATTATAAGGAAAAAATAGATGAAGGGAGCAGGTATAAATACGTGTGGGAATTTGTTTTATTGCCAAATCAGAAATATGTCATAGTATATTCTTATAATTATTCCATTATTCTTATACTTTCATTGGCTCTGATTTTCTTCGCTTTCTTGTTTTATTCCTCAAATAAAAAAGAGATAAAAGTAAAAAAATATATTGCAAATAACGTCTGGAAAATAAAAGAAGGAAAAGAAATAAAGATTTGTTTGGAGATAATAAATAAAACAAAGCAAGAAATAAATGGTATCATACTGGAAGATTTTGTTCAGCCAATCTTTAAACTAAAAAAGGAATTTGAAGGAGTTAAACCGGATAAAATTTTGAAGATTAAATCCGAGGAGAAATTGGTCTGGGAAATTCCGAGAATGGAACCAAAAGAGATGCGGATTTTTGTATACAAAATTGTTCCAAAAGTGGGTTTAAATGAAAAATATTCCTTCTCTTTAGCCAAAGCAAAATATAAAAAGGACCAGATAACGAAAGTGGTTTTCTCAAACTTATTGACAACCAGAGATTAATTGATCTTTTTTAAATGTTCTGAAGTGGTAATTATCTGTTTTTGACTATTCCCAAATTTAAGACCAATTATATAAGCTTTTCCCCTTTTCCCCTTAACTTCTCCAATTAATCCATGATATCTTGGATGAGGATAATTCTGAGAACTTGAATCGATTTTTATCACAACTTTTTCCCCAATTTCAAAATTTCTTAAATATTTCGTTATACCTTCCTTTTTCTTATCTTTTTTTAATTTATGTCTTGCTTTCCTGAGTTTTCCATGACTGAACTTTGCCATAAAGTAATAAACTTTAAATTTATTATTTGTTTATTTTTACAATAATCTCTCAATCGAAGTACGGCGACTTAGTATATTTGCAATACAAGCCAATTGCAGAGCAATTTGAATTGTTATCAATCTTTGCAATTCCATTCTTTAAAAAATCTATCTAAGAATTGTTCCATAAATTTATGTCTTTTTTCTGCGATTTTTTTGGCTGTTTTTGTGTTCATCAAATCTTTCAGCAAAAGCAATTTCTCGTAAAAATGATTTATGCTTGTTGATTCTGCTTTCTTGTAGTCTTCAAAAGTTTTGTGAAGTTTTGGATTTATTTTTGGATTGTAAATTTCTTGATTTAATTTTGCTCCCGTTGCAAAGCATCTTGCTATTCCAATTGCTCCAATTGCGTCTAATCTATCAGCATCTTGAACAATCATTCCTTCTTTGGTTCTCATTTTGGATTTTAATTTTGCTCCCTTAAATGAAATCTCTTTTATAATTTCGCAAACATGAGAAATAATTTCTTCTTCAACTTTTAATTTTTTGAGCCATTCTTCTGCTAATTGAGGACCAAGAGTATCATCGCCTCCATGAAATTTCCAATCTGCAATATCGTGCAGGAGAGCTGCAAGTTGAACAACAAACAAATCAACATCTTTTTCTTTTTTTGCTATTTTCAAAGCCAATTTCCAAACTCTTTCTGCATGCCACCAATCATGACCCGTAACTTCTCTTTCAAGACGGTCTTTAACAAATTCTGCTGTTTTTTTAATAATGGATTCATTCATAATTAGAAGAAATTTAAAGTTATGTGATATTCGCCTCAAAGCCTTAATAAAATTCCCAATTGAAGCAACCTTGTGGAATTTGGATAAATAAAAATAACGAAAAATATCCAAAAAATTAGTTAAAGGAAAGCTAAAATTCAAAATATAATAATCGGTTCAGGTGTTCAACGAAATCTTGTTGGTTATTGAATTACTTGGGTGACGATAAGTTTATATTAATAATAATTTAAATACTTATTATGGAATATCAATCTAAAATTAAGCAATTAATTAAAACAAGCAAAAAAGTAATCTTAAGTTGCTGTTTAGAAAATGGCGCTATTGTTGCTGCAAATCCTATAAAATATGAATACCCAAATTCTACTCCAAATTATTTTTACATATGGCCTGCTGATGCTGCACACGTATGTATAGCCTGTGATTATTTAGGATTACATAAAATCCCAGAAAATTTTTTTGAATGGTTTGAAAAAAAAGCTGAAGGAATAGAAAAGGGATGGGTATTTCAAAGATATACTGTTAATGGAATAGCAGAGGGTTTTATGATAAGTGAACTTTATTCTAAACATTTACAAAAAATTTTGAAAAAATACCAACACCCTATAACAATGTGGGGAGAAAATGGAAAATATAATGGATTCAAAGTACAAATTCAACCTGATAATTACGGATATTTACTTTGGGCATTAGAAGAACATAGTAGATATAATCCAGAAACTTCTAGAAAGTATGGGAGAATAATAAAAAATATAGCAAATGGTATTGTGAACCTATGGAGCAATAAGTTTGGTTTTAAACTTCTTTATCATGGTAGATGGGAAGAAAAAATAGGGTATCCTGATATATATCTTACACATAGCTTAGCTATGTGTTATAAAGGTTTAAACTCTGCAATAAATCTGATTGGAAAAAAAGGTAGATGGGAAGAAATAGCGGAGAAAATGAAAGAACTATTGCTGCAAAGTTATAACGAAAAGCTAGAAATTTATCAAGCTGTCTTTGGTCCAAAGTATAAAAGGAGAAAATACGAAAAATTATATTCCACTTTACTTAAAGGAAGAGGCTTTGATTCAAGATTCGATTCTTTAGTTTTTTCTTTGATATGGCCTTCAAAAGTTTTGGAAAATAACGAAAGAACAAAAAAATTCATTAAAAAATTAGTAGAAAAAATTAAAATTTTTCAATATGGATTGGGGAGATACCCTGGAGATACTTATGACGGCATATTTGTTAATGGTTCTTCCAATAGGATGGGTGGTAATGCATGGCCTATAATACATTTTTGGGCCTCGATAGTTCTTTACAAGCTGGGAGAAAAAGAAAAAGCTGTAAAATATTTTAATTGGATTTTAAAAAAAATCAAAAATTCTTCTTACTTATTACCGGAACAAATTTCTTATAGCGGAAAATCTCGTGGCCCAAATCCTTTAGCGTGGAGTCATGCAATGTTTATTTTAGCATCCAAAGAATTGGGTTATTTGTAGGCTCGGCGGCGGAACTCAAATAATAATTTAAATACTTATTATGAAATATCAATCTAAAATTAAGCAATTAATTAAAACAAGCAAAAAAGTAATCTTAAGTTGCTGTTTAGAAAATGGTGGTATTGTTGCTGCAAATTCTACAAAATCTTATTATCCAAAAGAGGCAAAAAATTATTTTTACATTTGGCCAAGAGATGCCTCCTTTACTTGTATTGCTGCAGATATTTTAGGCATAAAAGATATTCAAGAGAAATTTTTCAATTGGTTAATAGAAAGGGCAGAAGGTTGGAAAGAAACAGGTTTGTTTTACGAGAAATATTATCCAAATGGATTGCGGGCTTTAAATCGTTTTCAACCAGATCAAACAGGAATGGTTTTATTTGCTATTTGGCATCATTTTAAGCACGATAAAGAAAAGGTTAAAAAATATAAAAGACTGATCATTAATTCTGCAAATGGCATATGTAAAACTTGGAAGAAAGAGCATTTTGATGCAATCACTAATGATTTGTGGGAAGAAAGATTAACATTCCCCGATTTAAAAGAAAATTTTACATATTCTCTTGCTGCATGCATTAAAGGTTTGGAATGCGCAAACCAATTTTTTCCCAATAAAAATTATACTGATACGGAAAATTCTATGAAGAGGGTTCTTCTGAAAGCTGCAAATACGAAAGGTTACTTTTTCAGGTCATTTGGGGATATAAATGATGAAAGAATAGATGCTAGCCTTTTAGGTATTATTTGGCCTTTTGAAATAGTAAGCCCAAAAACAAAAAACTTGTTGATTAAAAACACAATAAATAAAATAGAGAAAACACTGGTAAGAAATTTTGGAGTATATAGATACGAACATGATGAATATGACGGTTGGATGTATAGAACCATTCATAGAAAAAAAGGTGCTGGATTCTGGCCATTACTAAATTTTTGGATGAGTATTGTACTATGTAAAATGGGTGAAAGAAAAGAAGCGCTAAAATATTATAACAAGGTTCTTAATTACATTGAAGATAATAAATTTATACCGGAACAAATATTTGAGAATAACATACAAAAATCTATTTCTCCGTCATGTTGGAGTCATGCAATGTTTATTTTAGCATCCAAAGAATTGGGTTATTTGTAGGCTCGGCGGCGGAACTCAAATTGTTTCACAATTTGCCCTTGGGAGATATAACAGCAAATATGCGGTTTCGCAACCAAAGATTGCTCTACTCAAATTTGACTTACGCTAAACTTCTCATATTTGCGATACATTATATCCAATCGTCGTCGGCTCAACATGAAAATAAATATTTAAACAATCTAACTTAATAAAATATGATGAAACAAAAATATTTTCTGATTTTGGGAATTGTTATTATAGGGTTAATTTCTGTTTTTTTATTAGTCAATAAATCAGGTCCCGCTTCGCAGTCTATAACTGAAGAATTGTTTGTAGAATTGAAAATTCATGATAGTGTCCCTAAATCTCTTGTGATTCAAAACGATGGAACAGTTATATTCAAAGAAGGCAATAAGTCAAATCAAATAAAAGTATCTTCAGAAGAAATAAAAGCCTTAAAGCAATGTATTTTGGATAATAATTTCTTCTCTTTAAAAAAGGAATATGCAGACAAGAATCTTCTCGATGCTGTCGGACATACTATTACAATAACAATTGGTAATAAAACTCATTCTGTATATTGTTATTGTAGTTGTCCAAAAGAATTTGGAAATATCTTGAAAAAAATAAAAAGTCTTTGGCCTTATGAAATTCATTATGTTGAATTTCATGAGAAGTTGAAAAGCTCGCCGACTCTGACTTCCTCGTTATCGCTCGGCCTCTTTGAAGAATATAACAGCAATTTAACGGTTCGCTTTCTTGCAGAAAGTTCCAAAATCGCATATGTTAAGTGAAACAATACTCGGGTAAAATTATTTATATATGTTTAATTACCTATAGCTTTTTATAAAAAATAGGAGGAAGATATTTATGTATGGAGGAGCAGCTGGACTTTCAGCCGTCCATGGCCCATATCCTTGGTGGTGGTTTTCATTATTATTGATAATACTATTGTTGTTTCTATTTGGAGCACTCTCAATTATTATTAAACCAAAGACTGACGATCCTAAGCAAGAGATATATTATAGAATTGGAGGCATTGTATTTGTAATTATTGCTATTGTATTTATTATTCTTCTACTAATAGAACAAAATATTTTATAATTTTTGCCCTGTGCATTATTATCGATGACTTCGCTTCTTCGTTCACCTTGCAGGCTCACCACATAACACGGCTTATGCGGAAATTGCAAGAATTTTCCCAAATGCTTTCTACGGTCGCGCTTCGCACAACTCTGATATGTTTTATGAAATTGTGGCTTCGAGTGCAAACATGGGAAATGTATAAAGTTTAACTGTATATAAATTTAAAGAAGATAAAAATTATGAAAAAAACAATTGAAAATCTAACAAAAGCCTTTATCGGCGAAAGTCAAGCAAGGAATAGATATACTTTCTATTCCAAAATTGCCAAAAAAGAAGG
>JAGGTL010000050.1 GCA_021163805.1 Candidatus Aenigmatarchaeota archaeon | reverse complement strand
TATAAAAAAATTAATATTATGCCGAGATGGCGGAGCGGTCTAACGCGCCTGGCTTGAGACCAGGTTCCCTTTTTGGGAGCGCAGGTTCAAATCCTGCTCTCGGCGTCAGATAAAATTTACTTATTTCTGCAATTTTAGAATAAGTTCGAAATTCAAAAAAGAAAATGTTGCGATTACTCTGATTGAAAGATTATTCATCAACAAAATTAGGTTCTGATAAATACTTTCTTAATATAATACTCTCATGTGCAGTATGAGAATTAAATGTGGTTGTCGGACGATTTTTGTGCAAAGTATAAACATTTAGATCTCCCTTTCTCCTCAGTTTTTCCAATTCTTTAAAAAATTCCTCGCCGGAATATACACTTAAATCCAGAATTTTTCCCTTTCCGATATTTTTGCTTGCTTCATTTATTTTTTCTATTCCTTTCATCATATCATCAACCTCTTCAATGCAATAAACAGGATAATGAGGTTCCATTAAGAGAGATAAATAAAAATTGCCTTTAATTACAGTAGGTTGGTTTAAATCTCCTCCAAACAACACATCTCCATTTGATTTGGCGACTCTTAAAAAAGGTTCAACAAAATTATTCCAATATTCTTCCGAAACTGTTGCAACATCTGTATTTTTATCTAAGACATTTCCAACTTTTTGTCTGCTAATATTATCAATTAAGTTATTTGTAAATTCGTCTGCAATACCATTATGAACAAAAATTCCAGTGGGGACCTTACATGCTTTCGGAAATCTAAAAGAATAAATAGCGCCCTGTACTGCATTTTCTATATTTGCGGATTCGTCAACAATCATACCTCCGCCATGAGAGGTGAAAGATATTGTATTATTTGGTATTGGTAATTTTGTAACATCTAATTTATCCGAAATTTCATGATAAACAATTTTTTTGAGTGTCGAAGGATTGCCCATTAAAATAAAATATCCTCCCTCTTCCTCACACATTTTATATAATTCTACAGCAAAGATGCTTTTATTCTCATTGGTCTTATAAGTAATAAATTGGATAGGTAAACCAATTTCGCCGGAAATTTCCGCCAACAAATACGCCGAAAAAGGTTCGCTGCTGCTTCCTTTTATTACTACCGAACAATTGCCCAACAAAGATTCTATCATTATATAAGGTTGAACTTCTGGAGTTGTGACAGAAGTTATTGCAACAACCGGTCCTTTACCGGGATTTTCCTGTAATAATTGTTCTGAAGTGTTCAAATAATTAGCAAAATTTTTTCTTGCTTCCTCTACAAATTTTATTGGAAAACCTCCCGCTCTACTGATCAATTCATCATATTGGTTCTTTTTTTTCAATTCTTCACTGGCCTGCTCAAGCATTTCTATCTTATCTGCACCTTCCAAACCATTCCAATACTTATGCAAATTCCTAGCTCCTCCTATTGCTTTCGAAACCTTTTTTAAATTGGGAAAGTAGCCAATTTCCTCGTCAGTTAGATAATCTTCAACAGCAAGGGTGCCGTCCGACTCTCTATCTCCAGGATAGATCTTATTAAACATTCCTTTATAATATACAGAATTTACAAAATTCGGAAGTTTCATATTCATACTTCTGAAATGCAGGTATTAACCTTAGGAGGAATTTTTACAGTAATAGTTCCGTCTGGATTTTTAAAGAACCATTCCACTCTGCAAATATCTTCTATTTTTCTATTTTCTAAATCCACCATTCCATAATCACCATGATCAAACTTTATTATTGGCATTATTTCTCTTCCAAGAACTGTAATTCCATATCTGCTCCACCCTTCTGGAGCTTCTTCATCATTTATTGGAGTTACTACCCAATATCCAGAAGGTATTTCAACTTCTGAGAAGAATCTAACATTATCGTTTCTTTTTCTCTTAGTCAGTGTGCTATAAGCACCCATTACTTGAGCGCTTCCATAACCATTAACTATTCTTTTTACATAAACTTCTCCATATAATTCGTCTACAAGCTCTTTATTTATTGGAGCTCCTCCCGATACAATTTTTTTGTTTTTTAAATAAATAGGCAATATATTTGTCCCCATTTCTTGGTCTGTTTTCAAAAGAACGTCTAAAGCTCCTGCAGCTCCTTTAGGACCATGAGGAGCAGTAATTAAAACATCTGGCTTTACTTCTTCTATTTGACTAAGTATTTGTTCCGTTGAGAAATTCTTGAAATGTTTCCAAATAGGAACACAACCTATTTTTTCTAAAGCACACGAACAAGCAGGACCATAAGGATGGGGATCGGGGGGAACTAAAAGCAATACTTTATCTCCTTCTTGTACATTTGCATATTTTTTGAGGCCCTCCGCCGCATACATACATGCTATTTCGTAATCTGCAATAGAATAAGGAATATATGCTGGCTTTCCCGTAGATGCACCACTTTGAAATGTTTTTGCAGGTATTTTGCTGGGAATCCACCAACCGTAAGGATATAATTCAGGTTTTCTTATGTCATCATTAGTTAAAGGAGGCAAATGCTCTAAATCTTCTGATTCCTTTATATTCTTTTTAACCCATCTTATTAGATTATCCGGATCTTTAATACTTAGCGTATCTCCATATTTTTTCTGATATGGTTTAGACTTCTCAATTGCATAAAGAACATTATCCTGAATTAGCAAATCTTCTATTTTTTTATATTCCTCTTTGATAGAACTGATAAGAGTTATATATTCTTCCGTTCTTTCTGAAGAAATAATTAAGTCGGTGTACGCTCTTTCATCTTCCGGTATGGTTTCTCCGCATATTTCAATTAAAATATAGTCAAATACATTTGGCGGTCTATTCGCTTTTTCTCTTATATCTGCCAAACTATCTATTTTATCTCTCATAATTATTCTATTTGCAATTTATCAAAAATAAGTAAAATAGTAGAAGTGATATTGTTGTATGTGGAAGGTTGGTTTCTTTTTGCCCCAATCTCACCGAATGTAGAAAAACCAAATAATAATGAATCTGGTGAAAGAATCTTTTTTGCATTCAATATTTCTTCTTCGATTTTCTCTTTAAGTAAAAATCTTCTAACTGCACAATTAAAATTTAAAGCTAAAACTATATTCTTATCTTCATATCCTAAATATGCTTCTTCAATAGATTCTTTTGTAGCTTCTACAGTTTTTTTCTCGTTACATCTGCCTATAACAAAAGATGTATTCAAAAGAAATTTCTCCGATCCTACTAGTTTAGTTTCTGAAGGTTTTGGTGTTAATGGCAAAGTAACTTTTGGAGATATATTTCCTAATTGATCCAAAATGCAAATAGGATTTGCTGTAGTGTATTGAAGTGGATTTTTAATAAATTCTTTTTTATTAATACCAATTAACTTGCAATATTCATCAATCGCCGATTTATTATTTATTTTTTCTATATATCTACCTTTCCCAGAAACTTTTGTTATTATTCCATACTTATCTGTTGGTATATAGCCATGTTCCAAACTGTGAGAAAAATATAATTCTGAAACAACAAAGCAAACTACTGCACCATCTTTGTAATATTTTCCATTTGCAAAAACATAGTTTTCTCCTTCGTAGTTTAAGATCCTGTCAAAATTACTTGCAGCAGAGCCTCCTAAAATCGGGATGTATAATCCAATATACTCTTTAATTCCATCTAAAAATTCAACTTCTGCTCCTGGAACAAACCTTCTGTCAATATAATAAGATCCTCCAATAAAAGTCAAAACAAAATAGGGTGGATTTCTAACGATTTCGGCAAAACTTTTTTTTGTTCCTCTCATGAACTGAGCCGTTGCAAATCTTGACCTTTCGGCGGGACAATTTTCTATTGCTTTCATCATTGCCTTCTTTGCTTCTTCTGGCGGATTTTTTCTGTAATCTTCAGAAATTCCAATTCCGAAGTGCATATATTTTGTATCAATGCAAAGAACTTCGATTGTTCCCTCAGAATATCCAATAATCGAGTT
>JAGGTL010000025.1 GCA_021163805.1 Candidatus Aenigmatarchaeota archaeon | reverse complement strand
GAGAAGCATTAACCACTTCTCAACATCCATGGTGCTGTGCAGCAGGTAATAATGGTTGGGGTTATTTAGCCAGTGATAAAAAAAGTTGCCAACAAGCTCCAGAATGTGCAGCAAAAATCTGTCCTTATTTATCCTGCGAACAAGCAAATGAGCCCAATTGTTTGTGTGGAGAAGCATTAACCACTTCTCAACATCCATGGTGCTGTGCAGCAGGTAATAATGGTTGGGGTTATTTAGCCAGTGATAAAAAAAGTTGCCAACAAGCTCCAGAATGTGCAGCAAAAACTTCTGAATCTTCCGAACCAAAAAAACCCAAACAGGAAGAAGGAAGATATCAAATCTATTTAGAAGTTATGAATAAAGGCGGTGGGGAAATTGATAAAATTGCGCCAGGGAATTTGAATATCGATTTCGAAGATATGGATGTGAAATCTTGTTCGGAAGAATTTAAAATAATCAATAAAAATAAAGTTGAAAATATAAAACCGATAATTATAAGAGGGCAAAAACCTTTTAAATATTATTTTAGTTTCGATCCTTCTTCTTCAATAAAAAGTGAATTCACCAAGAATAAGAATATATTGACAATTACGAAGAAAATAATTGCAAATGCAAATTATGTATATAGATTATCTAAAGGAATAAATATTCTGGTATCTCCAAGAGCAGAATATTAAAAGAGATTTAATTAATTTTTTGGTAAGTTTTTTAGTTAATAATTATATTAAAATACTTGCTTGCATTGATTGTAAAGATATGTTAATTACAATAGAGATTAGAATAAAGCTAAAAATAGGAATAATATAAAGAAGAATATATTTTTTCTCACTGGAAGACTGCAAATATTTGTAAAGAAAAATTGCATTAAAAAATATCATAAACAAAATAAAAATCAAGTTTATATTCGGAAAAATAAGATATTGGGGTAGATTTCCGGCTGTTTTTAATGGCATACCATTCAATGCTTTAGTTGTAAATTGAACAAGACGTCCCATATATTTGAAGAAACCAAAAAATAACGAACTTATTGTTGAAAGAATTACAGAAAGTAGAATAAAATCCAAAGTTTTGCATTCACTTTTGTCTAAGAGAAATATAAATAACAAACTAAGTAACAAAGAGATAAATATTATTGTAATATATGTCAATAAACTTGATAGAAGAGTTACTACTGGTAATAAAATAGTTAGTAAAAATAGTGAGAATGAAAATACACAAATAGACATAAAATAAGTTAAAAAGCGGGAAAGTTTTCTATTTGAATTTTCTTGCATTTTTATTTCATTTATTCTTTTCATTATTTAATTATATACTATATATTAATATGGCGATAGAAAGAACATTTGTGGCAATAAAGCCAGATGGTGTAAGAAGAGGTTTAATAGGAGAAATTATAAAGAGATTTGAACAGAGAGGTTTGAAAATTGTTGGAATGAAAATGATTTGGGTTGATGAAAAATTTGCATCAGAGCATTATTTTGAGCATAAGAATAAGATTTTTTTTGATAGATTGAAAGAATATTTAACAAAAGGGCCTGTTGTTGCAATGGTTATAGAAGGAGCAGATGCCATTTCTGTTGTAAGAAAAATTGTTGGGCCTACGAGTGGAGATGTTGCTCCCCCCGGAACAATAAGAGGAGATTTTGGACATATGGGAATAAAACATGCTGATGAAAAAGGAAGAACTTATTTCAATTTAATTCATGCTTCTGACAAAAAAGAAAATGCTGAGAGAGAAATTAAATTATGGTTTAGACCTGAAGAATTGCATACTTATAAAAGAGTGGATGAAGAAGAAGTTATGTAGATTTCTATTGAACAAAATGAAACCTTATTTTTATCTCCCGTAGAAAAAACAACATTTATTTAATTTAGTCAATAAAAAGTTTATGGGTATGTAGCTCAGCTGGATAGAGCACCGCCCTTCTATTCCATTAACAACTTTAAAGTGAAGAGAAGTCAGGCGGGGGTCGCAGGTTCGAATCCTGCCATACCCAGAAATTAAATATGTTTATTTCTTTTTTCCATTCTATCAATACTTTCAAGGAATTTTCCAGGATTTGCATTATATTGTGCCAGATATTTCCCGATATTTTTATAATTTAAAATCCTGTTTTTCGTCAGCCACTCAAGAATCTTTGCCTTATTCTTTATATCTTCGTATATATCTTCTTTTTTCATTCCAAATCTGTCCGAAATATTTTTTAGAACAACTGATTTGTTTTTTATTATAAATTCGTCCTTTTTTGGATTCCATTTTGCAAAAGTATTAATAATAGGTCTCTTTGATTTATAATCCATTGCTGCAATTTCTTCTATTGAAGTAACTCTTCTAAGAGTTTGATCTTCAATCTTTACTCTTGAAATAAAAATAACAATATCCAACATTTCAAGCAGAGTTGCAGGTAAATTAATTGGTTCTGTAATCAACCTGTCTATTAAAGTCTCTATGCTCTCCGCGTGAATTGTTGCAAGACCGGGATGTCCTGTTGCCATGCTCTGAAACAAAACAAAAGCCTCTTTACCCCTAACTTCACCAACAATAATTCGGTCTGGTCTCTGTCTCAAACTTTCTCTCAAAAGATCAAATAAAGTTACAGAACCTCTTCCTCCCAAAGTTAATGCTGATCTTGCAACTTCTGGAATCCAGTTTGGATGCGGCAATCTGAGTTCACCAGTATCTTCAATGCTAACAATTTTATCTTGCGGTCTTATCAATAAAGAAATTGAATTCAATAAAGAAGTTTTACCAGAACCAGTTCCACCAGAAATCAGAATTGATCTTCCATACTCAAGAGCAAACCATATATAAGCCATTAATTTGACATCACAGGTGTTATAAAGAATTTGCATTGGTGGAGTAAAGGGTTCGCTGCTGAACTTTCTTATCGTGAAATTGCTTCCTCTTCTTGCAATATCTGTTGCAAGAGTTGCTTGAACTCTGCTGTTATCGGGCAGTATTCCATCAAGTAATGGATGCGCCACAGAAATATCTTTACCGCATCTCTGGGCCAATTTTATCACAAAAGAATTGAGTTCTTCAGAAGTTTCAAAAACTATATTTGTTTTGAGTGAACCAAATCTTGGGTCTCTGTGGACAATATAGATGGGAGTATTCAACCCGTCACAAGAAATATCTTCTATATAATCATCTTGCAGCAAAGGTTCTATCCTGTCAAAACCAATAAAATCTCTATAAATATAATATCTAAAAATTTTAATCACCACATTAGACAAACCAAATTTAAAATATTCCAGAGCCTCATCAATTTTCCTAAAAAGATAATTTCGGGCCTCAAATTTTTTAACAGATTCAAAATCTATATCTAATTTTTCTCTAATATATTCTTTAACCAGTTCTAAAATTTCTTTATCTTTTTCAGTTATCTCCGGTTCAACAACATTATAAACCAATTCGCTGGAATCTTTGCTCCAAAATATATGAGCATAAGCATAAATTTCTTCGTTAGGTGAGGGATTTTTTGGTATTAAAGGATACTTAATATCTATTTGATATAGTGTTTCTCTCTGAAATTTTTTCTCCATTGGTTTTATCTCCGAAGTTATGTGCGGAAAGGGCAATCCCTCTATTTTATACTTTTTCTTTTCAGGTGGAATTAATTTTATAGAAGATGGAAAATTTGTAATTTGAAATTTGCCTCTTTCCACACAACTTTCTTTCTTTTCTACATTACCTTCCTCGGATTCCTTCTTTCTTGGCGGTATATAATTTATAATAATTGGTTTTCTCTTAAATACATATTCACGGGGATTTAGTATTTTTATTGGTTTTTTCCTTCTACGTACTCTTATTATTTTTGTTTTTTTATTTCTGGTCTTAATTTTTATTTTTACCATCTTCTCGATAAACTTATCTCTTTATTAATAGAATCCAAAACAAAATATCTTGCAGAACTTGTTGCATATCCGTTCATATTTTTATCCGAAAAATCGGGTGCAGATATATTTATTTCTTCTCCAGTTCTGAAATTAGAAACAAAAATTTTATTATTTAAAATTGAAATTAAGTATCTGTCTTCGGATAATTTTTGAGGAATATCCACAATAAGGCTGCAATTGCTATACTGTCCACAAATATACATTTTTGTTGTCGCCATTGAAACCAAGTTGGCAAGCATATAATATTGATCTTTTTCTGTTTGGGGTTGTAGTGAACTCACTACAAAGGAAACCGTTTCTGCAACAGATAAGGCTATTAAAGCCCCTATACCAAATAACAAAAGTTCATTAACAACCCTGAATTGTCCCCGCATAATATAAAATCTTTATCTAAATAGATAATTAGAGTTTATATTGAAATTATGAAGAAAATTAAAAAAATTTGGAATAGATTGAATGAAAAAAATATTGATGCAATTTTGATTACAAATCCATCTAATATTTTTTATTTAACTGACCTTAGAGGCGCCTGCATGGGAGAAAGAGAATTTCTAATAATTGTTTCAAAAAATGATTTTAAGATAATAACTTCGGAAATTTACCAACTAGAAATAAAAAAGAGAATTCCGAAAGGAAATTTTATAATTGCCAAAAGAAATAGTTTATTCAAAGAAGCAATCAAGATATTAGAAAAATATCAAAAGATTGGTTTTGAAAAAGAGGATTTAAAATATGGCGAATATGAATATTTAAAAAAGTATCTTAAGGGCAAACTTATCCCAAGTGCGGGATTTATTGAAGATTTAAGAAAGATAAAAGATTGGGAAGAAATAAAAAGAATCAAAAAAGCCGCCAAAATTACAGATAAAACCTTTTATTCAATTTTAAAAATTATAAAACCGGGCTTGACAGAGAAATTCATTCAGAGAAAGATAATTGAAATAATGGAAGATTTTGGAGCAGAAGGCGTATCTTTTGAACCTATTGTTGCGAGCGGAAAAAATAGTGCGGAAATTCATCATCAAACTTCAAACAAAAAAATAAAAAATAATGAGATTTTGTTAATTGATATGGGGGCAAGATACAAGGGATATTGCTCTGATTTTACGAGAACCGTTTTTATTGGAAGAGCAACACAAAAAATTAAGAAATTATACAATCTTGTTCTCGAGACTCAAGAAAGAGCAATAAAAAATTGTAAAGTAAATGGTGAAATTAAAAAGTTATATGAAGATGCTGTTTTAAATTTCAAAAAATATAAAGAGGACAAATATTTTACTCATAGTCTGGGGCATGGGGTTGGAATCAATATTCACGAATTTCCAACTTTGGGATCAATTGATCAAGGAAATTTCAAGAATAAAATGGTTTTTACAATAGAACCCGGTCTTTACCACAAAAATTTTGGAGGAATAAGAATAGAAGACCTGTGTTTGATAGATAAAAAATGCAAGATTTTAAGCAAGGCAACAAAAAAATTAATTGAAATTAATTAAATATTGTTTCTTTTATTTCTTCTGCAAACAACTTTATAAATTTTTCTTCTTTTCCTTTTTCAATTTTTCCTCCTGCGGCTTCTTTATGTCCTCCTCCTTTTCCTCCCAATTTTTCACAAACTTTGTTCATAACTTCATTTAAATCAACTTCCGGCATTCTCGACCTTGCAGAAATTTTTACTCCATCTGCAGCCCAGGCAAGCCCAACAACTATCTTTTTGTTTGTACAACTATTTATAATTATAGAAGTTATTGTTCCTATCATGTTTTCATCTATTTTTTCTCCAGCATTAATGAAAAGTATGTTTTTTGTTTGTTGAAAATTATTTATATTTTCAGTTGTCCAAGACAGATAGGTGGCGAGTTTTCTTTTATATATTGTCATTACTTCCTCGAGTTTTTCAAGATTTCCGTCGAGAAGTTTTAAAGCTTCGTCAAATTTTTCAAGTCTGCCAAAAGCGTTCAAAATCGTTGAAAATTCAAGAGCATCCATCAGTTCTCTCGGCTGCTTTGTCAGGAGATAAATATCCGAAAAAATATTTGTCGGATCCAGATTATTTCTTATTCTTTCCTTTATAATCCCAAGAAATAATCTTTCTTTCTCCTCTTTTGATAAATCATAATAACTCTTTATTTTTCCGCTATGGTTTAAATTAATTTTCAGATCCGAAATAAATTGAACAACTTCAGAACAATCTTTCAAAGGAAGCAATTTTGAATAAGTTAGAGAATAATGTAAAGGTCTGTTAATATGGCCAAATAGTCTCAGACCTTTTTCTATTTTCAATCTCTTAATTTTTTCCGCCTCCAAAACTATTTTTCTGTTTTCTCCAATTTCTGCCTGATTATCTCCTATTGCTCCAACAATTGCATAATCTATTAATTCTTGATTGTTATTAATTTTGGAAGCAAAGAGATAGCATACTCCGGCGCCACAAAGTTCCATGTTTTCTACAATAGGATTTATCTGAACGATATTTTCCGGAAGTTCAATTTTTTCTGGCATATGATGATCAAATATTATGATATCTTTGTTCGGAAGAAGACTTAAATTACTGGAACCAAGATCGGAGAAAATCATCAAATCAAAATTTTCTTTTTCAAATTTTTCTTCTATATCTTCAATTATCTTTTTTGAAAGTTCTTTGGCGATTCTTACAGATATTTCTTTGTTCTCTTTTTTAAGAGCAGTTGATAGTATTTTGGCTGAACAAAGTCCATCACAATCATAATGTGAAACAATAAGTATTTTGTTTGATTTTCTTATCATTTCTATTGCTTTACTGAAGTCCATTTAATAAATTAATTTTTATAATTATGGAAGTTGTAATTGTTGCATCTATTGCCGTTATTACCACTTTAGTTGCAACTCTAATTCAGAAAAAAATTACAGATGTTGATTTGGTGAAATCACTGAAATCTGAAATAAAAAAAATAAATAAAGAAATGAAAGAAACTAAACAGGATACACAAAAACTAAATAAATTAATATCCAAGAATTTTGAAATTCAGAAAAAAATGATGGGGCAGACAATAAAACCAATAATGATATCCGGTGTGCTTACTTTAACGGTCTTTTTTATGATATCGGTTTTTTTTAAAGGAGCGGTTCTATTTTTGCCTGTTTCCTTGCCATTTATTGGGAATAAACTCAATTGGTTCTGGATATTTATTCTAAGTTCAACAATTTCCAGTTTGATTTTCAGAAAGGTGTTTAACATAGAATTTTGAAATCTCAAAGGTTTTATCTGTGAATATATATTTACATGGATAAAGATTCATTCGAACTCCTATCAACCCCTCCTTATAATTTTGATCTGCAGTGGAAATTTTATTCTTCATTCAAGGAGCCACAGCCAGAAATTTATAAAGAGGGCATCTGGAGACGGGCTTTCAAAATTGGAGATAAATTGGTTCCGGTAAGGGTTGCCTCTGTTGGCACGGTAGAAAAGCCAAAGTTGAAGGTGGATATATTCTCAAAAATCGATGCAAAAGAAAGAACTTATTTGTTGGAGAAAATAGCAGATATTTTTAGATTGAGAGATGACCTCAGAGCATTGTATGATTATATGGACAAGGATGAAATACTTTATAGGGTAAAGAACGAACTTTACGGTTTGAGACCTCCAGGAATCGGGGAGAGCATATTTGAGGGAGCAATCAGAGTGATAATCCAGCAGCAGATTTCCTTACGGATTGCCTATGTAATGACAGGGGAATTGGTTAAGAGATTTGGAGAGAAAATAGAAATTAATGGCGAACCGCATTACGATTTTCCTTCACCCCAAGTATTGGCAAATGCCAATGAGAACGAATTGAGGAAGTGCAAGTTATCCCGCCAGAAATCCAGATACATTAAAGAACTCGCACTGAAAGTTGCGGATGGATACGAATTGGAGAAAATCGGAAAGATGAATAATGAGGAAGCTATTGAGGAGTTGATGAATTTTAAGGGAATTGGTATGTGGACCGCCGAGTTGATACTGATAACGACATTGGGGAGAATGGATCTCTGCGTTCCAGACGACCTTGGAGCCAGAAAAGCGGTTTCATATTTCTACTTTGACGGAAAACTTCAATCTGGAGATACCACTAGAAAATTCACGGAAAGGTGGAGCGAGTTCAAGGGCTGGGTAATTTATTATCTGATTTGTGCTTATAATATGGAAAGTAAAAAGAGGATGTGAAATATGAAAAAACAAAAACTATACGAAGAGGGATTGGAGAATTATCCAAAGGCGACGGTGTTTTTAACAAATGTTTTGCTATTGCTCTG
>JAGGTL010000015.1 GCA_021163805.1 Candidatus Aenigmatarchaeota archaeon | reverse complement strand
GATTACGGTTGCAACGAAACTACCTTAACCTGCAATCCAAAACCAATAGAAAAAATCTGCGAGGAAGGAGCAAAAAGATGTTTCAACGGAGAACTTCAAATCTGCGAAAACAACAACTGGCAAACAACAGAAACCTGCGATTACGGTTGCAACGAAACTACCTTAACCTGCAATCCACCCAAAAAATCCGAAAAGAGAAACTATTTGATTTACCTTTTAATTATTCTGATAAT
Organism: Candidatus Aenigmatarchaeota archaeon; assembly: GCA_021163805.1. Lineage (GTDB taxonomy): Archaea > Aenigmatarchaeota > Aenigmatarchaeia > QMZS01 > QMZS01 > QMZS01. The sequence goes on along the minus strand of JAGGTL010000015.1, from coordinate 5,195 downwards.
TATTGCCGGAATTCTGTCTTATCTGTACAGAGACAAAATAAAAGACTTCCTGCATAAAACCCTAACCGAAAAGATGAAAAAGAGGAAACCAGAAGAAAAACCAGAATTCAAAAAAACCGAAAGAACAATAACAAGATCAGAAAAAAGCGAATTAGAAGAAAAAATAGATGACAAAATAAGGGAAATAGAATATAAAATAAGCGAAATGAAAAAAATGGGCATAGATACTACGACCTTTGAGAGAGAATTAAATATAGTAAAGGAAGATCTAAACTTTGGATTATTCTTTTTGGCCGAATATAGAATATATAGAATTTTAAAGAGATTGAAAGAATACCAGAAATTATGAATGATTATTGAAAATTGTAAATAAATTCTCCAAAATCAGAGAGAAATAAATAATTATGTGGAATTTTCAGAACTAATAAGAAAAAGTAAAACAGAATGAAAACTTCTAAGTTTTTTGGGCATGGAGGGAACCTACATAGAACATTTGTTTATCCCAATATATACTGGAAAATACTTCCTGTTGACCCAAGAGGAAACAAGATATAAAAAGCGTAAGTAATATTTTAACTCTCTTTAAAATACTTTGCTAAATAAGATTAAATTGACGATAAGATAATATATCCTCTAAACTATATTTTATGCGGGAAGGTCTTTCCTCTGCTGAAGCAAAAAAACGGTTAAAAATCTACGGTGAAAATAAGATAGAGAAAAGAAAAAAAGTTTCTCCATTCAAATTATTTGCTTCCCAGTTTACTTCTCCAATTATTCTTCTTCTTATCGTTGCGGCAATTCTTTCTTTTTCTGTCAATTTTATAAAACATGCGGAATATTTTGATTCCGTTCTAATCCTGATAATAGTTTTTGCTTCCGGCATTGCGGGTTTTGTGCAAGATTATAAAGCCGAACAAGCTGTTGAAGCTTTGCAACGTCTCGCCACACCAAAAGCAAAAGTTATTCGCGATGGTAAAGAACAGGAAATATCTGCAACGGAAATCATTCCGGGCGATTTAATAGTGGTAGAAGGAGGAGATGTTGTACCCGCAGATGCAGAAATATTGGAGGGCAACTTGAAGATGGATGAATCTCCTTTAACAGGGGAATCAAAAGAAGTGAAAAAGCAAAAAGGAGACAAGATATATTCTGCTTGTGGTGTATATACGGGAAGGGCTGTAGCCAAAGTTAATGCTACCGGCATGCATACCAGAATCGGAAAAATAGCTGCAAAAATGCAGGAAATAGATGAAGGGAAAACACCTTTCCAACAACACATAGGAAAATTTACAAAAAATATAGTTGCCTTTACAGCTTTGATAATTGTCGTAACTTTTGCTGTGGCGTTTAATAAATTCACTTTAATGGAGGCGAGTTTAATAGCGATCTCTTTAGCTGTAGCTGCCATACCGGAAGATCTGCCGGCAGTTGTTACCATATCTTTATCTTTAGGTGCAAGACAAATGGCTAAACGCAAAGCTTTAGTCAGGCGTCTAGCAATTACAGAATCTGTGGGTTCAGTAGAGGTCATTTGCACAGACAAAACAGGAACCTTGACAGAAGGAAAAATGGAAGTGAGGAATTTCTGGTTTTTACGGGAAAGTAAGAAGGCAAGAAATTTAGCGAATAAAGTTTGTTTTTACTGCAACGATGCCAAGACCATTTTGGAAGAGGGAAAAGAAAAATGGATTGGTGACGAAACAGACATTGCTCTAAAGCAATATGCATCTTTCATTAAATCTGAAGGAAAGCGCATAGATGAAGTGCCCTTCTCTTCTGAGAGAGAAATGATGACCGTGGTTCACGATTTTGGTAGAGAAAAATTGGTTTTATCAAAGGGTGCTCTAGAAGTTATCCTCGCCAAAAGCAGCAAAGTCTTACTTGGAGAAAAAATCGCCAAATTGGATAAAAAAACAAAAGAAACCATACTCAAGAAAAATGAAGAACTATCTTCAAGAGGATTTAGAATTCTGTCTATGGCTTATAAAGATTATAAAAAACCAATAGAGAAAAATTTAATCTTCATAGGTTTAGTTTTGCTTTCTGACCCGCCAAGACCGGAAGTTAGAGAAGCCATAGAAGAATGCTATTCTGCGGGCATACGCGTCATAATGATTACGGGAGACAATCCCCTTACTGCCAAAGCAATAGCAGAAGAAGTAGGCATGCATTCTGAAGGCGTGCTTACCGGTAATGATTTGGATAAAATGAATGAAGAAGAATTGAATATAGCTTTAAACAAAGGAATAAATATTTTTGCCAGAACTACTCCTTTCCATAAACTTAGAATTTTAGAAGCTTTGCAGAAAGAGGGACATACTGTGGCGATGACAGGAGATGGTGTAAACGATGCTTTGGCAATAAAAAAAGCGGATGTTGGTATTTCGATGGGTATAAAGGGTACGGAAGTAGCCAAAGAAGCCAGCGATATTGTGCTTTTGGATGATAATTTTGCGAGCATAAGAAATGCTGTAAAAGAAGGCAGAAGAATTTTTGACAATATCAGAAAATTTGTTGATTATCTGCTTACCTGCAATTTAGCGGAAGTAATAGTCGTTTTGCTCGCCACTTTATTTTTGCCCTTTATTTCTCTTTATCCTGTGCAGATTCTTTGGATAAATTTAATTACTGACGGTCTTCCAGCCTTGGCTCTATCCGTAGATCCTGCAAGACCCGATGTTATGAAAAGAAAACCAAAAAAGCGTGGCGAAGGAATAATAAATAAAAAATTAATATTTCTCGTAGGAAGTATTGGGATTGAAAAAGCTGCAGTTCTCATCATTACTTTCTTACTACTCCTGCCTTTTGGTTTAGAAAAAGCCAGAACGGCTCTATTTACGGGATTTATTTTGTACGAGATAGTGCGAATAGTTGTAATAAGATATGAAGAGAAACTTTGCAGTTTCAAGGATTGGTTAAAAAACAAATTTTTGATTTATTCTCTGATAATATCTATTTTATTACAATTGATGTTGCTTTATACACCTCTTGCCTCTTACTTCGAAGTTGTGCCTTTGGGTTTATATGACTGGGTAATATTGCTTTCCTTAACCTTTGCCGGATTTGTGGCGGGCATCACCATTGCTTGGATAATTGACAGGGTGATCAAAGAAGAATATTAACTACTTTATAAATCTTTTCCATCTCTGCAGCAACCAGGCAAAAGAGAGAGGTATTAGCAGAGTAAACAGTGCAGTAGATGCTATTAAAACCGAATACAAACTAACAGGTATTAATTGATGTTCAAATAAATATTTTAATATTACAACACTTGTGCTGAATCTAACCGACAATCCAATGCCCAAAAGAAAAGACTCCCTGCTGCCAAGTTTTTTTCTCCCAACCAAATAAGAAGGAATGAGTTTGCTGATTAATGGAACGAGAAAGAAAATAAGTAATATTAAAGAATTCTGAACCAGATAAGTTAAACTGGTCGTAATGCCAACCCAGAAAAAGAAAAGAGGTGCAAACAACCCATAGCAAACAGACCTTATTTCGCTTTCTATTAATTTTAATCTTTCCTCTGGAATAAAGTTTTTTAGCGCAACGCCGGCAAGCAAAGCTGCCAAGGCATCTATGTCTGCGTAATTTCCTATTCCCAAGAAAAGAAAAAAAATGAACATGGTGAAGAGAAACAGAGTCTCTATATTGCACACTTTGAATTTTTTTCCTTCTTTTTTCAGGAGAGAAAGAAAATAAGTTAGTCCGAAAACCAAAATGAGAGACGTCAGTGTAACTAAAATTGTGGATGTTGGATGGGCAGAGGAAATTCCCACCATGCTAATTGCAAGCACGAGCGTAAAAATCTCAAAAATGTCATCTAACACACCAATGCCTATGATGCTTTGACCAAGTTTTTTATTTATTATTTTAAACTCATCAAGTATTGGCAGCAAAACCGCCTCTCCTACGGTAGCAAAGGAAAGTCCCACCAAAAAAGATAAAAACCAGTTTAGTTGAAAAATTAGATGAACCAATAACATGCCACATAAACCTTCTGAAAGGATTATAACAAGTGTTGAAACAAATAAGAACCCGCTTTCCCTTTTAATTTCTTTTACATCTATTTCAAACCCAATTATAAAAAGCAGGAAATACATTCCCAAACTGGCCAAAAATCTGAATGTGTCGGAAGATGTTATTGCCGGAAATGGATTGTATAAACTGAAAATAAAGCCCAGAAATAAAGCGGAGAATATCCAGGGAACCCTAATTTTTTCTATCAGACGCCCTACAAGAAAAGTAATCAGATACAATAAAGACAAAATTAAGTAAATCATAATTAAATTTTAAAAATATATAATTTCCCGCAATATGAGAACAATTTCCGGCATATATCAAAAATCTGGAAAGATTTGTTTTTATTGAAGTTCGGAGAAATAAATCTGAGATGCCCGGATTTGAAATGCAAAGCATCCAACCAGACTTCGACAATTACAATTATTTACATTCTTATTTAAATGTATGTACTTATTATGAGGCGTCCGTTTTTCAAGAAGAGGCTAAAAGTAAAAGATGTGATGACAACAGATTTGGCAAAAGTTTCTCCAAATACGACTCTCCAACAGGCAGCAAAGAAAATGGCAGAATACAGAGTTGGAAATGTTCTTGTTGTTGAAGGCGATAAATTGGTTGGAATTGTTACAGAAAGAGATATTACAAGAAAAGCCATCGCAAAGAACAAGAGTCCAAAAACAAAAGTAAAAGACATAATGACGAGTCCTGTTATGTATGTATCTCCAGATGACGAACTTTTGCATATTTCTGACAAGATGTTGATGAATAATATAACGAGGATGCCGGTTGTTGATTTGGAAAAAAAAGAAGTTGTTGGAATTGTCACTATGAAAGATATTTTGAGAGTTCTTCCAAAATTTCTTCTTGATAGAATTGAATGGTTGAGAATTCATCCCGGGGAAACCGAATTTAAGAAAAAACCCGTGAAAGGGATTTGCGAGGTCTGCGGAAAATATACGGAAAATTTAAGATTTTCAAAAGGTCTATGGGTTTGTGAGAATTGCGAGTAAACTTTATTTAGAGAGGGCAGTTAGTATAACCTCGTAATAATTAAACCACTTAATTTTAAAACGAATTTTATAATGGAAAACGAACAAAATCTGAAAGAACAAATTTACGACTTTCTAAAAACAAAAGAACCGGAACTGGTTTTCGCTTCGACAAATGAAAGACCTCTG
>JAGGTL010000064.1 GCA_021163805.1 Candidatus Aenigmatarchaeota archaeon | reverse complement strand
CTACAACAAAGTATTCCATTATTCTGTCAATGCTGTTTTTCAATTGTTTTTTTGTCAATTTTGTTTTTTTGTCAATTTTCTTAATTATAATTTTCTGCGCTTTATTTGTCATTTCTTCATAACTCTGAACTTTTGCATTCAACAAAGTTAAAATTTGATACAACATCATTCTTGGAAATAAGAATATAAATACCATGAAGATTAAAAATCCTATAATATCAAATATGCTTCCGAACATAATGTTTACTAATTTAAATCTTTATATAAACTTATCGTCTTGATATATTACCTGTTTTTAAAATTTCAAAGAAAAAACAGAAGTTTTTAGTTTTCTTTTTTGATTTGCTCCTTATTTTCAACTTTCAATTTTTCTGTCTCTTCAGCTCTCTTTCCTTCTTCTGTTTGTTCTTTTATTTCCTTCTCCTGCTTTAATTTTTCTGTCTCTTCAGCTCTCTTTCCTTCTTCTGTTTGTTCTTTTATTTCCTTCTCCTGCCTTTTTTCTTCTTTATCAATCTTTTCTTTCATCTTTTTTTCTATTTTCTTTTCTTCCAATTTTTTGGTTTTTTCTTTTAAAATAACTTCAAGATGGGCGGATTTAATTTTTGTTCCAAATCTATATTTTCTTCTTCTTCTATACATATGTGTTCCATCCAGAGCGGCAATATGCAGGATGTACATATTATCTGTATCCAAGTTCTTGAATTCGGCATTTTTCTCCGCACTCTTTATAATATTTAAAACCTCTTTCGTTGTTTTCGAATAATATTTTCCATTTATGCTTCTTTTTTCTTTTAACACATCTTCTAAGAATTTTTTGGCTTTTTTCAAATACATGCCTCTCACAGATTTGCAAACAACTTTTGCATTTTTAACAGAGATTCTTAAATTTAAAGAATGTGCTTTTGCTATGTTATCCCCGTCAATTTTTTTGCTATACATAAATCTTCTTAAAAATTAATAATTTATATCTAAATCGGCGTTGGATGAAATTAATTTGCATAATAGATTTAATACATTGCCAGATATAACATAGTTTATGGATTTATCCGGTTCTCTTCTTATTTTATCCGCAGAAAATCCCTATTTATAATTGTTTCTTAAACAGCATTTCCAAAATAAGAATTTAGTTTCTATAGTTTTATTTAAATAATTTAAATAGATTATTATATTATACTCTCCGTATTTTTCACGGTTTTCAACTGGTTTTTATATCTATTATAAACCGTGTTACGGTAGTTTAGATTAAGATGGACTATCTAAAAATAGTAAAGGAAAGTCTTCCTGAATTAACGGATGCAAGAATTCATTATGAAGGCAGCAAAATTGTTGTCTATACGAGAAACAAGAACTTTTTTCTAACTCAAAATGAAAAGATCAGGGAGATAGTAGAAAAAATAAAAAAAAGGATAGAGGTAAGAATAGAACCGGATACCCTGCCTCCAACAGATGAAACTATCTCAAAAATCAAGGAGATTATTCCGCCGGAAGCAGAAATATCAGATATTTATTTTGAGCCGGATTTTTCAAAAGTTACAATAAATGTCAGATATCCTCAAATTGCTATAGGAGAGCAGGGAGAGATAGTCAGAAGAATTAAAAAAGAAACTTTCTGGATTCCTCTTGTTCAAAGAGTTGCTACTCCAAAATCAAATCATGTAGAAGTCATTAGAAAGACTCTATATCAATCATCAAAATACAGGAAAAGATTTTTAAACAGTATTGGAAAAAAAATATATCTAACAGACCCAAAAGAAACAAAATATTTAAGAATTTTATCTTTGGGAAGCGGCAGGGAGGTCGGCAGAAGTTGTTTTTTGATGCAAACACCAAATTCAAATATTATGCTTGACTGTGGTCTCTCAACTGGAGCAACGGGAGAGGATCAATATCCAATCATTCCACCCGATTTTGATATAGATTCTCTTGATGCAATAGTTTTAAGTCATGCGCATTTAGATCATTGTGGTTTTATACCTTATTTATATAAGATGGGATATAAAGGTCCTGTTTATTGCACAGAACCTACAAGAGAACTTGCTGCCTTGTTACAGGTTGACACAATTCAGTTAACACAAAAAGAAATGGGGAAAAGTTTGTATACAAGTTCTGATGTAAAAAAGATGATAAAAAATGTTATTCCTCTGAAATATAAAGAAGTTACGGATATTACTTCCGATGTAAGATTGATTTTTGAAAATGCGGGGCATCTTCTCGGAAGCGCCATATCTCATTTCAATATAGCGAATGGAAAAATAAATTTAATCTACACGGGAGATATAAAATATTCTGTTTCAAATCTTCTCGATCCAGCCTTCACCCAGTTTCTAAGATGCGAAGGTATGATAATAGAAAGCACTTATGGAGGACCAAATGATTTGACACCTCGATTAGAAGACGCGGAAAAAGAATTTATATCTATTATAGAAAAAACCATTAAAAGAGGGGGAAAAGTATTAATTCCTTCCTTTGCCGTTGGAAGAGGTCAGGAATTGATGGTAATTTTAGAAAAGTATAATATAGATGTTCCGATTTATATAGAAGGAATGATATATGATGCAAGTGCGATTCACTCAACTTATCCAAAATATCTGGCCTATAATTTACAAAAACAGATAATTGAAGAAAACAAAAATCCCTTCGAATCAAAAAGATTTATACATATTGCAAGCTACAGAGAGAGAGAACAGGTTTTAAGCGATGAAAAACCGTATATTGTTATTGCTACTTCTGGAATGATAAACGGAGGTCCCATTATAGAATATTTAAAGAAATTCGGTTCAGATAAAAAAAATACCTTAATTTTTGTTGGTTATCAGGCAAAAGGCACTCTTGGAAACAAAATACAACAAGGATACAAAGAAGTTGAATTATCCAATGGAGAAAAAATAGAAATAAATCTGGAAGTTAAAACGTTGGATGGTCTTTCTGGACATTCTGATAGAAAACAGCTTTTAAATTTTATTGGACATCTGAAAGAGAAACCGAAGAGAATTCTGGTAAATCACGGTGAGCCTTCCAAGGCTTTAAATCTGGCTGGAGCTATCAATAAAATATTCGGCATCGAGAGTTATGCTCCCATGAATCTGGAAGCTATGAGATTTTTATAGACAAATAAAATATCCCTCTCCGATTATTGGCTAAAATTATTTTTTTCACAGGATTTTATGGAATTTTTTCCATTGCTGGAAATGTTCAACTATGGATAAAATTTCCACAATTCTAAATACAAAATTTTAAATAACTTATGCTCCTTAAGAACTGCAGATTTATTGTGACACAGAATGAAAAAAGAGAAATTTTGGAGAACCGGGATATTTTAATAGAAGATAAAATACTGGAAATTGGAAACAATATAAGCAAAAAAGATGAAGTGATTGACTGTTCAAATAAAATTGTTATTCCGGGTTTGATAAATTGCCACACCCATATACCAATGAATCTTTTTAGGGGAGTTTCCGATGATAAAAATTTGCAGAGATGGTTGAAAGAAGAAATTTGGCCAAGAGAAGCAAAATTAAATGAAGAGATGGTTTATTATGGAAGTTTGCTTGCAATGGGAGAAATGTTGCTAACTGGAACAACATGTTTTAATGATATGTATTTTTTTACAGAAAATATTGCAAAGGCTGCCAAAAAAGCTAAAATGAGATGTTTTCTGGGTTGTGCAATGTTTGATTTTTTTGATTCCGATAAGACAGATGCGGAGATAGAAAAAGAAGAAAAAGAGATTAATAAGATTCTTTCCTTGAAAAATGAGAAGATAAAACCAAGTGTAACTCCTCATTCTTCCGAAACATGTTCTGATGAATTATTGGTTAAAAGTTCAAAACTCGCAGAAAAATATAATTTGCCAATACATATTCATTTATCAGAAACGGAGAAAGAAGTAAATGAATGTATAAAACAAAGGGGTAAGAGACCCTTGAGTTTATTTGAAGATCTTGGTTTACTAAAAAACAGATTTGTAGGAGCCCATGGGATATATTTAAATGAAGCAGAAATTGAAATTTTAAATAAAAAAAAGGGTTTTATCGCCTATAATCCGTGCTCAAATGCAAAACTGGCAAGCGGAATCTGTTCAGCAAAAGAATTAAAATATTTATGCATTGGAACGGATTCTGTTGCAAGTAACAATAACTTAAATCTGTTTGAAGAAATGAAATTTGGAGTTTTACTACAAAGGATAAAATACAATGTTGATGCAATGAATGCCGAGAGAATTTTTGATTCTGCAACAATAAATGGAGCAAGGGCTCTCGGAATTGAAAAGGTAGTGGGGAGTATTGAAAGTGGAAAAGAAGCAGATCTTGTTTTGATAGATAAAGATAATATTTTTCTTAATCCTAATTATAATATCATCTCCAATTTAATTTATTCGTTTAATGGAGTTGTTTCTGATGTTTTAATAGGTGGAGAGTTTGTTGTCAGAAACCGAAAAATTTTGAGTTTTGAATTGGAAAAAATCTTAAAAAAAGTTAATAGTTTTAATTTTAGTTAAATTTTATGCCCGAAGAAAAGAAAAAATCTAAAGAAAAACTGAAAAAAGAACTTTCCGAGGCCAAAAAACTTGCAGAAACTTATTTAGAACAGTTAAAATATTTGCAGGCAGATTTTGACAATTACAAGAAAAGAGTTTTAAGGGAGAGAGAAGAATTCATCAGACAGGCAAATGAAAATCTGATAAAAGAATTGTTAGTAATCTTGGATGACTTTGAGAGAAGTTTGGCTTCAATGAAAAATAAAGAAGATTTAAAAGGTCTGGAATTAATTTACAAAAACTTTCTAAAAATACTAAAAACTTTTGGCTTGAAAAAAATTGAGGCTGTTGGAAAGAAGTTTGACCCTTATTATCATGAGGTTTTGCTAAAAGAAAAATCAGATAAAGAGGAGGGAATTATCCTAGAGGAATTCCAATCCGGCTATTTGTTAAATGGAAAAGTGATAAGGCATTCAAAAGTCAAGATTTCTGGTTGAAATTTATCAATATTTTTAATTAAAATAGAGATCACATATAATTATATATTTGGCAAATCTTCTCTCACTTGGCTGTACTTGAAAAAACAAAAATTTTTCTTTTCTGTAAAGAAATAAGGATATTTATAATTATAAGAAATAATTAATTTAATTATGGAGACGCTCAAAAAAATTGATAATCCGTTTTTAAACCGAATAGAAATGCAGATTAAAGTGTCACATCCAGGTATGCCTACGCCAACCAAAGAATCACTAAAGTCAGAAATAGCAAAGAAATTCAAAATAAATGAAGAAAAAATAGAAATTAAATACATACTTTCCAAGAAAAACAGGGATTATTCAATAGCAAAAGTTTTTGTTAACCAATCTAGTTAGATATTTTATGAAAAATAGAAAGTTTGGTTTTCTTGATTTTTTTTAGAATATAGATCAAATACTGTATTTTTTATTATAAAAATGCTAAATACCGGACAATCTCTCAATAACTTTCTCTCTCCCGATTGCATCTATTAACATCGCCAGTTTTGGTCCATGAGTTTTTCCAATTAAAACCCTATAACAAAGTTCAAAAATTTCCTTTCCCTTTGATAATTCAAAAATCTGTTTTTGCAATTCTTCTGTTGAGATTGGTTTTTTGATAATTTTAATAAATTTTTTTAGAAGCTCTCTTTGTTCTTCTGTCAAATCTATTTTTTCAGAACTCAATTTAATTTTTACTTCTTCTGGAGCATAGTTTTCTATCCAGTACTTTGCTTTAGAGGCTCTCTCCAAAGATAAATCCAAATCAAGATTTGTCATTTCAATTCCTCTTGACTTCATCAGATTTTTTATATAATCTCTTAATTTCTCTTCCGGTATAAATTGAACGAGAAAAGTTAGCTCAGAAAAAGAGATTCTTTTTGGACAAGTTTCATAATCTTCTATTTTACTTAATTCATATTTTCTTTTAAGTTCATCATTTCCTTTCTCCAATCCGAAATAAATCCTTTCTGATTTGTCAAAATCATTGTATATTCTATATATATCGAGGTCAAACGGAATGAAAATGGTTTTGTTCAGCCTCTGGGTATAAAGAAATCTGATAATTGGGGGTTCAAAGATTTTTAGCAATTGGGATATTGTTGCAATATTTCCAGCAGAACTTGACATTTTTTCTTTTTGTCCTTTCAGATGAATAAATTCATACATCGGTCCAATTGGTGGCTTATAATCAAAAATTTCTTTTGATATTAAAACCGAAGTATCCCAACTACCGCCTCTTGATTTATGTTCTTTTCCCGAACTTTCAAAATCAACTTTAAAGTAAGCCCATCTTGAAGCCCAATCCACTCTCCACTTCAGTTTCACTATTCTGGTTTTCCTAAAATCAATTTCATTCTCAAATCCGCAATCACATTTGTAAGATATTTTGTAATCACCCAGATATTTTATTTTTGTGCAATCCTTCCCGCATCTTTCACAATACAGATTTACCGGAAGCCAATCCTCGGGCAAAGGTTCGAGTCTGAACTTATTCAGAATTTCCATAATTTTTTCCGTTTTCTCTAAAGCGAGTTTTATATTTTCTGTAAAACTTCCTTTTTCGTACAATTTGCTTGCAGAAAGATAAAGTGGTTTTATGCCTAATTGCAAAATTTCTTCCATAAATTTGAATTCAAAATGTTCGGCATAGGAATTGTGACAGCCAAATGGATCGGGAATTTTTGTTAAAGGCATTCCAATATATTTTTCAAATTTGGCCGGTATTCCCTTTGGAACTTTTCTGAATCTGTCAAAATCGTCCCAGATGTATTGAAATTTGACTTTTTTGCCCAATTTTAAAATTCCAAGATAAACATAATATTGAGTTAAAATTTCCCGGGCATTTCCTATATGAACAATTCCAGAAGGAGTGATTCCGCTTTCGACAACATATTCTTCTTTGTTTCTATTCTCAACAACCTGCTTTGCAAAATTATCTGCCCAGTGCATAAATTTATATAAGAATTTCTAAATGGTTTAAATTTATGGGCCCGTAGCTCAATTGGATAGAGCACTGGACTTCGGATCCAGGTGTTGGGGGTTCAAAATCTCGCATTTAAAAAAGCCGATACCTCATGGGGTATCGGTTAATAAAAAGCGTATCCGAAAATTGATGAAAATCCTCCCGGGCTCATTTTCTGTCAAAAATTTCTATCCATTCTTTTTTCAAAGTTTCATCTCCAAAAAAGTAGGGATAATTCAATTTTTCCACTTCTTTCAATAATTTATCCAATCCTTCCATCTTTACTGTCTCAAGAAGAGCTTTTATCTCTCCTTCTTCTCCCACTTTTTTGAAAATCAGATAAAAAGAATAAAATTCCAAATAGTCCTCTTTTGAGATTTTTTCGTTTTTGTAAATTTTCTTTAAGATTTTTTCAAGAAAAAACCTGTGCATATCAACTTTAAATCCGTATTTAACCGCTTTATAATCCGCAAAAAAATTCTGCACAAATTCAACAAGTTCCGGCAACTCCAATTTTTCCTTAATCTCCAGATTCAATCCCTCCTTTTCATTTATCAGGAGAAAAATAAATCTCGCAAAAAAACCGCGAAACAAAAATTTATTTTCAAGAATTTTGTTTTCCGGATTTATTAAAATCTCCATGTCTCTGTCGGCATCTCCGCTCAAAAAATCCGTCTTGTAACTTGTCGATATTTTTATATTTTCAAATCTCAAAGGATAATCTATTTTTGAAATCATTGTTTTTACTTCTTCTTTCAATTTGTCATTTTCTATATTTAAAATTAGTTTGGGCATAAGTATAGTTTATGAATTAAATAATTCCCAACTTTACACCAATATCTCCCGCGGAGAATTCTTTTTTTAATTTTATTATTGCTTTCTTTTTTCCTTTTCTATCTATCAGAGTATTCACTTTTTCTACTTTTACCTTGAATTCTTCTTCAAAACTTTTCTTTATTTCCTCTTTGGTTGTTGATAGTTTTTTTAATTGAAAAGTTAATTTATTTTCGTTCTCTACAATTCTGACGGCCTTCTCCGTTGTAACTGGATAATCTACCAATGCCCAAAAAGTTTTTTCTCTCATATTTCAAACTTATTTAACTGCTCAACAGCAGATTTTGTAAAAATTGTTAATCTTCCTGGATTGTTTCCCGGAGCAAGTTTTTCAACATTCAAATTTTTAATGAGAGAAATTTCAATTCCGGGAATATTTCTGGCTGCTTTTTGCAAATCACATTTTTCTGGAACTATTATCAAAGCCGATTTTTTCTTTTTATATTTTCTTCCCCTTCTTTTTCCTTTTCCGGCCCTTATTTTCTTCTTCTTTGCCCGGTCTAGTTCTTCTTTCAAACCCAGAATTTTCAAAACAGAATAGACCTCTTTAGTTTTATTTAATTTGGCAAATTCGTCTTCAACAACCAAGGGAACTTCTTTTAATTTTTCTATTTTGTGTCCTCTTTTCAAAACAAGTTCTTTATTCACTGAAGCAGATAGAGCCGAATAAAGAGCTAATTTTTTTTCTTTTTTATTTATTGATTTTGTGAAATTTTTCTCTGGTACCGGAGCATGGGCTTTTCTACCTTTTATTGCCTGAGGTGCTGCTCTTGCTCTGAATAACAGAGGACCTTCGCCATGAATTCTCGGCAGTCTTGCCATCTCTCTTCCGGCCATTCTAACATGAGGTGGAAGACCGCTCCTTCCATGATAATGTGCGCTTGTTCTTAAACCAGCAAGTTTGTCCGCTCCATATTTCTGCCTCCTGTTTGCCCTAAAAACAAGAACGGCTTTTTTTATTAAATCAACTCTTAAAGGAAAATTAAACACCTTCCCCAAATTAATTGTTCCCTTTTTTTCCCCTTTTATTGAATAGATGGTTACCATAATTCTAATTAAAATTTAAAATAGAAATATCTAATACTGTTATTAGAATGCCTTGATAAATTTATAAAATACTGATAAATTATGCGGGGGTAGCCAAGTGGTCAAATATAGGCTAAAGGCGCAAGGCTTAGGTATATAAGTGCGAAGCCCAGATTGTTTTTGGCTTTAGGAAACCTTGTGGGTAGCCATTCTTTTTTAAAGAAAATATTGGCTCCATAAAAGTCCCTTCGAGAGTTCGAATGAGGCTTTTCTTTTGGTAAAAGAAAACCCTCAAGCCAAAAGAAAACTTTGTTTCGAAAATCTCTCCCCCCGCATCCTATTTTTAAACCTTAATTTATTTTTAAACAGAGAATTTAATGATGGAGAAAGCGACAGAAAATAAAATGAGGGAGATAAAAATTGAGAAATTAGTATTAAATATAGGTGTTGGAGAACCGGGAGAAAATCTTGAAAATGCAAAAACAATTTTAGAGAGAATAACCAATAGAAAAGCCGTTTATAGAAAGACCAAGAAAAGGACAACTTTTGGTGTTGCCAAAGGTCGTGATATTGGAGTAATTGTTACCATCAGGGGTGAAGAAACAAAGAAATTATTGGATAGACTTTTAAAAGCAAAAGAAAACAAATTAAACAAAAGATGTTTCTCCGGAAGAACCTTCTCTTTCGGCATTCCAGAATATATTGAAATCCCTGGAATAGAATATGATCCAAAAATACCAATTTTCGGTTTAGATGTTTGCGTTACCCTGAGAAGGCCTGGATTCGGAAAAACAAAGATAGGAAAAAAACACAGGATTTCATCCGAGGAAGCAATTAATTTTATGAAAGATAATTTTAATGTGGAGATAGTTTGAGTTATAATTAATAGATTTAATTATGCAACTAAAAAGATCAAAATTTGAAATTAATCTAAACCCAATTCAGAGAGGAGGAATTCTTACAAAAGAGGCAAGAGAAGCTTTGATTGAATTTGCAGATGGTTATTCTGTCTGCGATTTCTGTCCCGGAAGATTGGATTTGATTGAGAAACCGGATATAAAAAAATTTGTTCATGAAGAATTGCCGGAATTTTTGGGTTGCGATTTGGCAAGAACAACAAATGGGGCGAGGGAAGCTATGTTTGCCGTTATGAACTCTCTAAAGGTTGCAGAAAAAAACAAAAGCCAAATTGTTCTCGCAGACGGAAATGCTCATTATTCGAGTTATATTGCCGCAGAAAGAGCTGGATTGGATATTGAAATTGTTGAAAACTCGGGATATCCGGAATACAAAATTGATGTTGAAAATTTTGAGGAAAAAATAGATTTGAACAAGCCGGTTTTGGTTTTGCTGACTTATCCGGATGGAAACTATGGAAATTTTCCCAACGTTAAAAAATTGTCAAAAATCTGTAAAAATAAAGGCATTCCTCTTCTTTTAAATTGCGCTTATTCTATGGGAAGACTTGAAATTAAATTAAACAAATTGGGAGTTGATTTTTTGATCGGTTCGGGCCACAAATCAATGGCAGCATCTGGTCCAATTGGTGTTCTTGGTTTTAACAAAGAATGGGAAAAAATAATTTTAAGAAAAAGCAGGTATTTTCCCAATAAGGAAATAGAGATGCTTGGCTGTTCTTCCAGAGGACCCTCCATAATAACTTTGATAGCTTCATTTCCAATTGTTAGAGAAAGAATTAAATATTGGAATAAAGAAGTTGAAAAAGCGAGATATTTTTCAGGGGAAATGGAAAAACTTGGTTTGAAGCAATTGGGGGAAAAACCGCACAATCATGATTTGATGTTTTTCGAAGCAAAACCAATATATGAAATTTCAAAGAAACACAAAAAGAGAGGTTATTTTTTATATCATGAACTAAAAAAGAGGGGAATAGGAGGAATAAAACCGGGTTTAACAAAAAACTTCAAGATTTCAACCTACCAACTGACAAAAGAAGAAATTGACAGGGTTGTTAAAGCTTTTGGGGAAATTGTCAAATAGAACTTCGCAACTTATTTTTAAAACGTAAAGCCATATTATGCTAGAAAAATACACATATAAAGATGGTGTTTTAAAAATAAATTGCTTGAATTGCATATATGGTTCTTCAATTGAAGATTTTCCAGAATGCATGGCTGATGTTTTAAACAAGTTAATTGCCGTTAAAGATGCCAAAACAATTATTTTATCAAAAGAGAGAGAATATGAATATAATTTTGAGCAAACTCAAATGTTGCTCGAAATAGCCAAAATTTATGAAAGAATAACAAGGGATTTGAAATTGTTTTCCAAAAAAAATCTAGTTACAGAAAAATGCGACCGATGTGTTTCAAAGAGAATGGATTTTTTGCAAAATATAATTTTAACAAAACTGCGGAATGACCCCATAGGTGCTTATGTATTGCTGGTCAGGAGAATAAGACACACAAAAGTTATGCATGAAAGGACTAAAGGAATCTGCAAAGAATGTTATGAACACTATTTAAACAATACCTTATTACCTCTTAGAGATTTATTGAAGGAAACAGTCCTGATCAAGAAGAGTCTGGAATTTTTGCCCGGATATAAAGTAGGAGACAGATCAGTTTACAGACAATTTTTTATTCCTTCCGTTAGGCCTAATTTCACTTACACAAAATATCAGGCTACTCCACCGGAAAAAGCAGAATTAATTGACAATTATCAAATCCGGGATGCAAAAGTTGAAATTTATAAAATACCCCATGAAGTGAGAATTTTATATCATATCATTCCCATAGAATTTGGTTTGGAGGAGGAAGAATATGCTTTGCTTGATCAGGCAAAGAGATACATGGCGAGACACAGACCTCTGGAAAGGGAAGAATTTGCTTCGGCAGAAGTAAGAAAAAGTTTTTACAATATAGGTCTCGATATGCTAAGAGAACTTTCCAATTCAAATATTCCAGAAGAAAGACTGAAAATTATTTCAAATATTCTCGTTAGATATACGGCAGGAATTGGAATTCTGGAATTAATTTTGTCCGATGATAATGTTCAGGATGTTTATGTTAATTCTCCTCCAGGTTCTTCTCCCATATATCTTTATCATGGTAAATACGGCGAATGCCAGACAAACATAACGCAAACAAGGGAAGATGCAGAATTATTGGCAACAAGATTGCGATTGAGTTCTGGAAGACCATTGGATGAAGCAAATCCTGTTTTAGATGCAGAAATATCTGTTCCCGGAGGGAAGGCAAGAGTTTGTGCAATAATGCAAACCTTATCTCCAGAAGGTCTTGGGTTCGCTTTAAGAAGACACAGAGAAAAGCCCTGGACATTTCCGCTATTTATTTTTCAGAAAATGATTAATCCTTTAGCAAGCGGTCTGCTCTGGTTTATAATTGATGGTGGAAGATCCATGTTGGTTGGCGGGACAAGAAGTTCGGGAAAAACAAGTTTATTGGCTGCTATAATTTCACAAATAATGAAAAATAAAAGAATTATTTCGGTAGAAGATACTTTGGAATTGCCTCTTACCAAATTCAGAGAACTTGGATTTAATGTAACGAGATTAAAATCAAGATCTGTTATAACGATGGTTGAAACAGAACTTCCCGCAGAAGAAGCTTTGAGAGTGTCTCTCAGATTGGGAGATTCTTGTTTAATAATTGGAGAAGTTAGAAGCAAGGAGGCTTTAGCTCTTTATGAGGCTATGAGAATAGGTGCAATGGCAAATGTTGTCGCAGGCACTATACATGGAGAAAGCGCTTATGGTTTATTTGATAGGGTTGTAAATGATTTGGGCGTTCCTCCAACAAGTTTTAAGGCAACTGATCTTGTAATAATAAATAACACTTTAAAAAGTGCAGATGGTTTGCATTCCTTCAGGAGAACGGTTGAATTTACGGAAATCAGAAAACATTGGAAAGAAGACCCCGGAGAGGAAAGAGGATTTGTCAATCTTCTTGAATATAATGCCAAAAAAGATGAACTTGAGCCAACAACAACTTTGCTGGCGGGAGAAAGCGAGATAATAAATTCAATTGCGAAAAATGTAAAAGAGTGGAAGGGAAACTGGGATGCAGTCTGGAACAATATTAATTTAAGAGCAAATATCCTTGATACAATTGTAAAAACCGCAATTGCAACGAAGAAATTGGATATTATGGAAGCAAACAGCGTTGTTCTTTCAAATTCCATGTTTCATATTTTTTCAGAAGAAGTTAGAAAAGAATTGGGAGCTTTGGATTCAAAAGAGATTTATAACAGATGGTTAACTTGGTTTAAGAAGTATGTTAAGGAGAAGAGATAAAAATTAAATTGATAAAATTACTGGCTTGATGCCCGAATATTATTTGGATTCCATAGAAGGTCTAGAGATGTTTGCCAAATTATTTTTGGGTTATTTATTCAAAAATAATCAGTATTCGTTATGGATTATTTTATGCCTTACAAAGGATATTAATTTTTAAATTTATGATAATTGAGTTCGCCTGCAAATATTTTAAAAGAGATAAATTGCTTGCTGCCTGCGACAGAGAAATTCTCGGAAAAAAACTGAAATTTGGAGAGATTGATTTTGAAATAAAGAAAAGTTTTTATTTTGAGAAGTTTGCTAAAGAGGAAGAAATTATCCCTCTCTTAGAGGAAGCAAAAATAATAAATTTGATTGGAAACAA
Source organism: Candidatus Aenigmatarchaeota archaeon (assembly GCA_021163805.1). Classification (GTDB taxonomy): domain Archaea; phylum Aenigmatarchaeota; class Aenigmatarchaeia; order QMZS01; family QMZS01; genus QMZS01. The sequence continues at coordinate 2,028 of JAGGTL010000064.1, read as the reverse complement.
AATTGTTAATTTGGCGGCAGAATTGAAATTGATAAATAAGGAAAATGTGAAATTTATAGATGGGGTCGCGCATGTTCAAATTTACAAAATATAAATTAAAGGGGCAGTGGTATATTGTTGCGGCAGTTTTATTCTCTTTCTCTCTTCTAACTTTATTTAATATTTTTGAAAGTTACTCCAGAATTGATTATACTTCTGTTCTAAAAAATGATGAGGATTTGATTTTTCTGAATCTGATCGAGGAAATAAATAAAACCGAGAAAAATTCTGAAAATAAAATAAATCTTGCCGGAGATATTGAAGATCTGTTTGAGAGTTTTGATGAATGTTTGTCCGGAAAAGGATATTACATAGGTTATAATTTCACGGTGATTTCTAAAAACAAAGTGAATTATGTTCTCACAATCGGCAGAAAAAATATGTTGATTAAAAATTATTAAACAAAAGCAGATATCCTCAACAAATCCCTTGTTCCAAGGGCAAGTCCTAAAATTATAACAACTAATTTTAGCCAGTTTTTGAAATTTTTATTTTTTATGCTGGAATCAGCGAAATAAAGCAGAAATAAAACAACAATAAATTTTACAAGAAAAAAACTCCAGTTTCCGAAAAAATCAAAAATAAGGTTTGGTAAAACATGTTGCTCTGAATAGCCCCAAAATTGAAGGGATACAAAAGTTGAACTTGCATCAAACAACTGCGAAAAAATTGTAAATTTGTTCCATAAACTTTTTGTCAATTTGGTTAAATTTCCAAGAGAAAAAATTAAAACAAAAATTAATAGATCCAAAGATAAAATCTGCGCTGCCGCAATGAAATTAACAAATTGTATTTGTGTGAAGAAAATTCCAGATAATATAAAACCAAAGGAGAAAAAATAATTTTGGAAGGGAATCTTTGTTCTTTTTTTCAAAAATAAAGAAAAGAGCAGCAGGGGAAGAGCAATTAGAAAAATTAGAATATAAATTAAAGGAGAAACAAAAACCGGAGAAGTAAGAAAATTCGCATCTCTCAAAACTCTCAAGATAGAGCCAAGAAAAATATAAGGTAACAAAGATAATGCGAACTTTCCATCTATCGTTATATGCAGATATTTTAAAAATTTATATAATAAAAAAATGGCAATTATTAAAATTATTGCATAAGTTATGCTATTTATCCAGTTATATCCAGATAAATTTAGAATTGGATTAATAAAATAGGTTTCAAAAAGGTCATACATTATTTATATATTATTTAAATTATGAGAAAATTATTTGTTACGGTATTTCTATTTTCTATAATTTTTATTTCTGGGTGTACAACACCGGACGGTTTTGGAGAGAAGTACTGCTCTGCAATAGGTTTTTGTGAGGTTGAAGAAAGAGAAATAGAAATTCCAGATATAGTTGTGATTAAAAAAATAGATATTCCTTTGGTGAGAGATGGAAAGATAGGACCAAATAGAGATGTAGATATTTTCGTTACTTTAGAAAATAGAGATCAGGATAAACCAATTACTTTAACTTATGTTGGAATTAATCCAGGAATATTTACATGTAAGGAACCAGAAAATTGCGAATATAGTGATGAAACAATAGGTCCAGGACAGGATAGAGTATTTAGTTTTAAAGTAACTTCGCCGAATAATCCGGGAACAATTGCTATTCCGGGACACTTAGAATTTTCTGTAAAATATAAATATACCTCGACGAGATTGGCAACGATGACTTATATTACCGAAAATACATATATACAATATGCAAAATCTGGTAAAGAAATACCTGTGCAGATAATAAATGTTCCTTCTGATGGTCCTGTTGAATTATATTTAGATATTTCAAAAATCAAACAGCCGGTTATTGTAGAGGATGGAAGTGCTAAATTAAGTGGAATGTTTGCGAAGCCAAAAATAACTGGAGGAGTTATTTTTGCAGCAAAAATCTGTCCTTATTTATCCTGCGAACAAGCAAATGAGCCCAATTGTTTGTGTGGAGAAGCATTAACCACTTCTCAACATCCATGGTGCTGTGCAGCAGGTAATAATGG
>JAGGTL010000005.1 GCA_021163805.1 Candidatus Aenigmatarchaeota archaeon | reverse complement strand
TTGTCAATAACAACAATATTTTCTGGCTTAAAACCCTCTTTAATCATCACTCTAATCAGATTTCTCCCCACAAAACCTCCTCCTCCAGCAATTATAATCTTATTTTCTTTCATTTTTCACCTTTTTTTATTTATTAAAATAGATTCCTGTGAGCCCTTTGTGAGCCCTTTGTGAGCCCTTTCAAATAAAGTATAATAAGTACCTTTTCCGGTTTCCCCATGTTTAACAAATATTTTTTTATCTACTAGTTCTTTTAATTCTCTTGTAGCTGTTTGCTTTGAGATTTTATTAATTTCTTGATATCTTGTGTTTGTTATTTTTTCATGTTTTATCAAATATTCAACTGCTTTTTTCTGTCTTTCATTTAATTCCATAAGTAGGTCATCACTAATTAGATACTTTCTAAAAGTGAGAATAAAACTTGTTTTTGTATCTTCAAAAACAGGATCTGGTAAACCATGGGCAATTGTTTCTCTGATAATCCTATTTGTTCCAGTTCCCCATTGCTCTACAAATCTAATCAGAAAGAAACATTTTCCAATCAAGGGATTTCTTAGAATAGATTCGTGTTTACCCTTCAACTTTTCAATCGTAAGCCCTTCCGGTAGTGTTCCTGGATTCCAAATTTCAATCCTATCATCAAATATTCTAATCTGCACATTGCTTAACACATCATAACTCCTATGGCAAATTGCATTTGTTATTCCTTCCCGTATTGCTTCAATAGGATACTCCCATGTTTCTTCCCGTTCTGTTCCAACAATCTTAGCATGAAGTTTGATATGTTCTTTCACAAATTCAATAGCATTATCACGTTGGTTGATAATATCCTCACCAAAGACTTTCATATCAATAAATTCTAAAGGTTCTGTCCCTTTAAACCTCGCACATCTTGTTTCTGCCTGTAAAAAGAATTTCTGCGGATTTTTTCCAAATAACAAAATTGCGGCATTTGTTAATTTTCCATTTTTTATTAATTTTAATCTTTCTAAGGCTTCTTTAACTGGAGTTTCTAACTCAACATCAAAATTTCTTTCATATTTTGCCTTTCTCAAAAACCAACGTACTTTTTCTTCATCAATATCCTCCAAACTTGCCTCACTACAAATTTTAGAATCCCAGTAAACTTTCTCTCCGCTTTCCTTTGCTAATTTTCTAATCTCACTGGAACTCATCTCTGGACTTGTTTTCCCAACTCTTTTGTAAGCATGATTTTTAAAGAAAACAGGTTTTTCCTTGTTTTCTTGAATTTCTATAAAAATTATTTTCTTATTCTCCGCTTCCTCAACTTTGATTGAAGGATAAACTTTTGTGTCTGTATTTCTTTTTATATAATTCGCAAGTTCTTCTATTGTATTTTTCCCGATTGTTACTCCGATTATTTCTCCAGAATCAGAAACACCGATTAAAATTATTCCGCCTCTTGTGTTTGAAAAGGCAGAAATTGTTTTCCCAATTTCATTATCTAATTTTAGTGTTTCTTTAAACTCAAGAGTTTCAGATTCTCCTTTTTTAATTAAATCCAAAATACTTTGCTCCATAATAATTCGGAATAATTAATCTGAAGGTTTTCTTCTAATATAAAGACATTCAATAAAATTCTGTTTTTCATTTTTCACTTTGCATAAACCATCTCTAATTGTTCTTTCAACATAATAAATTATTTTTCCTTTATTGAAACCAGAATCTGGATTTGCAAACAGCACTTTAAATATATTAGTATTATAATATTTAGTATTATGATACTAAAATTTGTTGATAGAGAAGAAGAGCTGAAAGTATTAAAATCTTTGCAAACTGCAGCTCTTGTTTATGGGAGAAGGAGAATAGGAAAAACTGCGCTAATAAAAGAATTTATAAAGAATAAGAATGCTTTCTATTTTTTATGCCAGAAAAATAAGATAGAAGTTGAATTTGAAAGATTTCTAAAGAAATTCAACAAAACATTTTCAAGATATGTTGAAGCAAAGAATTTTGAGGAATTTTTTGAAAATATAAAGAAAGAGGAGATAATTATAGTGCTTGATGAGTTTTCCTATTGGGTTGAAAAAAATCCCGAAGTGCCTTCTTTATTTCAAAATATAATAGATGAAATTCTTCAGGACAGTAAACTAAAAATTATTTTTTGTGGTTCTCTTATAAGCATAATGGAATCTTTACTTTCTTACAAAGAACCTTTATATGGAAGAATAAAATTGAAAATCAAGTTAGAGCAATTTAAATTTAAATTCCTTAAAGAATTTTTGCCGAATTATTCCTTAGAAGATAGGATTAAAGTATTTTCTTGTGTTGGTGGCATTTCGGGTTATCTTCAAGAATTTAATAAAAACCTTTCTTTTTATGAAAATCTTAATAAATTATTTTTTAACAAATTCGGTTTTTTGTATGAAGACGCAGAAAGATTATTAAAAGATGAATTAAGAGAACCAGAAATTTATTTTAGAATTATAGAAAGCATAGCAGAAGGAGAAACAACCTTGGGAAAAATATCTTCAAGAGCATTTATTGATATAACAAATTTGCCTAAATATTTAAAAACTCTTAAAAAGATGAAAATTATAAAAAAAGAAAAAAGCATACTTGGGAAAAACAAAATAATTAAAATAGCTGACAATTATTTCAACTTTTGGATAAAATTCGTTCATCCTTTCAAAGAAGAAATAGAGCTTGGAACATTTTCTTTTCCTGAAGAAAAGTTCAACACTTATCTTGGGCTTGTTTTTGAAGAAGTTTGCAAGGAATTTCTGATTGAAACAAAATTTTTCCCTTTCACAAAAATTGGCAAGTGGTGGTATAAAGACAAAGAAATTGATCTTGTATCTTTGAATGAAAAAACAAAGGAAATTTTGTTTGGAGAGTGCAAATGGAAAAATAAAGTAAATGCTGAAAAGATTTGCCGAGAGTTGATTGAGAAATCTCAATATGTTGAATGGAATAATGAAGATAGAAAGGAAAGTTTTGCAATCTTTGCAAAGAGTTTTAGCAAAAAGATTAAAAAATTTGAAGGAAAGAAGGTTTATTGCTTTGATTTGAGGGGGTTGGAGAGAATTATAAATAGTGGTAAATAAATTATTATAATTAGGTTACCAAAATTTATTAACAGAGAAAGAGAACTGGAATTTTTCGAGAAGATATATGCCGAAAAAGGATTTAATTTGGTTGTACTTTACGGAAGAAGAAGAATAGGAAAAACAAGGCCAATAAGAGGAATTTTTAAAAAATAAAGAACCCTCAAAGAATATCTTTATGATTTCAATTACCTATTTTACCGCTTTCTTATAGCTTTTATACCTTTCTATCCCTTTTTTTAAAAATATACCTATTTAAAATTTTATTAATACTACTTATGGCAGAAAAAGAACACGTAAATTTAGTTACAATAGGGCATATAGACCACGGAAAATCAACATTAGTGGGAAGACTGCTTTTTGATACGGGAGCAATAAGAGAAGAGACATTGAGAAAATTGAAGGAAGAAGCAAAAGAAAAAAAGAAAGAAACGTTCGAGTTTGCATTTGTAATGGATAAATTAAAGGAAGAGAGAGAAAGAGGAGTTACGATAGATCTGGCTTTTAAGGAGTTTAATACACAGAAATATTACTACACAATAATTGATGCACCTGGACACAGAGATTTCATCAAGAATATGATCGTCGGAACATCACAGGCAGATATTGCCATTCTGGTTGTTTCAGCAAAAGAGGGAATTCAGGAACAGACGAAAGAACACGCTTATTTAGCAAAGATATTGGGCATTGGTCAAATGATTGTTGCCATAAATAAAATGGATGTAGTAAATTACGATGAATCCCGATATAAAGAAGTTAAAGGAGATGTAGAGAACCTTCTGCGCGGTGTGGGTTATAAACTGGAAGATGTTAAAGTATTGCCCATTTCAGCATATAAGGGGGACAATATAGTCAAGAAAAGCGAAAATATGAGCTGGTATACGGGCCAGACTCTTATTGAAGCTCTGGATGATATAAAGCCAATAACCAGACCTATGGATAAACCTTTAAGGCTGCCTATTCAGGATGTTTATTCAATTACTGGTGTAGGAACTGTCCCTGTTGGCAGAGTAGAAACGGGAGTTATGAAACAAAATCAGGCGGTGATTATAATGCCAGCGGGAATAAAAGCAGAAATCAAATCAATAGAGATGCACCACCAACCATTACAAGAAGCAAAAGCGGGAGACAATATTGGTTTCAATTTAAGAGGAGTTGGCAAGGGAGATATTAAAAAGGGCGATGTTGTTTGCGATCCGAGCAATCCAGCAACAGTTGCAGAAGAATTTACCGCACAGATAATTGTTCTAAATCATCCAACGGTCATTGCTCCGGGATATACTCCAGTCTTTCACATACATACGGCACAGGTAACGTGCACCATAACGGAAATAATTAAAAAGATGGACCCAAAGACGGGTCAAGTTGTACAAGAAAAACCGGAATACATTAAGACAGGCGATGCCGCAGTAATAAAAGTCAAACCAACAAAACCAGTAGTGATTGAGAAACAGAGCGATTTTCCGCAATTGGCAAGATTCGCAATTAGAGACATGGGTCAGACCGTTGCGGCAGGAGTTTGCATAGATGTAGTGCCCAAGAAATAGTTTATTTTCCCTTTTTTTATTTATTTTAGATTTGTTTGAAGGAATCTTTATTTAGATATTTTTATGGAAATAAGAGAATTGGAAAAAAAAGATATACCAGAATTAAATAAGTTGCTAAATTCCATCGTTGAAGAGGGAATTTATTTTGCAAGAAACGAGAAAAGAACTTTAAAGGAAGAAAAAAACTTGTTTGAAACTTATCTGAGAAAGAAAAACGGAAAACTCATGTTTGTCTGCCTCAAAAACAATGAAATTGCAGGTTTTTCTTCTGCCACAAGAAAACAGGGAAAGAGGAACCACGTATGGGAAATTAGTTATTGCATCAAGAAAGAATACCGCAAAAAGGGACTTGGCTCAGCTTTACTTTCAAAACTATTGGATCATCTTAGGGATAAAGATGCAGAGCAAGTAATTGCTTGGGTTATTGAAATTAACAAACCCTCTATAAATTTGTTGAATAAATATGGTTTTGAGGAAACGGGAAGAATAAAAAACGGAATAAAAATTGGAGAAAACTATTGCGATTATATTCTTTTTCAAAAAAGAAATATATTAGCCAAATCAACTAAAAAAACTTCACCAAATATAAAGAAATGAGATGATAAGAAATTTTAGAATTATTCTCTAACAACGACAATTGGAAGCACGCCTTTTTTTAATTCAAGTTCGGCTATTTCCATCGGTTTTCCCTTTGCTTTTACCAGAGCGGGAGCTCCATAAGATAATTGTAATGCCCTCGCTCCTATTATTCTTGCGAGCTCAAATCTCGTCAATTCCATTATTATATAAAAACTTTAAATTAGATTATTTCTTTCTTGATCATCTCTATATCTTTGCTTTCTAGCAGATCGTTTTTTTCTGCGTTATCCAGAATCTGTTTCAGATTTTTTTCTCTTATTTTATCCCATTCTTTCCACTTTGTTTTTCCGTATTTTTTTAATCCGGATAAAACACGGGGTTCAATGCCAACTTCTTCAGCTGCAGTATGCAATTTTACTCTATTTCTCTTTGCATCTTCAAAAGCGAGATAATAAAAATCCTTGTATCTGTAATCCCTTAATGCGTGATGATCTAAAATTATCTTTTTTATTTTTCCGCTTTTGATAATCCTTCTCAAATTCAAAATTGCCAGACACAAATTGTAATAAGCGTGAATATATCCAAGCAAATATGTTGGTGCTCCATCGAGAATTAACACACTTGGTTTTTCTTTTATAATTAAATCGGCATAACTTTTGATAGAAGGACCATCTATATCTGAAGAATGAATTATCTTCTTCTTTTTTGTTGAAACTTCAGTCATCAAAACATGGCCCAGAGGAGTATTTTTAACCCCATGCCATAAAGGTCTTGAAAATTTAATTTCCGTATTTCCAAATTCAAATTTATTGTTATCAGCAATTTTAATTTCTTTTGCAATGGGAATAATTTTTTGCAGGAAATGCTTTGCTCTGTTTTGCTGGCTTTTATTTATTTTGTTTTTAAAATCTTTGATTAGCAGAATTTTATTTTTATACCATTTTTTAATTGGTTGATAATGATCATAATGGTAATGGGATATTGTAATTACCTCAGCCTTCGAACAAACGACTTCTATTCTTTTTTTGTATTTTTCCACCAGAGCAAGTCGGTCTTCTAACGGAAGAGGAAAGGAATTGGTTTCGGCGGCAATTCCAGGATCAACAACTATTTTTACATCCTTTGTTTCAACAAAAATACAACTTGATTTGACGCCGAAAGAATCAAAGGCGACATATTCTATTTTCATAAGTAATTCACTTTTGAAGCGATTGTCCTCTTGATTCATCCAATATATTCAGAATAAATTTTTGTTGGTTTATGAAGTTGTTGCGATAATTGCTTTGTTTTTTCTTCAAGATTTTTCAGGAAAAGTTCCAGTTGTTTTACGCTTTTATCCATATCCCTCAAATCAATGTTCACGCAGGTTAATTTCATTAAAACTTTTAAAACCTCTTCCGCCGCTTTTGGATCGGTCAAGATGGGAAAACCAATTGTCTCGCCAAGCAGAGAATAACCCTTTATTTTTTTAATTTTTGCCATGGCAAGAAGCAATCCGGAAACTCCAAAAATTGAACCTATCGGATTCTCTTTTTCAAAATAAACGCCAACCTTTTTTAGTTTTTTTAAATCACTCAAATCTGTTAGGGCTCCCAGAACCCTTGGTTTTTGTTTTTCAACGCCTATTCCAAAACCGCCAGTCGTTATGATTTCTTTAACTTTGAATTTGTTCCCAACTTCGAGTATTTTTTCGCATAAAGCATAGTATCCTTTATAATCAGAAGGCTGGGAATTTCCAATAATAAATATTAAATCTTTCTTTCCTTTGTAATAATAAAGATCTATGCAGAGAGGAAGAATTTCATTTTTTGGACTTACAACTGCCAGAGGAAAAAAAGAATCTGAATATATCTCGGCAAATTTTTTCGCCTCTAATTTTTCAGCCAGATAGGAGACGGCAATTCTCCCGACATTGCCAACTCCCGGAAGCCCTTCAATTAAAATAGGATTTTTCAATTCCGGTTCTTCCAGATAGATTATCTCTGTATTCATAATTAATTTATCATCTTATTAATCTTTTATTCATACCCTCTCCAAATCTTCTAATAATCTGTTTATATCTTCCTTTATTGCATTCAGATGAGCAGCGATTCTTTTTTTTTCACCTTCTATTTTATCAACGGCATCAAACTTATCAATTGCTCTGCAAATATCTTCGGAGGAAATGTAAGCCTTTTCGGTTTTACTCACATCAGATGCAATTTTTTCTGCCAGTTTTCCGAGCCATAAATTCAAATCTATTGCGGCTTTCTTTTTGATATAGCAACCCTCTTTTAATTTGCTTTTTAAGATATCTTTTATTCTGGAGTGAGGGAAGGGCAAGTTTGCAATTTCGGATTCTTCTTTTTGTACCTCTTTTTTTTCTTCAGCCATAATATATCTTTTAATTATTAATAATATCTGGTCTTTTTAAGGAATATTTCTCCCTGTGCCTTCTCTATCTGTTATTTTCATCCTAAAAATCCAAAAAATATCAACCTTCAAGAAGATTTGCCTCTGCGAGATTTTTTCTTTTTCTTACCTTTACTTTGACTTTGCTTGGAATCTTATGTTTTCCTCGTTCCCACACAAATTCATTTATTTTATTGTCTAATTTGACTTCTTCCACTTTCATATGTCTTCTTAAAAATTCTTTTATTATTTTGATTGCAGCGTCTGCTCTTCTGCTTCTTTCTTTTCTTTTAGCCTTTCTTAGGGGGATTATATAAATCCTCTCGTATTCCTCTGCCATAAATTATTTTTAAATTTAAGTTATGGAACTTTTAATTCCCAGAAGTGAGTATATAAAATATAAAGTGAATAGAGGAGGGATGAGTAAAAACAAAAAATTGGAGAGATTCATCTCTTGGAAAACACCGGCAGGTAGAAATATGTTCAGCATTCACAAAATAGACGAAAGAATAAGAATTGCAGTCAGATTTTTGCTGGATAAGAATTTTCTAATTACAGGTACGGAATTAGATGAAGAATATTGCGAGAAATTTGGAAAATTTACGGGAGCAAAAGTTATCTCAAATTATACTTCCAGCATTATTTCAAATCCGCATAATAAAGAATATTTTGAGCCAGAGGTTTTATTTGTAACGAATGTTGATGAAAACCGGAATGCCATCCAAGAGGCAAACATAAACAGAATTCCCGTTCTTGCTTTTTGCAACACGAATTCAGATGTTTCGGGAGTTGATCTGATCATTCCATTGAACACCTCAAACAAATATGCAATAGGCCTCTCACTTTGGCTTATTTTAAATGAAATGAGAAAATTAAAAAAAGAGAAGAAAATACCTTTGGAAGAGTTTATGAGAAAAGAGTAATTATGGATTTAGAAGAAAAAATTAATTTAATTTTGAAATCTCCAACTGAAGAAACTATAACCATAGCAGAACTGAGAGAATTGCTTCAGACAAATGAGCATCCGGTTGCTTATGATGGTTTTGAACCTTCAGGCATGGTCCATTTAGGTACTGGTTTGATTTGTGCTTACAAAATGAAAGATTTTATAAAAGCTGGAATAAAATTTAAGGTATATCTAGCAACCTGGCATGCGTGGATAAACAATAAGCTTGGTGGGGACTTAGATTTAATAAAAAAGGCGGCCGAACATTTTAAACACTCTTGGATTGCTCTTGGCGTACCAGAAGATAAAGTCGAATTTATTTTTGCAGACGAAGTTTATAATGATTTAGATTATTGGAAAAAAACAATTTTAGTTGCAAAGAATATGACAATAGCAAGAGGAAAGAGAACTTTGGAAATAATGGGTAGAAAAGAATCTGAAGGAACGAAAATATCTGATTTATTGTATACTCCGATGCAGGTTGCAGATATTTTTCAATTTGATGTAAATATTTGCCAACTTGGTATGGATCAGAGAAAAGCAAATGTTGTTGCAAGAGAATTGGGTAAAAAAATAGGATTCTGGAAGCCAATTTGTGTCCATCATCATTTGTTGCAGGGTTTAGTTCAACCTTCCGTCTGGCCAATTCCGAAGGATAAGGAAAAAGAAGTTTTGGTAAGTTGCAAAATGAGTAAATCAAAACCAAAAACTTCTGTGTGGATTTATGACAAACCAGAAAATATTAGAGAAAAAATCAACAATGCTTTCTGCCCTACGAAAGTAATTGAATATAATCCAATAATTGATATTTGCAAGCACATCATCTTCAGAGAAGTGGAAACTTTTAAAATAGAAAGACCATCAAAATTTGGCGGAAATATGGAATTTCATAATTTTGAAGAATTAGAAAAAACATATAAAGAGGGAAAACTTCATCCTTTAGATTTGAAAAATGCGGTTGCAGAAGAATTAATAAAAATTCTTGAACCAGTAAGAAGATATTTTGAGAAAAATAAAAAGGCTAAGGAATTATTGGAAGTTGTTAGGCAAGCAAAAATAACAAAAATTAACAGTCAATAAAACGGGCAATAAAGAAGGATTCTGTAAGGAAAAATAAATTTTATCCTTCTTGGAAGGTAACCTCTTTTTTGAAATGTTTTATGAATCTATATTCATTATTATATATTTAAGATAACCGAAAACTATAAATACTATTATGAATATATATTCATATGGGTGATGAATATGCCTAGAGGAGATGGAACGGGACCTTTGGGTCTTGGTCCCATGACTGGAAGAGGTGCGGGTTATTGTGCAGGATACAGTGTCCCAGGTTGTATGAATCCTGGGATTAGATTTGGAAGAGGGCTTGGATTGGGATTTAGAAGAGGTTTTGGTTTCAGGAGATTTTTTCCAGTTTATCAGCCAGTTGCGAGACAGGCAAACTTAACAAAAGAAGATGAACTAAAGATGCTCGAAGAAGAAAGGAGATACTTGCAGGAAGAGATAAGAGCAATTGAGAATGAAAAAATGGCGATTCAGGAGGAATTAAAAGCCCTTGAAGAAAAACTCAAAAAAATGAAAAAATGAGTGCGGGAAGAAACAAAATAGATTCGCTTGGTGATTGTTTTTCTTTTTTTTATTTTTGTTTTGCAAATAATTAAAAAATGCCAAGGCCAATAAGATTTAGAAGAGTAAGGGGATTGCCAATTGTAGATTATTTTATTCCCAAGGGAACGGGAAAATCCGAGGAATTAATTTTAACTGTGGTTGAATTTGAAGCCCTCAAGTTGAAAGATCTGGAAAATTTGAGTCAAATAGAGGCGGCAAGAAAAATGAACATTTCACAACCAACTTTTAACAGGATTCTCTCCTCAGCAAGAAAGAAGGTTGCAGATGCAATTGTGAACGGAAAGGCAATTAAAATAAAAGGAGGTAATTATATTATGGCAGAAGTAACTAGACCTGGAAGGGGAAGAATGGGCGGCTTTGGATTTGGACCGGGCGGAGAATGCATTTGTCCAAAATGCGGAACTAAAATACCGCATCAGAGAGGAGTGCCCTGTTATCAGCATAAATGTCCAAAATGCGGAACCATGATGACGAGAGCATGAAAGTAGCCGTAACTTCAATGGGAAAAGATACAGACAGCGAAGTTAGTCCCGTTTTTGCAAGGTGTCCCTACTTTATCTTCGCCGAGATTGAAAATAAAAAAATTAAAAAAACCGAAGCAATAAAAAATGAAAGTGCAAAGCAAATTGGAGGGGCAGGTATTTCCGCTGCTCAGAGTGTTGCAGAAAAAAAAGTCAATTCCGTAATAACCGGAAACATTGGTCCAAGAGCTTCCATGGTTTTAGATCGATTTAATATAAAGGTTTATAGAAGTAGCGGAACCGTAAAAGAGGCTCTGCTAAAATTTATTGAAAACAAGCTTGAAAATATTCAGTAAAAAAGAATTCAGGTCGGTTGTAAAAAAGATTTGAGGAACTGTAGGCTCTTTAACTTACTTGAAATAAAAAAAATAAATATTATGCTTTTATATTCAATAATAGAACATATAACTTATATTGGTGGAAAAATGAAAATAATAATTTATTATTCTGAAAACTCTATCTATAGAGATGTTTTAAATTCCAAAAATATATTGAGAATGCGAAATCTTGGTTTTATTTTATGTTTTATGGTTGCACTTATTTTATATATTGGAATAACAGAAGTAATCAGCAACCCTATGGGATATACTGTTCATCTCATATCTCCAGAAAACAACACAATTATTAATCAGAATAATAATTCATTGCAGTTCGTCTATAACCATACGGGTTCTCTAACAGGCGTCGTGAACTGTACTCTATATTTAGATGGAAACCCAGTAGATTATTCTACAAATGTTTCGGCAAACACAACCCAGACAGTTTACTCAAATCTGTCTTGGAGCGAAGGAGATCATTACCGGTATGTAAACTATACAAACGGAACTGTAATAGAATCTTCTTTATCTGTTGGAGGTTTGGGAATGAGCTACTGGGAGCTGTGGATGGACTCTTACATCGTAATATGAGAGGAAAAAACATGCTGGGGGCTATACTAATGTTTTTTGCAGTGGGACTTATATTCATTTCTCCGACTTTTTCATCACCGACAATTAATTTTGTCCCGCCAACAGAACCCAACGGAACAACCATATACAGAAACTGGACCGAAGTAAATATCACAATAGACGACCCGGACGGAAATCTCGATACATTCAAATTCAACTGGAACGGAACCAACTACACTTTTTATGATGATTCTTTGGTTTTAGCCCTGAACTTCAACAACAATTCTGCGATTGGAGAAAATTCTACCTATGCCGTGGATATTTCGGAATATGGAAATAACGGAACAATTCACGGAGCAACTTGGACAACTAATGGAAAATTCGGTTCTGCTTTAGATTTTGATGGAGTGGATGATTATGTTAATTGCGGGAATGATTCAAGTTTAGATATTACCGATGAGATTACGATTGAGGCGTGGGTTAAAATTGACGCCTGGGTAAATAATCTTCCAAGAATAGTTGCTAAAAAAGACGCATATAGTCTATATTTTAATGCGACAAAACACGAAGTTGTAATGGCAATCTATCATGACAATATAGGAAAATTTGTAGAAGCAAATCAAACCTTATCTCTAAATACCTGGTATCATATAGCTGGAATTTACAATAATTCTACATCATTCAAAATTTACATAAACGGAGTAGAAGCAAATTTAACTAAAGATATAGGAACTACGGGCACTATTGATTCCAATACAAATGATGTTTTAATTGGACAATATGAAGGTTTAAACAGATATTTCAACGGAACAATAGACGAAGTCCGCATCTACAACCGAGCCTTAAGTGAGGATGAAATAAAAATGCACTACCTTTCGGAATTCCAGAAATACAACTCAACCCAATGGAGATTTTATAGTAATGTTACGGGATTAGTTAAAAGTGGAAGTTATACCTACTATGGATGGGCGAATGATACTGGCGGAAACTCCGCATATACAACTAATTATACGGCGGAGAGTCCGAGAATTCTAAATGTAAATGTAACTCCGAAACTGAGTTTTGTCTCTCCTACAGAAGAAAACGGAACAACCATATACAGAAGCTGGACCGAAGTAAATATCACAATAGACGACCAGGACGGAAATCTCGATACATTCAAATTCAACTGGAACGGAACCAACTACACTTTTATGTCTGAGGCAGGAAACTCAAACCCAATCTACAGCGGAACATATGATAACTTGAAACTTGGAATGACCTTCAACGAAAATGGAAACACGGCGACAGATTATTCAAAATACGGAAACAACGGAA
>JAGGTL010000052.1 GCA_021163805.1 Candidatus Aenigmatarchaeota archaeon | reverse complement strand
TGATAGCATATCTCAATACACTGCCGAAACCAGTTTTTGAGAAACCATACTGGATTAGCATTGTTGCATTGCTGTTCCTATATTGGATAATTTTTATCAACTGGTCCAAACGTAAAAGAAAATAAGCACGGCATTTCTTTGCCGACTCTTCGGATTGCTTCACAATCTTACTAATTAGGCACACAAGAACTCACATCATAATAGTTCGTCAAATATTTCTCTATTTCCGGATCTTTTTTTGAAAGTTCTTCAACCAATCTTTGTTCTCCATTATAAGGACTGAATTTCTTCCATAAATCATTTCCCTTTACTGTTTGCGTATCATTTATTCCTTCCAAAATTGGTCTCCAAGCACTTCCATATTTTTTAACTAATCTTGGTATTGCTTCTGGATTTTCCTCTATAAACTTCCAATGGACAAGTTCATGAGAAATTACATATCTCCCATATTCTCTTGTCAAATAATTTGTAAGTTCTTCTAAATATTTTCCAGTTATGCCAATATCTTTCAAATAATCTCTTATCTTTTTTTCAAACAATTCTAAGTGCTCTGGATTTATTTCAATTTTATAAGGTTTGCATTTAGTTTCATCACATTTAACTGAAGTTCTGCCTCCTTCTCTAGGATCCATACTATTATTATATTCAATTTTTGGACAGTATTCCTTCATACAAATACAAAACTTTTAAATAATTAATTATAGAAATCGCAGATTTATTTTTTGACTTGCTGATTTTCCATATAAAAATTCTCCGAAAAAATAAATATTTTCTTTAAAGATTTTCTAATTTTAATTTAAACCTTTTAAAAGGCTTATTTATGAGATGGTTAAAAAACCTGTTTAAAAAAACCAAAGTAAGACAAACACTTAAATTTGATGATGTTGAATCTTTTCTGGCAGCGCAAACAAAAGAGAAGAAACTTGAACTTGAGTCAAAGGTTGCAACTTTTAGAGAAAGGTTTATTAATCTTTTGGAAGAGTTGAATAATGATTTTAAAGAACTTGAAACTTCAAGATTCAATCGAATAATTCTGGAAGATAAAAGAGATATTTCAAATATAGTTGAAACAAGCAGAAGAAACTATTGTTCGAATTCAGAAAAATTATTTGTCAAAACTCTGAAATTACTGAAAAGAAAATGTTCGGCAAGCGAAATTAATTCGGTTATCTCTGAAATTTTTGACAAACTGAATAAGTTTTCAAGAGATGCGCAGATTCTTCTCATCCCTTTTCAGAAACAAATGAAAAAAATATCTTCTGATTTGAAAACACTTAAGACAACCTTAGAGGAATATCAGTCTTTTCTGGATAATGAATATTCGATAGTTCAACTGGAAAAAAAAATTAAAGAACTTCTGAAAAAAATAAAAGAAAGCAAACTGAACAAAGAGCAAATAGAAAATAAAAAGAAAGAACTTGATAGAAAAATAAAAAACCTGAACAAAGAACTTGAAAGATGCAAATTTAAAATTTCGGAGATACAAAATTCTCCGGAAGCATTAGAATTGAAAAAACTGGAGAAACAACAAATTTTGTTTGACAGGCAGATGGAAAATATAATTGCAAAGATAAATAACTCTGTAAACTCTGTTAGCAGGCAAATCAGAAAGTATTTATATATTGCCAACAAAAAAGAAAAATCAAAAATCAAGAATTTTCTGGAAAATCCCGAAAATTTACTTAAAGAAGAGCCGGATTTTTTTGGAAAAGTGATAGATAATGTAAAAAACAATATAAAAAAAATAGAGGAAGATGAGAAAAAAATAAAAAAATTTCTGGAAATGGATATTGTAAATTCTTTAAACAAATATATAGCCGAATACAAAAAAATTTCGGATAATTCAAATGAAAATATAAGAAAAATAAAAAAACTGAGACAAAAATTAAGTACAGAAAAAGAAGAAATGGAAATTGCAAAATTAAATGAACAGATTCAACAAATGGAAGAAGATAAAAGAAAACTTAATATTGGAGAAGTCGATGAGACAGAATTATTGAAAGATTTAGAAAAGATACTTTCAGATATTTCCGGAAAAGAAATTAAATTGATTTAAAAGACAAAGATAGCCCCGCGCGGATTCGAATTCCACTTTTGTTATCTCACTGCTTGAGAAAACCGCGGTCTGAGGATCCAGAGTCCTCAATGCTTGGCCACTAAACCATAAACACCAGTTTTTGTGTTTATGTCTACACCACGGGGCTATAAATTAATTTGTTTTGAATATTTACTTTTTGTTTTCTTCAAAAAATTCTTGTTTTAAATTTATGGAAAGAGTAGAAAGATCTAGAAAATTAACAAACTACCTTAAGAAGATATTGGACTCTGCAGAAAGATATATTTTCAGTAAAAAATATTACAGAAAATGTTTTGAAGAGGCAATATATAATGAAGATTTTCCTTCTGCATTATATTTTGCTGAGAAGGGCCATCTTGATAGATATTATTATGACTTTGGTTTTAAAACGGCGATGATAACCAGAAATTTTCAGTCTGCATTATATTTTGCTGAGAAGGGCCATCTTGGAAGAAATAATATAAATCTTGCAAAAGTGTTCCTTGGAGATCTTGAGGTTATTGCTATTTTAGATGAGATTTCTTTGTCCGAGAAAAAGAAAATTCCAATATATATTGTAAATCTCTCTAAATAAAGAATAAGATTTGCTATAGAGATTTCAGCTTTATTTTTAAATCCTAAATGAAATTATGAGAAAACTGATATTTCTCTTGCTTGTTGTTTCCATTATTTCTTCGATATTTTTAAGCGGATGTGTTAATAAAGATATTAATAAAGAAACTAATAATATGGAAGGAAAAAAAATTTTGATGGTGATTGCTCCAAAAAATTTCAGAGACGAAGAATTTTTAAAACCAAGAGAAATTTTTGAAAAAAACAATATAGAAGTTACAGTAGCTTCAAAAGGAGTCAAAGAAGCAACTGGAACGCTTGGAGCAAAAGCAGATGTTGATATTGATATAGGAGAAGTTGATGTAGATAAATATGATGCTGTAGTATTTGTTGGCGGAGGAGGAGCTTCGGTTTATTATGAAGATTCAACAGCTCTGAATATTGCCAGAGAATCCTATGAAAAAGACAAAGTTGTGGCGGCAATTTGCATTGCCCCGGGAATTCTGGCAAAGGCTGGAATTCTAAAGGGAAAAAAGGCAACAATCTGGGATTCTGGAAACAGGGAATTTATAAAGATTTTAGAAGAAGAAGGAGCAACTTATACAGGAGAAAATGTTGAGCAGGATGGAAAAATAATCACTGCAAATGGTCCTCATGCTGCCGAGGAATTTGGAGAGAGAATTGTCAAATCTTTGTCTTAATTTTTTAAATCTTTTCTAATTTACCCAAGTTTTCTTCAAGTTTTTCAAAGATAAATTTTTTAATATTTGATTTTCTTTCTTTATGATAAGTATTTAAAGAACCAGCCGCATCATGGCCTCCTCCATTGCCTCCAGAGACTTCTTTCAGTTTTGAGAATATATTTTGACCGAGATTCAAATTTTCTTTGGATATGATAGTTCTGCTTGCTCTGGCAGAAACTCTCAATTCGTCTTTTTTTTCTGTAAAAACTACGGACACATCAGCTCCCAGAGAGACAAGCCCCCTTGCAACTGCAGCCTCGTGATTATGAACCTCTGAAAATACAATCAGATAGTCCTTATGTCTGTAAATCTCCAGATTTTTTGAACCTTTCAGTTTTGTAAGTCTCTCAGAAAATTCTGGAGGATTATTAACCAGATCCAAAACAAACTTTAAATCTGCATTGTAATTCAATAGTTCAACAACTAATTTAAAAGTTACTTTATCCGCCAATCTGAAATGATTTGTATCGGACACAATTCCAGCAAGCAGCAAATTGGCTATTTTTTTGTCAATTCTTACATTATTGTCTTTTAAGACTTTAAGTATCATTTCGCAGGTTGCTTTTCTTCTAGGGCTTATGTATTCCTCTGTTCCAATAATTCTTGTATTCTCATGATGATCTATTACATATATTTCTTTATCTATTGGAATTTTTATTGGATGTAATTGTTCTGGAACTGCGGTATCCAAGATGAAAACAACATCAAAATTATTTAAATCCGGATTTATTTTTATATTGCATCCACTATAAACTAACAATTTTTTTGCCTGTCTCGCTATAGAATTAGGAATTCCTATACCGGCTCTGATATTTTTTTGTCCAAACCCCAATAAGAGAGCTGTTGCCGAAGCAATAGCATCTATATCGGCATTGTGGTGAACTAATATGGCGATTTTCTTTCCCTTTGGAAAGCGAATCATCCTGCCTGTTTAGAACTCTGAATGAAAGACATTAGTTTTTTCTGATTGTTTTCCAGCTCTGTTTTTAGCAATTTCTCTTTTTCTTCAATTTGTTTTTTTCTGATCGAAATCATTTCTTTCTGTTCTCTAAGTTCATCTTGAATATTTTTTTTATCTGTTTTTATAAGTAATCCCGCAATTTCTTTATAGATTTCTTCCTTATCTTTTATCTCTTTCTCTGCTTCTTCAATTTCCATTTTCTGAATTTCCATATTTTGTTTTTGTGCAATCAATTCCTGTAATTGCTGATTTTGGGTTTGGACTTTCAATAATAATTCTTGAGCCTCATTCGATAGTTCTACCATAATTAAAAATAAAATTTTATATATCTTCAATCAAATTAAATGTTTTGAAAACACTTGTTTTGTATGCAATATTTTCTTGTTCTGCGACTGGAAATATCTTAATAAGACAAAATTCTTTTTTGCATAATTCTTTTTATATATTATGAATCAGACCGAATTAAAAATCCTTAGAAAAATAAAACCGTGCAAGATAGAAAGAGAAATAATTGAAGAATTTGCAGATAAACTTCTGAAAATAGCAAAAGAAGTTTCAAAACCATTTTATGCTTATCCTCAGATTGTTGGTTCTATTTCCAAAGATACATGGTTGAGTGGAGATCATGACATAGATCTGTTTATTATCTTCAGAAAAAAAATTTCCAGAGAGAAATTAGAAGAATATGGATTGTTGATAGGAACGACGATCTGCGAAAAATTAAACGGAAGTTATAATATTAAATATGCGGAACATCCTTATGTCAGATGCAAAATTTCAAAAGGATGTGCTGAAAGGAAGAAGGGAATTTCTTTCTTTGACTTTGAAATAGATATCGTTCCGTGTTATGAAGTAAAAAGAGGAGATAAAATTATTTCTGCCGTGGACAGATCTCCCCATCACACAAAATATATTAAGGAGAATTTAACTGGATACGGAGTAGACCACGCGAGATTGCTAAAATATTTCTGCAAACGAGCGGGAATTTATGGAGCAGATGCAAAACGGAACGGATTGAGCGGATATCTATGCGAACTTTTGATTATAAATTATGGAACTTTTGAGAATACTTTGAAAGAAATTTCAAAATTAAATTTTGGAGCCTGCATAGATATAGAAAATATTTCAGACGAAAAAGAAGCAAAGAGAAAATTTAAAGATGCATTAATTGTAATTGACCCCGTAGATAAAAACAGAAATGTTAGTGCGTCTTTATCCGCCCAAAATTTTTTGAAATTTAAGATTGAAGCAGCCAGATATTTGAAAACAAAAAAATTTCCGATTCAAAAAAAAATCATGAAAAATCTTCTGATAGAAAAATTAAAAGATAGCAGAGGAACAAGTTTTATCGGAGTGAAATTTAAACCTCCGGAAATAATTATAGAAAACTTATACCCTCAGATGAGAAAATTTGCCAGAAGATTGGCCAGATATCTGGAAGAAAATAATTTTTCTGTGATCAGATATTTTTCCTGGACAGATGAAGCAGAAAAAGCATTTATTATTTTTGAACTGGAGAATAAAAATCTTTCAAAATTCAAAAAACAGGAAGGTCCTTCAATTTTCTCCAAAGAAGTAGATAATTTTTTGGCAAAATATCTTTTGAGTAAATATAAACCATATATAGAAGAAAATAAGTTTTTTGTTGATGTAAAAAGAAAATTTCTGAATATTGATACCGCAATAAAACATTTTTTAAAAGAAAACAGGAAAGAAATTCCGGAAAAAATCGCAGAGAGAAAGATCAAGATTTTTGATGAAGAGGAGATTATAGAAGAAGTAAATAGAAACAGAGAGTTAAATTCTTATCTTGTTAAAAAGTATTTTGAAATTTAAATTTTTTAAGCAGATTTAAAAAATCAATCATCGATTAATTTTCATTCAAATCTGTTTATGATTTTTGAATCCTTATTTTTCAGCAAAACAATTCTTGAATCTTTTGATTCATCTTCATATTTATAATTGCTTTTTTTTGAAATTTTCAGGGCAAATTTTTTTACTTCTTCAAAGTCGGGCATTTTCTCATCTCCGAGTCTTTTTTTTGAATAACCCAAACTCATGTACGATTTTACTTCGACGAAATCTGGATTTCCTTTTTCTATTAATTTCAAAAAACCTTTTAAATCCTCATCTGAATCATTCAAATCTTTAATTAAGGTCAACCTGAAAACTCTTCTCCCTTTAAATTTGTTTACTATTTCCAGACTTTTATTTAATTTATCCCATCCGTCTTTTTCAGTTGGTCTGCAGATTTTTTCAAATTTTTCTTTTTCTGGAGCGCTTAATGAGAGATATAACTGAAAATTTTTCTTTTTTTTCAACTTTGGCAAAATATCTGGATTAATTCCATTAGTTACCAAAAAAACAGTCCTTGCCCTCTCGGTTAAATAATCCACTAGTTCCACAATCTTTTTATAAAGAGTTGGTTCCCCAGATAATGAAATGGCGAAGTGATTTGGTTCAAGAGATTCCTTAAATTTTTTTTTATTTTTGACACTCCCTCCAAATCCGGAGAGTAATTTTTTTCTTTGTTCAATCAAATTTTTTACAATTTCTTCGGGTTCATCAATTTTTTCTGGAAATTTATTAATAAATAATTCATTCGGGCACCAGCAGAACAAACATCTTAGGTTGCAGAAAACAACGCTTGGAGAAAACTGCATACACCTGTGACAATTAATACCGTAAAATTTTTCTTTATAGCAGACACCTTCTCCTCTCAAACTTTTTTTTGTCCACTCGCAAATCTGAACTCCGGAATGATTGAACAGTTTATAATGTTTTTTTTCCAATTCTTTCCTGATTTTTTCCATCATAAGTAGTAGATAACCATTTTTATTATGTATTCTAAATGGACGAATATCTAACAGTTTAAAGACAAATAAGTATTAGTGTTTTCATAGATGAAAATTAATTTTCTACTAGATTTTAATTCAATTATTAAAGAACTTTTAAAGAACTGAAAGCTTTTGAACAAGTGAAAAAAGCTTTGAAGTATTTTTACTGTTTTTATAAAATTTTCACTTCAGCTGAGGAATTATTTTATTTGCCATTGTCCTTATTAAATTATATATATATTAAATAAATATATATTATGAAATCAAATAAATCTGATTATAAATCCTGGACAACTTTGATATTGATTTTACTTGTATTGATTGCAGCCTTTTTCTATTTTCAGGAAAAACAAATAAAACCAACTCAGCCTAGCCTTAGGATAATAGATTTTACAAAAGAAAATGTTTTGGAATTGCCGCCTTCGGGCAATCCCGTTTTGAGAATATTTGACAGAGGAACCGAAGACTGCATTAAAACTTATGAGAATTTTAAAACCAAATTCAATATTGATTTTGAATGCGTTCCAACGGAAAATATGAGCGACGAATATCTCGCCGCAATTTATAAATTTGTCACTTCACCAGAATATAGAAATATTACAAATAATGCCACAAATAATACCTTTGAAGAGGCAATTTTCACAACAAATATTGTTGCGGAAACTGCAACAGAAAAAAATGTTTCAGAAAAACTTGAAACCAATTTTACAACAATACCTTTAAAAAATAATACTCTCACGTTATTTTTTATTTACAAATATATATTATATGATTTCAAAATTCCCTCGGAGGAAGATATTTGCAAGGTAGTCAACTATGATACGTGCTAAATCCATTTTTGTGGTCGCGATAGCGACATTGATGGTTTTTTCTTTATTGGGCAGTATTACCTACGCTTTTGATTGGGGCGGTTTTTGGAGTGGTTTGAGGAATAGGATGAATAATCTTCTTGGCGGTCATGGCGGCAGTGGTTTTGGCGGTCATGGCGGCAGTGGTTTTGGCGGTCATGGAAGAAAGTTTAATGATTGGAGAAATAATTTGCGTAATATAGGTGATTGGAGAAATAATTTGCGTAATTTACCTTCAAATCGCCCACCCATTCCCCCAGTTAATCGCCCACCCATTCCCCCTCTCTCTTCAAATGTTGAACTTGAAGCATATTGTGATAAATATGGATGTACCAGAGGGGCAGAAGGAGTGGAAACTACACGTACAGAAGGCAAAGTAACTGAGAGTCAGATGGAGCAACACCTGCAGATACAGCGGGAGGCATTGAAAGAAACCTACGACGATGTTACTCAGATTGCAGATACTATTGGCGCTAAACCAAATGAAGAGGGCAAGTTATGTGATATTCATGTAGATACAACAACTGTTATTGATCATAGTACTGAAGAGACAACTACAGAAACTGAAAGATGGATAAAATTTTATGATCAAGAGGCGGTGATATTTGGTCCAGAATATCTAACGACAGATGATGGAGATACTTATAAAAAAG
>JAGGTL010000020.1 GCA_021163805.1 Candidatus Aenigmatarchaeota archaeon | reverse complement strand
GTCATAATCTGCTTAAAATAAATTTAGCCTTCTCTTCTATAGTTTTCATAACAGGAACTTCAATCAGTTTATAACCCAATTTTGTATAAGTTTCAAAAATCAGTTTGCTGATTCTTTCTGCAGTTTCTTCATCCTCTGTTCTTGCATAATCCTTTTCAAATCTGAAGGATTTCATGAAAAAAACTTTTTTATAACTTCTTTTTTTTGATTCTTCAATTACTCGTTTCGTATCCAAACCGACTTCTTTAAAATATGCAACAGAATCTGGAATCCCCCTATCAAGAAAAACGGTTTGTTCCGGAGATAATTTGTTTTCAAGTTCAATTTTCATCTGCAAAACTTTGTTCTGAAATTTTACCTCATCTTTTCTGATCTCTTCAATTTTTCTGCCTTTTGCCATTTCCAAATCTATAAAGACCCTCGCGATTTCTGGAAAAGTAAAATAACCAAGACTGGCTAAATATTCCAAAGTTTTGGATTTTCCGGAGCATGGACCCCCTGTCAAAACATACCAGTTGGTTTTTGTCGTCTTCATAAACTATTTATAAAAATACATTATCTCCTTTATTTTTACAATGCGAATTAGGTTCTTTATATTTGATTAATTCAATCACAATGTTTTTCTTAAACTCTCTAAACTAAATTTCGTGTTTGAGCATCCATTTTTTATCAGCGGGACAACTCTAACAGAGAGCCCCCTGCTTTCAACCAAATTTATTCCCAATTTCAGTTCTTCCGGGCAGGCAATTCCAAGAACTCCATCGCAATCTACTTTATCCAAAATTTTCTTGACGCAACTACCTCCCGGTACAATAAAAACCATATATCCTTTAGCTTTGCCAAGTTTTGTTGCTTTATTTGCCAAGCAATCTTTTGAACAATTTCCGCAAAAATAAGAAGAAAATTCGGGATTGAACTTTGCCTTGCATCTTGAATCCATGTATTTTCTGCAGCAATGAGGAATCAACAAAATCTTTTTTTTTGCTTTTTTAAAACTCTGCTGATAAATCAAATTCTTAATATATATATCTGTCAAATCTTCAACAACAGAAATTGCGTCTTCCAATTGAATTCCAAGAGTTCTGTCTATTCCAAATTTCTTAACAATATTTCTTGATGTTGCTCCCAATTTTTTGTGCAATTTTTTCTTATTTACAAGTTTGGCAACATCTCTAAAAAAATCTCTTGGGAGTTTTGACAAGTCATAGTTGAAACAATAAGACATAAATATTAATAATAAATATTATTCTAACCCCCTTTCTTATTAATAGGATGTTTCCAATAGAGAGAAGAACTTTTGAGTATTTTTGGATAAATGAAATCACTTCTTTAAACTCCTTGCAGCAGAAACCCAGAAAATTCCCGCAATCAAAATCAGGATGAATGCAATCGCAAGGGTCTCATAATAAGAAGATTCTGTGGTTCCCAGAACCCATTCAACATTTCCAGCAAACAAACTTGCAATCAAAAGACAAACGGCTCCGATCACAAGAAAAATATAAGATTGAATATCTTCACTCATAATAATATTTAAATATTTATATAAAATTCGTTATTACCAAATTTGACGGCTTGCAAATATCAATTTTTTGAAAAATTTGAATAAGAAATTATTCTCCAAAAGAGGAGCAATCTGGAGGGGGATAATACAAAGTATCGCACAATCCTTTAAGTAGATTATTATAAGTCAGATTTTTTATAACAATGGTATTTCTTAAACTATTCAATTCAACTCTTGTTTCATTTGATTTTATTTTTTCCATAATCAATTGTCCTCTTGGATTTTGGGAATTTATTGAGTTCACGATAGATTCAGGTTCAAAGGCATTCTTGGTACTATTGGAATAATAATAACTTAAAATGGTAATCCCTCTTTGAAGCAAAAAATCTTTTTCCTGTTCTGTCAGATTTTCATCAAAAATAAATTGATTTGAAAATTTTTTTGCCAGTTCTTCGGGAGTTTTTCTTTTTGAAGAGGGCTCTTTATACATCAAAGGAAAAGCGATTATTTCGAGAATAAATACTGCGCCAATCAAAAGTGTAAAAGAAAATATAAGAAATTGTTTTCTTTTTTCCTTGTTTTTAAAAAGTTTTCTCATATATAAAAATTAAATAAAAGAATAATATCAAATATTTTTTGTCGTAACTTTTCTTTATTACCGATCCAAACTAAATTTTTTCTGTCTCTCTCGTTCTTTTGGTTATTTTAATAAAATCTATGGATTTAGTTTAGCCATTTTCGGTTTTTTACCCATTATTTTCAATAAATCCCAGAGTCTTATTAACTCGTTCAGCTTTGCAATTCTTATCTGCGATATTCCAAACTTTGCAATTTTTGTGAGCAAACTCAAACTTGAAATTGTTGAGTCACAGGTTTCTCCGGAGCGATGAGAAAGAACCGGCACCATCTTCAATTCCTTTGCTTTTTTAATGCAGTTCAATGCTCCCGTGATTGTTCCAACTTGATTTGGTTTTATAATAACAGAATTTGCAAGTTCGCTGTTGAGTCTTTTAATCTGAGTTGCAAAAATATCATCACCGCAAATCAAGCATCTGTTTCTAAATTTTTTTGTAAGTTCCCTGAAGCCAAAAAAATCATTTTCTTCAAAGGGGTCTTCAACAAAATAAAGTCTATAATCTTTTATCCATTTGCTCATTAAATCAATTTGCTCTTCTTTGCCGACTTTTTTGTCTTTATAAACATATTTTCCTTTGCTGAACAATTCTGAGGCTGCCAAATCAATTCCAATTTTGACTTTATATTCTTTTGCGATCTCGGAAACTTTCTCCAAAGCCTCTTCATTTTTAAAATTCATTGCCAGAGCCCCTTCATCATTCAGACCGAGATATTTATTTTTATATCTTTCTCTAATTTCATTCCAGATTTTAAAATTTGTTTTTATTGCATCAAAAATATTTTTTGCTTTAATTGGAAGCAATAAAATTTCCTGAATATCTGTTTTCCCGTGATGAACGCCTCCGCCAATAACATTTCCCAAGGGGATTGGGAATTCTCCCGAAACCTCTGAAACAAATTTGTCTCTCTCTAAATTAAAAAAAGCAAAAGACAAACTTGTTGTCAAATTTGAACCAATTTTTTCAAGATTATTCATCAACAACAGATCAAATTCTTCCCGGGAAAATTCTCCAATAAATTTGTTCTTTATTTTATTGAAATTTTTAATCCCCTCATCCAAATTTATCAATTTTGCCTCTTTAGAACCAACACTTGCTCCGCTGGGAGCAATTCCAATGCCCATTTTATCTCCAGAAAATAAAGTTGCTTCTGTGGTTTCTTCCCCTCTTGAGTTAAAAACCTTCCTCAAATTAATGCAATCAATTTTCATAATATTAATCCAAATAGTTAAATAATTGCAAAATATTTAACAATTTAATATAAATTCTCGGAATCTTTATTTCTCGCATTTTTGCAGAATTCTTTTTGCATAATATCTATCAAATTTTCCAAGACAAATATGAAAATTAAAAAGAATTTGTTGTTTCTGACAAGTCACCAAAATTCCGCAGAAGAAAATACTCCGTAGAAATCCGTATAAATTATTTTATAGTAAATTATGGCGAAGTTAAGACCGGCGAGATGTACCAGAGAAAAAAAGAGACCCTGGACGAGGCAATCAAGAAAAAAGCCCAAAATAGGGTATGTTAAGGGGGTGCCGCAGACAAAGATAAGAAGATTTGTTACTGGGACGAGAAAAGATTACGAAAAAACTTTTTATCTCGTAAGTAAATCAAATCTGCAGATCAGAGACAATTCTATAGAGGCCGCAAGAGTGGCAATATCTAATTATTTGCAAAAAAACCTGAAACAGAATTTTTATCTTGTTTTGAGAAGATATCCTTTTCAGGTTTTGAGAGAGCACAAACAAGCCGCCGTTGCTGGAGCAGACAGATTTTTTTCCGGTATGAGGCATGCTTTTGGAAAACCGGCCGGACAAGCGGTTTTAATAAAGAACGGGGATATATTATTTGAATTGAGAATTGATAAAAAATATGAAAAACTGGCAAAAGAGGCATTTAAAAGAGCTATGGCAAAACTTTCGGGAGATTATAAAATCGTTGAAGCGTAAATAAAATAATAAAAACCTTTTTCCAATGAAAATTTAATTTTTTATATTGCAAAAGAAAGGCAAAAAATGAATATGAATTATCCGTTTCGCAATACCAAATATTTTAATTTAATACAAACTACCTCACAAAACCTTGTTTTTTAGGTTTTCATCTTCTTTATTCTTTTTCTGATTCCCGCTATTTCTCAGTTTTTTGAATTTTTCTTGACCTCTTTTCTTATCTTGGTTTTAACTTTCTTCGTTTCTTTTTCCCGAACTTCTTTTTCAGATTTTTCCATATCTCTCTCAACTTCTGGTTTCTTTTTATTCTTTTTTGGTTTTATATTTTTTTCAACTATCTTCTTTGCTTTCTTCCTTTTCCTTTTCTCTTTTATAAGATTAAGTCTTTTTATTATTCCGCTCTCTGATATACTTCTCTCCACTTCTTCCTGTTTTTCTCCTTTTAACTGAATCTTGAATTTTGTTGGATCAAGATGTTTGATGTTGCATCTTCTTCTCTTGCACATTCCATATTTCCTTATTCCAGAAATCTCTGCAAATTTTCCGTCAATTTTAACTACAACGCAATATCGCCCTTTTTCTCTCCCGGCAATTTTTTTGCAAATCTGACCGACTTCCACCATTATAAAATTTGAAAAATTTAAATAATGAAGTTCGAAGAATTATTAGATGAGAGAAGAATAGAGTTAAAATATGTGAATGACAATAATTTTGATGAATTGAAGGGAAAAGCGATTATTACAAATAAAGGCTCTTTTACAAGGAATCTGCTTTTAAATTTGGGTTTTGAAGATTTTCACCCGGTTTCAGAAGCTTCAATTGAGGAAGCTGAACAAATCAAAAATTTAATAAAAGAGAGAGACATTGTTGGTTTTGGTGGTGGGAAAGCAATTGATGTCGCAAAAAAAATTGCCTCTGATTTGAATTTAAATTTAATCTCCGTTCCAACCGCTCCTTCTCACGATGGTTTAATTTCAAAAAACTGTTCTCTTTACAAAGGAAGTAAGAGAGAAACAATCCCCGCAAAATATCCGAGAAAAATTATTATTCCTTTGAACTTATGGAAAAACTCTGGAAACTTAAAAAAGGCGGGAATTTGTGATTTAATTTCTAACTTGATAGCGCTGCAGGATTTAAGTCTTGCAGAAAAAAGAGGAGAGCAATTTTCAGAATTTTACAAAAAACTGAGTTTTGAATCTGTAGAAAAAGTTTTAAATTGCAGAGATGAAAAAGAACTTGCAGAATCTTTAATTTTGTCTGGTCTGGCAATGGAAGAAACTTCAAGATATTGCTCCGGTTCTGAACACGAAGTCGAGAGATTGCTTGAAAATAAAATAAATGAGGGAAAATATTTGCACGGTCAACTTGCCGGAACCGGAATTCTGATTTCAGCAAAAGTTTATTCTCTTTATTCAGACAAATTAAAAGATTTGAGATTCGGTTCTGAGAATTTTTTTGAATATATCAGGAATTTGATGAAAAAGAAAGATGTTTATAATTTCGCCATTTTGCCCCTGCTTGATGAAAAATTCAAACCAGAAATTTTAAAAGAAGTCAGCGAAGTAAGACCGGAAAGATTTACTTTATGGAATGTTGTTGATTCTAAAAAGATTGATTTTGAGAGAGTTATTAATGAGATTATAGGATGAGTTCAAATTTTTCTGCTTT
>JAGGTL010000011.1 GCA_021163805.1 Candidatus Aenigmatarchaeota archaeon | reverse complement strand
TCTTCGGGAGATTTGCCGGGAGGAATTTCGCTTTCCCAGGATGGCGAATTATTCGGAATTCCGAATCAAACTGGAACTTTTAACTTTATTATTCAGGTAAAAGATTTGATTAATGACACTTCAACCAGAGAATTCAATTTGACTGTTAATTCATGATAGAGAGAGGATTAAGAACTTTATCCAATAAGAATATGGAAAAACTTGATATGGGGTTATACAAAATATTATTGATTCTCCTTGCCTGTTCCTCAAGGAGTATTTTAAAAGAAATCTTAGCGAAACAGGATTTTCTTCAGACAAAAGATGATTTGGCGGGATAATCAGACAACATAGAGAAAATCATTAAGAGATCGCTTTGTTTTCCATTGCCATTTTGCATAATTTATTCTTTATGCGAGTAATGCCCGGGTAGTTTTGTCCCAATATCGTAACGATAAATAAATATGAATAAAAATATAGTCTTACATCTCTTAATATCTTAAAATACCTCCTATCCCGCCAATATTTTTGAATTCAATTCCCTCCTGAGATGATGTGGAAATCACCTCCAATTTAGTATTTGTCTGCTCGCAGAGTTCTTCTATTTTTTCCAAGTTTTTGAAATCTTCGGAAACAAGAATAAGTTCGGCCTTTCCCTCTGACAAAACTTCTATAGTATCTTCTTCCCCATAGACGACATCTCCTCCTCCTTTACTCAATCTAACAAAAAAATCTTTCAGTAAATCTCTTTCTTTTATAAATTCCGTCTCTTTTATCAAGTCTCTTCCTCTTTCCAGTGTTTCTCTAATTCCCGGTTCTTCAGTTTCAGAAGTATCAACAACCCCGATAACTTTTTTCTTTAAATCAGTAGGTAAATAGTTCTCATTGTAAAAATTCTCTTTTATTGGTCCAGGTCCAGAAATAATAATTCCCTTTATATTAAAATCTTTCAGAAGATCTTCCGCCGTTTTTGCAACTTTCTGCAAAAAGGCAATCAGCAAATTTTCCCTGACTCTGTAAAAACGAACACTTGACTGTCCTCCGGCTCTCGTTTTTCCTGGAACAATAGAATTGAGATGTTTCAAGATATTTACATTTTTTCCGGAAATAACCGCAATATCTGCAGAACTCTTGTCGAGACATATTATTCCATAACTGTTTTTCTCTCTGATTAATTCTTTTAATGGCTTCAACTCAAATTTTTGATCGCACCAATATAATTTTATGGATATTTTTTCAGGTGGAATAATTGTCCAGAGTTTTATATCCGCCTTTCCTTCATCTTTTGAAACATTGCCGCAAAAAATTACAAGACCGTTTTCCGGAATATTTTTATATAATTTTAATTCCTGATTTATTTTTTCAAGGGCTGAAAGAACATTTTTTCTTACGGTTTTGTTTTTTACATTTCTTGTAAGAGCCTGCTCCTGATTTATCAGTTCTGAAACATTTTTCAAATCGCTTCCCGCCGGAATATAATAAGAAATTAATTCTGTATGCCTTCCTCTTATTTTTTCAAGTTCTCTCAATAATTTTGAAAGTTTTATTTTATCTGTTTCCATTTTTTAATATAATTTGAATTTTATAGATATATCAATTTTTCACTGATTTGAATTTTCCAATCAAATTTGATGATAAAGGGAATCTTGAATGGTAAAAGACAAAAATCATGCAGAAAATTTATTGAGTTATAAATTCGAGTTGTGAGAATGGAATCTAAAAATTAAAGAAAAGGCAAACAAGCAAGAAGTTATTAGAACAAGTTATATCTTGATTTTCTAAACAAGTTTTCATTAACTCTCAGATTTTAATCCCATTAAATCGTAAAAATGGCCTGATTTATTATAAGTCTCCAACAAAGTCCGGCGACGATAAATTAATATAATTTAAACAGTTATTATTGTGTGGAGCTAGACTGGGCTGTTAGGCGTAGCCTGTAACCCGAAATCGTCTATAGCGGGAGTCAAAAATCCTGGAAGGTATCCAAATTGGCAGAAGCCTCTTTAATTCAACTGAGAAGCCCAGCCCCAGAAGGTGGTTTTCATTATGAATCCCCCAGGTTCGGAAGAAAGCAAGGGTAAATAATGAAAATTATGCTTCTGGGTTAACTGGGTGGAGGAGAATTAAAGAGTAAACTTCTGCTGATTTGGTTATCGACCGGGGCTGCTCCACACATCCCACAATTGATTGTCTTATAATTAAAGGGATTATTCTACTGGTTGAAAAACAAGAAAGAGAAATTTACAAAAAATTTAAAGATTGTTAAACAGATACAGAAAATACATGAACAAAGATTTTGTTGGAGATATAACAATATCTTTTCTCAGATTTTCTCACCAATATATAATAGATATGCAAATATTTGAGATATCGGTTCCATCATTTATTCATTCTTTCAAACTCGCAAGAAATGCCTCAACCTGAATTAATGGATTTGAGCCCTCAACAATTCTAAATTCATAATCGGCAAGCAGTTTTATAATTCTCAGTTTTTCATTATCACTTATTTCCAGTTCAAAAATCTGAGAATAAATTTGTTTCAGCAAATCATCCGGACTGACTCCCTGCTCTATCATCAGATTGTAAAGTTTTTTTCTTGAATCCAGAAAATTTCCATTTATTGCGAGTTTTAGCAATTCCTCGACATCTTTGCTCCTTGCTTTTCCTATAACTTTAAGAACGATATCTTCGGATATTTCCTTGTTTATTGAAGCACAAGCTTGCAAAATATTTGTTGCTCTTCTCAAATCTCCTCCACACTCTACAAAAATTGCTTTTATGGCATCTTCTCCTATTTTTAGGTTCTCTTCTTTCTCTATCTTTTTAAGATATTTTTTGATATCTTCCTTATTTAAAGGTTTAAATCGGAAAATTACGCATCTTGACTGGATCGGCTCAATCAATTTTGAGGAATAATTGCAATCCAGAATAAATCTGCAAGTTTCGGAATAATTTTCCATTGTTCTCCTCAAAGCCTGTTGTGCATCTTTTGTTAAAGCATCGGCTTCGTCCAGCAAAATGATCTTGAAACTTGCGTTTCCAATGGGTTTGGTCCTCGCAAAATCCTTAATTTTTATTCTAATCGTATCTATACCCCTTTCATCGCTTGCATTCAACTCAACAAAATTTTCCGTATTTCCAAAGAGTTCATTAACCAAAGTTAGAGCTGTGCTGGTCTTGCCAGTCCCCTGCATTCCCGCAAACAGCAAATTTGGAATATAACCCTTCGAAACAAATGCTTTTAATCTTTTAATGGTTTCGTCCTGACCAATTATCTCATCGAGTTTTTTTGGCCTGTATTTTTCCGTCCAGAGTTCAAACATAATTATATCTCTAATAAACTATAAATTATGATATTTCTAAATATCCAGACTAAAGAAATATCTTGCTCTACAAAAATATTAACCATTCAGATTAAGAGAAAAGGTATTGATGACATAAGAATCTGGAGATGCTGGAAATTTACTTGTGAGAAAAATCTCCTTCAAAATTTTAGAGACTGGTTTCTAAAAGAAAATGACAAAATATTTGTCGGTTATAATATACTGAAATTTGACCTACCTCTTTTATTATTAAAACTTTCTTCTATGGAAAAATTTGATGATTTTTTTTTAAAATTAAACAGGGCAAATATTCTGGACTTATTCGCAATTTTGACTTTTTTGAAAAAAGAAATAAAAGGTTTTGGATATTATTGCAAAAAATACAATATTGAGACCATCCCAAAAGAAAAAATTATGGATTTTTATAATAAGAGAGATTATAAGAGAATGGAAGATGGTGTTATAAAAAATTTGCGGGCTTCTGAAAAATTGTATTTAAAAATTACGGAAGAATATGTCTGAATATTATCTTGATACCGAAGTGGGATGTACCGATCCGGAAATTGTGGAAAAATTAAGAAAAGGTGAGAATGTTTCTTTTAACCCGGAAAAATACAAAATTATAACAATCCAATACCAGAGGATAGGAAAGTATGGGGGTCCGGTTGGCGATTTAATAATTCTAAAAGAATGGGAGTCTTCGGAAGAAAATATTATCAAAAAATTTTCAAAAATTCTATGCCCTGAAAATAAATGGAAATTTATTCCTGTTGGTTTCAATATTTATTTTGATTTGGGAATATTCAAGCATAGAGCCAGAATTTACGGAATCCATTATGATAACTGGTTTATTTATCATAATTTGCCTGTAATAGATATAAAACCAATATGTTTGGCGATGAACGGATTCAATTTTAAAGGTTGTGGTTTGGATAAATTCACAGGAAAGGAACATTCCGGAGCAATAGTTCCTGTATGGTATAATGATGGAGAATATAATAAAATTCTTGATTACATACAAAAAGAAACGCAGGAATTTCTGTTTTTTTATCGAAAACTCAGATATCACTTATCTGGACTCAAAGATAAATTTCTAAAGCAAGATGTAAATGAAACCACAAACAATTTAGCAAATTAAGTACTAGACTCTCTCTACGTCTTCTGCTCTGATTCCTTTGTCTCCTTTCACTGCTTAAAAAGAGACCTTATCTCCTTCCTTCAATCCACTTGAATGAACAAGATATTCTTTTCCATCGTCTCCAGTTATAAAACCAAAGTTCTTCAAGGTATTGAAGAATTTAACAGTTCCTTCAATCATTTTTACCTAATAATAATTGTATTCAAACTTTAAAAGGTGCTAAATGACCTGGAAACGGGCAATTAAACGGCTTCAAACAGTTTTAGAATTGCCCACACCAAACAAGAGAATTAAATGAACCTTCCAACCGAGGCAGAGCCTTATAGGTATTTGGATAAATAAATGTAAAAAACGCCACAAGGACGGTGGTTTGAATTTACTCCTTAGAATTTCATCAAATCAAAAACATTCTCTAATGAGAAAAATCTTATTTGCTAGGTATATCTTAGGTTTTTTCATTAGAAACTTAAAACCTTCTTAAAGAATAAAATTTCTTTTTTGCCACTACTCATTTTTTCTAAATCATATTCTCGCAAAAATTCTTTCAGTCTATCTTCTGATTCTCTTACAATCTCTGCTGCAGGACCTATACCTGAAACAATAAATATTGAAGGATTATGAGCGTTTACAATAGTTACTGCTTTTTGTATCATATCTCGGGTCCTACTCAACCCTTCAACAAATAAAACATATTTATCTATATTTTGTAAAAGGTCTAATAAATCTTCTTGGAATTTATCCAATGTTGTCATTCTCTCAATTAAAATCCCTATATATCTATTTAAGATTCCATTTTGAACGAATTGCGCTATATGGAGCCCATTAACATCATATTGTCTATATATTTTGTCTCGGAGATTCATTAATTTATCTTTTTCATCATTTTCTTCTAACCTCCTTAATGTTATCCCCATTTTTGCCAAGAAAAGGAGCTCCTTGTCATTTATGTAAGTATCATAAAACTTTACCTCCCCTGCATTATAGATCTCCCTTACTAATTTGATAGTCTTTTCGTCTTGAATAAATGCTAACTCTTTATTTTTTAATTTATTAATATAATCTGCAATAGCTTTTGAGGACCATTCTAAAAAACCTTTAGTGATGCCTTTAGCAGCATCTTCTATAGGACTGTTTGAGGTTCCTTCAAGCGAAGTCCCCATATTCTTCTATATATTTAGAAAGGCTAAACTCATTATCATCTAATATTATTGTACTTCCAGGTAATATGACCATATTATCTATTTTTATAGGTATTTCTAAGTATTTATCTAAAACCTTATTGCCGTTTTTATCCAATACAAACTCACCATCTGTTTTAAATCCCAGTCCTTCTAATAAACATATCTTAGATTTCAGAGAAACATTTTTTAATGATATAAATTCCATAATACTAAACATTAAATATAAATATTTATAAAAATTAATTTATAAAATATCACACCAGGAATAGAGTCTCGTGATATATATGCTTTCCCTGCCCTTTCCATATAAATATCTTTTTTGCTGTAACGCTCTTGATTATTCTCATAATATCAGAAGGAGAGTATCTCGGTGATGCTCCAACTACCACGTGGAAATAATCTCTTCTTAACACCAATAGCATCAAACTTGAACCAATGCCTCTTTTCTATACCTAAGAGAATTTGTTTGAAGTATTCTAAAGGTACTTTCTTGAGTAACATTTGCTTCCTGTATTTCACTATGAAAATCATATGATATCTTATACGATAAGTGCAATGTGGTGCATGCTCAATCTCCATAACTTAAGTCAGAGTAGGGTTTTATCTCAACCGAGGCAGAGCCTTTTAGGTATTTGGATAAATAAAAATTTAGATATAAAAAAATTAATATTATGCCGAGATGGCGGAGCGGTCTAACGCGCCTGGCTTGAGACCAGGTTCCCTTTTTGGGAGCGCAGGTTCAAATCCTGCTCTCGGCGTCAGATAAAATTTACTTATTTC
>JAGGTL010000006.1 GCA_021163805.1 Candidatus Aenigmatarchaeota archaeon | reverse complement strand
TCAAGTTTTTTCAGATATTCTCTCAGCTGTTTTGCTCCTTGAGTTTCAAGTAATTCCAAACAATAGTCCAGTTTAATCAATTCGGAGATTTTTGAGACGGCGAAAAACATTTCTTTTCTTTTTGACTCTCTGATCTTTTTTGAATAAAAATTCTGGAAATCAAGCAATATTTTTTTTGAGATTTTCTTTGTCGGTAAAATTCCCATTTTAAACAAATATTCAACTTTTTTATTAAAAATTCTTTCAAGCAATTTCTTGGCGGCTTTGTAATCTTCTGGAAGATCTATTTCTATTTTTTCCATTTCTCTCTCTTTCACATATTTTTTTATTTCTCTGTCTTTTTCAATCCTCGATTCTATTTGCTCAATAAACAAATTTTTTTTTATTTCTTCTATTTTTTTTGCTTTTCCTCCCGGAGAAGCTGTTAATCCCAGAATTAAGGGGTTTTTGGATTCTTCAAAATATTTTTGTGCTACATAGGTATAAGCATAATTTCCTATAGAATGATGAGCTTCATCAACAATCAACAAAATAAATTCTCTCAAATCTATTATTCCATTTTTAATATCATTTTGTATTGTCTGGGGAGTTGCAAACACAACTCTGGCAGTTTTGTATTCTTCGGCTCTTTTTTCTGGTTTCAAAATTCCCGTAAAAACTTTCAAGTCCGCCAATTCAGATAAATTTTCAAAAGTTTTTTTGTGCTGTTCCAACAAGGGTTTAGTTGGAGATAAAAATAAAATTTTTCCATCTAATTTGTTTAATCTCTCCACAGCAACTAGCAAAGCAATCGGAGTTTTACCAAGACCTGTTGGCAGAACAACCAAAGTATTTTTCTTTAAACAATTCTTTGCAATCTCAATTTGATAATCTCGTGTTTCTAATTTATTCTTTTTGATAAGCGGATGAGAAACATACATTATTATAATTTCCAACAAAAATAATCAATTTAAAAGCATTTTTAAAGGATAAATAACAGTTGCTGTCAAATTTATCGAATTTTTTGAGTAATTTTAGTTTTATCCGTCAAATCGTATCAACCAATAGTTATTTTTTGCAGAGAGTATTAATTATTTCCATAACACATTTCCTGACAGCTTCTTTGGAATTATATTCTGGTTTAAAACCCAGTTTCTCCAATTTAGAAATATTCAACAACATTTCTTTAACATCGCCTTTCCATCCTCTTCCGCCTTCAACACCTCCAGTAAATTTAAATTCTGGTTTTTTTTGAAGCAATCCGGAAGAAATCATTTCTTCAACAACCACAGATGCAATTTCTTTTACATTTATCCTGTCTTTGCTTCCAAGATTGAATATATTAACTGGATTTTCTGCTTTATTTTTCGCAATCAGCATTCCGTTTATGCAATCCTCTACAGAAAGATAACTCTTCGTTTGGGTTCCATCGCCCAAAATTTCCAGTTGTTCCCCATTTTTTAACAATTTTTGAATAAAATCGTAAATTACTCCATGAGTAGAATTTTTTCCGATTATGTTTGCCAATCTGAAAATAAAACCCCGTATTTTGCAAAGCGAACAATAAGTTGAGATTAGTGATTCGCAGGCAAGTTTTGTTGCTCCATAAAAAGAAATTGGTTTTGTCTCGCAATTTTCCGGAGTATTTAATTCTGAATCTCCATAAACAGTTGAACTTGAAGTAAATAAAATTTTCTTGACTTTGTTTTTTTTGCAGGCTTCAAGAACATTTTTTGTTATTTTTAGATCTCTGAAAAAAGTATTGATTGAAGAATCTTTTACGGAAGGGTCTGCCGCCAGATGCCAGACTTCCTCAACCCCAAAAAAATAACTACTTATATCCTCCAATAAATCAACTTTGTAAAATTTTATTTCGTCAAGAAAAGGCTCAATAAATTCCTCTTTCCCTCCCGACAAATTATCAATAACAATTATCTCATTACTTTTTACCAGTTTTCCAACCAAATTTGAGCCAATAAATCCGGCACCTCCGGTTATTAAGAGTCTCATATTCCAAAAATTTCATCAGTTTTTTTAACTTTTCTTGCAATTCTATGAAGAGTGTGTACAGGTCTATAATCATTTAACAAAGCGGCCAATTCATTTATTCCGCTTTTTCTAAATTTTTCCAGGGCAGAAATCTTAATTAAAATTTTAGCACTTTTCGATATAATTATGGTATTTTCAAGAGAATCCAATCCAACTATTTTTTCCATAATATTATTAAATTTTTAGGTATATTCTTCATCCTCTTTTGGTTTTTTGAATTTCATATTGGCCGGTCATTGCTCAAATATTGTGAAGAAATTAAAAAAGATGCCAATAAATTTCTGATTATGGAAATATTAAACCAAAAATAAAGAAATATATTGTTCAATTACAAATTTTTCTTCAGCCACTCCTTTACAAAAGTTTCTGGGTAAGCTCCAACAAATTCGTCAACAATCTTTCCATCCTTAAACAACTTAACATTTGGAATGCTCATAATCCCATATTTTTGGCTTGATAACGGAGCTTCATCTACATTCACTTTTGCTAAAATAAATTTGTCTTTATTTTCTTTTGCAAGTTTTTCTAGGATTGGACCAAGCATTAAACAAGGTTTGCACCACTGCGCCCAAAAATCAACAACGACAGGAATTTCTTTTGATTTTTCTATTACCTTTTCCTCAAAATTATTGTCAGTAACTTCTATTTCAGTTTGGACTTCCTTGGCTTTTTCCATTAATTTATTTATTCTTTCTTTTTTGAGTCTTTCTAATTCTTCATCCATTCTATATTTTGGTTTTAAATTTTAATATCTTTTTCTTTCCACTATCACAATATTGCGAACATTTATATCATTTTCAAAGCAGAAATTACGGCTTTTTTGGATTCCAATCTCCAAGACATGGGAAGATAATTATCAAATTTCTTTTTGAAACCTAATTATTTCTTAACTAATCTTATTTTTCTAATTTTTAACCACCCCGATTGTATTTTAGCATTCCAATACTTGATACTATCCAAAATTTCAATTTTTCTATCAAATATGGGACAATCAAGAACAAAACTTTCGTATTCTCCACCTTCGCCAACAATACTGATTCCAAATTTTTTGTTTAATTTAATTAAATCCCCTATACAAGTTTCATCAATCTCTTTTCCAAGATAATCCTTTGTCAGGCCTTCCGCAGCCACTCCAGTAATGATTGTTTTAAAACCCAAATCTATCAATTTTTTCAGATATTGCAATTCATCAATTTTCCAGATTGGGCTGATTAATTTTAAATTCAGTTCTTTTGCTATTTTTGAAATTCTGTTTCTTTGATATTTCGATGCAACTGCTCCAACAATAATAGAATCGATATTCAACTTTGAAATCACTTGTTTCAATTCCTCTATCTCTTTTTCTTTTTCATTGTGACTTTCGTAGAAAATATGTTTGACTCCAATCAATTTTGCCTGAATTTTTGTTAATTCAATATTCGGATAATGGAACATAGTACTCTCTTCTTTTGACTTAACACTGATCAAATATTTTAATTGATAGTTTTTCTTTGCATAGTAAGCAGCAAAAGTTGAGTCTTTCCCTCCAGAAAATAAACAGCCCGCTTTCATATATTCAAATATCTAAATACAATTTATGGTATCATTTGATTTTATAATAAAGTTCAGAAAAAAGAAAAAAAAAATTCAATTTCCTTCGGAACAAAAAGAAGATCTGAAATCGCTTCAATATGAGATTTTCCAGGAAGAAGAAAAATTATCCACAATACCAAAAACAATATATGAAAAATTTGCTCACATCTCAGAGAAAATTTTGCCTGTAGAACCTGACAAAACAACAAAAAAAAAGATAGAAGAAGCGATAAATTTTGCACATTTGAAAATTACTCCAAAAGGAGTTGCTTCTCTCGCCATATTAACTGCAATGTCCTTTTGTTCTATTACTATTTTTTTGATTTTACTTGGGTTCTTAAAGTTTATTGAAGGGCTAATCTGTATTTTCGTTATTGCCGCTTTTTCTTATTATTTATATACTTATCCGCTCAAATTAAAAAAAATATATGAACTGAAAGCCGGTTCAGAAATTGTAATGCTGATATTGCACATCGTTATTTACATGAAAAATTTTCCAAATCTGGAAGGTGCAGTAAAATTTGCAACAACCAACTTGACGGGTCCTTTGGCTCTGGACATAAAAAAACTGCTGTGGGATGTAAATATAGGAACCTATAGCTCAATGGAACAAGCATTACTTTCTTATTCACAAAAATGGAAAAATTCTTTCAAATCATTTGCCGACTCAATAAATGCCATCGTTTATTCTCTTTATACGAGTGGAGAAAGAAGAACCGAATTGCTTGATGAATCTATTGAAATCATTTTGAGTTCTCTTAAGGAAAGGTCAGATTCCTATATTTTACAATTAAGAAATCCAATTACAATGATTAATGCTCTCGGCATTTTGCTTCCAACTCTTATTTTGACAATGCTCCCCTTATTGACAATTTTTCTAGGTCAAGACATACCCCCAAGTTTAATTTTTGGATTTTATGATATATTGCTTCCAATACTTTTAGCATTCATAATTAAAAATATCTTAGATAATAGAGTTATAACTTTGCCAGAACCGGATCTGTCTCTGCACCCGGAGTTGCCTCCTGAAAATACTTTTAGATTGGGAAAAGTTTTTATAAATTCTTATATACCTTCAATTATTATTTTGATTCCTTTTCTATATTATTTCTCTATTAATTTCAGTTCTTTATCATTAACACAATCTTATATAATTATTTTTGGTTTTTATGTTTCGATTGCATTATATTTTATATTAAATTCTTTTCAGAAGATTAAAATCAAAGAAGATATAATCAAGATGGAAGATGAGTTCAGAGAAATTTTATTTGGATTGGGGCAAGAAATAGACAGGGGTGTTCCC
This sequence comes from Candidatus Aenigmatarchaeota archaeon, assembly GCA_021163805.1. GTDB lineage: Archaea > Aenigmatarchaeota > Aenigmatarchaeia > QMZS01 > QMZS01 > QMZS01. The sequence continues at coordinate 4,395 of JAGGTL010000006.1, read as the reverse complement.
ATAGAAGTTGCAATAGAAAAAATAATTCCCACTTTAAGGGGAAATTATTCAATAAATTTGCTTCAAAAAATTATCTCCAATATCAAGTACAAAAATTTTACCCTTGAGCAGGCAATTTTTCATGAGAAAGAAGGAGCAATAAATTATTTTCCTTCAAGATTAATTCATTCAATTTTAAAGGCAGTCATTGATGCTGCAAACAAAGGAACAAAAATTGTTTCAGAGATAATGATTTCTATTTCCAAATATTTAACGAATCTTCATAAAACGCAGAAAATAGTTCAGGATAATTTTTCAGAAGTTATTTCAAGCATGCAGATACAGGCAAGAATTTTACTTCCCCTAATTTGCGGAGTTATGAATACCTTAACCTATATGATTATTGAGATGGTAAATTTTATAGGAAAAACCTTTGGAGGAATTTCACCAGAAGGTCCTGCAGCATCTTATGCGGGTTTTTTATCTATGTGGAAAGGATTGGCAATTTCACCGGCAACATTTCAATTAGCCATAGGTTTTTATAGCATTGAAACAATAATAATTCTCTCTTGGTTTATGTCCGGAATTGAAGTCGGAGTAGACAAAATAAGTTTGCACAATGGAATATCAAAAAATTTAATAGTTGGAGGATTGATGTATTTTGCTGTTTCTATAGTTTCATTTATGATATTAACTCCTTTTTTAAGCATAGTGCAATTGACAATAGCTCCTCCTGCCTGACAGAATATTGAATATCTAAAGCGCTTTGAAAAGTTAAGATATATTTTTAAAAACAAAAATTCAAAAAGAAAATTTTTTTCAATTGTGCAGGTTAATCACGCTGGGGACAGGATTTTCAGAGAGACTTTTATTTTTTGCTGCTTCCTAATTTTAATTAAAAAAAGCCTGCTCATTCGAACCTGCGTGCCCTTTAAAGGGCAGTGGCTCTCGAGGCCACCGCATTACCACTCTGCCACCCCAGCATAATATATTTTTATAATTTTTGTTTATGGAGGAATTTTTTAGATTGAATGATTTTGATTTCAAAAATAAAACAATTGCAGTCAGGGCCGATTTAAATCTTCCTTATAACCCAGAAACCAAAGAATTGTCTGAAAATCCGAGATTATATAGACATGTTGAAACAATTAAAAAATTGCAAGAGTCTGGAGCTAAAATTGTTATATTGGCGCATCAGGGAAGAAAGGGAAAATTGGATTTCATCTCTCTGGAAAAACATGCAGAGTTGCTGAAAAAATATCTTGGAAATGTAAAATTCATAAAATTTGGCGAAAGTTTTGATTATATAGTGAAGATGAGAGAAGGAGAGGTTGTTTTATTGGATAATGTCCGTTTTTATGAAGATGAAACTGCAGATAAATCGATAGAAGAACATGCAAATAGTGAGTTAGTAAAAAAGTTATCTCATTTAATAGATTATTTTATTTTGGATGCTTTCTCCGTTGCTCATAGATGCCATGCAAGTGTTGTCGGATTTGCAACTTTGAAACCTTCTCTTCCGGGTCCTGTTTTTGAAACAGAACAAATAGCATTAAAGAAATTTCTAAAAGAGGTGGAAACTTCAAAAAATAATATTTTTATTTTGGGTGGAGCAAAATTAGAAGAACCCTTAGAAATAATTGACAATTTTCTAAATAAAGATGTTAAAATTCTAACTACTGGAGTCCTATCACTTCTTTTTTTAATTTCCAGAGGATATAAACTTGGAGAAGCAACGGAAAATTTTCTAAAGGAAAAGGGGTATCTAAATTTTCTTACAAAAATAGAAAAATTGGAAAAGAATGAGAAAATAATAATGCCATTAGACGTTGCTGTTGAAAGAGATGGAAACAGAATTGAAATTTCAACAGAAAATCTGCCAACAAAAGACAGAATATTGGACATTGGGTCAAAAACAATTGAATTCTATAGGGAGATTATCAAAAACTCAACAAATGTCTTTATGAAGGGTCCGGCCGGAATATATGAAAGAAAAAATTTTGAATATGGAACAAAAAAACTTTTTGAAATTCTAAAAAACTTTAATTCTGTATTGGCCGGAGGAAATACCACGGATGCATTAATTAAATTAAAAATTCCTTTTGATAGATTTAATTATGTTTCTCTCGGTGGAGGCGCAGCAATAGAATTTTTAACAGGGAAAGAATTGCCTGGAATTAAAGCTCTCAAACAAAGTTTTGAAAAATTCAAATTTATGGGTTAAAGAAAAGTCTCAATTTCTTTTCCTTTCATTCTCTCATTTACTATTTGCACAATTTTATCATGAATTTCTTCTATTGGTTTTTCTCCATCAATTAAGACAACGTTTTCTGAAACAAAACTTTCATAAACTTTCCAAATTTTTGCAAGTTTCTCCCTCTCCTCAAATAATTCAAAAGAAGGTCTGCTCTTTATTCTCTTTATGCAGGTTTCTGGAGAAACCTTCAACAGGATTGTTAAGTCCGGATCCCTGAATTTCTCATTTATTTTTTTCAGCCATTCTGGGTCTGCTTCTAAAGAACCAAAAGCTATTGAAGACAGTTTGTATCTATCAGAAATTACAACAAAATTTTTTTTAAGGGCCGGATTTATTTCTTTTTCTAAGTGATGAGCCCTATCAGCGGCGAAAAGCAATTGCAGGCATTCCATAGAACTTCTCCATTCATGCGTCAACTGCCCTCTTATCAAACCTCCAATTAAGTTGTTTGTAGGTTCCTTTGTTAACAGTACAGCTCTTTTTCTTAATTTAAAATGTCTTTCCAAAAGTTGCGCCTGGGTTGAACATCCGCTTCCATCAAGACCCTCAAATGAAATAAAAAAACCCATAATAATTTAAATTATTTTTATAAAAAAGGCCCAACAAAATTATAGATTATTAAAATAAATATAATCAAAGAAATAAAATTTGCGATTTTTTTGTTTGTCAGAGTTTCCAGAACCAGACCTCCATCGAGAGGTTTTATCGGCAGAATATTGACAATTGCAACCCCGAAGCATACTGCAATAATAAAAACAATTAGCTGAAGCAGGAATTCTCCAATTTTTTCAAAATTATTGTTCTTTATTTCATAGGCTCTGTAATTCATAGGAGCTATCAAATCTAAAATAGGATCATAGCTTGTTACAATTCCTAAAAAAGGTTCTCCATTATTTTCTGCTAAAGTAATGTTATAAATTCCTTTAGTGGTTTCAATTAAAATTGTATCATTTGGTTTATGCTTTGATAGAATAAAAGGAATGTCTTTTGGAACATTTATTCTGTAATTATCTATTTTTTTGATTGTTCCTGATAGATTGTTTCTTGCCGCAGGCCAATCTTGAAAAACAAGTATTTCTGTTTTATTTTTCTGTTCCTTCAAAAGAGCATTTGTTAACAAGTAACTGTTGTTTTCTGTTTTCAGTTCTATCATTCCATTTGTTAAATTATTTATCTCAATAATATCTGTTTTATTAATTTTTTCTGTTGGGAAAGAATAATAAATTCCCGCCGGGGTGTAAGCAACAGATAAAAATACATTCAGAATTAAAATAAAGAATAAAGCAGTAACTATGTTTGAGAAAGAACCTGCACAGAAAACCTGCAACCGTTTAAATTTAGAGGCTTTTTTCAGTTGTTTTTCATCTGGTTCAACGAAAGCTCCGGGAATAAATAAAAATAAAATTAAACCAAGGGATTTTATTCTCAACTTATTTATGGATAAAGCAAAAGCATGAGATAATTCGTGGGGGAAAATCAAGATTATTATTGCAATAAGCCAATACCAGATTGGAACTAGAAATAGACCATGATGGAAGGAAAAAGAACTGGTTGGAAACGGCAAAACTATGGCAAAACTTTTTATTCCAATTCCAGAAGCAATAGTTATGGTGTTATTTATCAAATACCAAATTCCAAAAAACATTGCAAGAAATGAGACACAAATGCCTATATTAAAATAAGTATTCCAGAATTTTCTGTGTTTGATTGCATGTTTTTTTATATCCTGTTTGAATTTTTTTGTTCTCAACATCAAAATAATACCCTGTCTTTCTATTTTATCTTTTTTAAGATAAACAACAATACTCAACACAAGAATAAAGACAATGAACCCAATTATGCCTGCATCCATATCTAAAAAAGAAATTAATATTAAAGTTATGAAAAATAGTTTTTTTCTCTGAAAATATGGTTGTTAAGGCATATGAAAATTTTATTTTTGTTTTATCTCCCGAATAACTAAATGAAAATTAATTGTCGCAAATTCTACTTCTTTCTCATTTTTTTCCAGATTTCAAACAATTCTTTTGCCTTATCAAAAACTTGATCTTCCTCACAACCCAAAATTTCGGCACACTCTTTTAAAATTTCTTCCATTTTTCTCAAATAATTTCTTGCCGCCCCTCCCGCCAAAAATTCTATTCTTAAAACAGAATCCT
>JAGGTL010000008.1 GCA_021163805.1 Candidatus Aenigmatarchaeota archaeon | reverse complement strand
TGGACTGCTTTTCCTCCGAGCCCCGGAAAACGGAATTTTTATGAAAATGCAACTTTGGAACTTTTAGAAATTTTAACAGAGGAAGAAATTTATGCAAATAAAACGACAACAATTTCTGTTAAAATAGCAAATCGTGGAATGGAAAATGCAACAAATATTTTTGTTAATTTATCTGTAAATTCTACAAATAATATTTATCATAACTCAACAAAGATAAACCTATCAAAATTAAATATCTCAGATATTCAGTTTAACTTAACATTTAATGAAACCGGAAATTATACAATTTTTGCCCACCTGAAAAACGAAACGATTTCTAAAACTATTTGTGTTTTAGAACTATCCCCTACGCTGAACCTGTCTGTGGCTCTTGATGGAGACCCTTCCATCAACACGGCAATTTTGGGAATAACCTATAATAATTTGTTTAAAGTAATAAACACATTATATAAAAGTGGTGAGACTTGGAGCATAAATTTAAGTGTTAATTATTGGATTTATTTAGGAAACAGTACAAATTTCACCCTTATAAAAAATGCTACTTTTACTATTATTAATTTAAATAAACAAAAAACAGCAAATACGGGAAGCTGGACACCAAACCAGACAGGAACTTTTACAATTTGTGGAAGAATAATTAATGCAACAACTACCTATAATAACACAACGGTCTGTAAATACAATATAACTGTAATTGATCCAATAACAATTCCCTGTAATTTAACCATTAGTATTTATGCTCCACCCCTTTGGTACAATAATGAAAGATTGGAGTATGATATTTCTGTAAATGATACTTTTGGGAATTATTCTGGTTATCCCGTAGAAATAACTTATTGGATAGAAGATTTTTTTGGTAATTATATCTCAAGACACGACCAAAAAACCTCAGAAAAGAATGTTGGTAGTTTAAATAAGTTTTCTTACACTCCAAAACTTGACTGCGGAACAGAAGCATATTGGATAAAAGCAAATATAACAAATCCTTATTGCAATAACACAAATCCTAAAAAGACTGCACAAAAATTAATCGTCGTAATTGGAGATAAAAAATGTGAGCCTTGTCCGGACTGCCCAAAATATTCTTCTAAAAAAGAAGAATCAAAAAAGAAATCAGAAGTCTTAGATATAGAAATTCTGAACCAGACAAAAAAGGCGGCGAGAAATCAAGAATTTACAACTGTAATAAAACTAAAAAACAAGGCAAACAAGAAAATAACTTTTGAAATTTATTCCCATGCTTATGAAGGGAAAAAATGCATAACGGGTTCCTGGACAGCAAATAAAGAAGAAATTTCTTTAAATAAAGGCGAGGAAAAGATCATTACTTTGACAAACAAAATCAAAAAAGATGCCAAACCGGGAGAATATATTTTTAGAATCAGGACAAAAATTAATCATAAAACTTTTGATTTAACGGACAAAATTAGAGTAACAGAAGAAATTGTTGAGAGTAAAACAGAAAAGAAGAGAACAAAAATAAGTATTGCTGAGGAGAATCCAAAATTAAAAATCTGGAATGACACAAAATTAAGAATAAATTTGTCAAACTGTTTTAATTGCAGAATGATTGTTGTTGGACCAAATACAACCATAATTACAGGCAGAAAATACAGAGTTTTTGAAGATTTTGGAAGATACCAAATCTTTGTAATTAAAGGCGGGTTAATTTTAAATAGGACTTATATCTGGAGCAAAGAGCAAAACTTTTCCAAGAAATTGGAAGAGAAGAATAAAATAACAGGAAATTTTATGAAAGTTAAACAAAAAAATTTATTCGATAACTTTGTCTCAAGTTTAAAAAATTTTGTTTCTTCTCTAATTAATTTGATGGAAAAATCAATAAAGTAATTATGAAGGTCCTTGGGATTGAGAGCACCGCCCATACATTTGGAATTGGCGTTGTTGATGAAAACGGAAAAATTCTGGCAGACGAAAGAGATAATTATAAACCAGAAGAGGGAATAGTTCCGGATGAGGCGGCGAATTTTCACAGAAAGAATTCAAACAAACTTCTAAAGAAAGTTGAAAAGAAAATTAATTTTAATGAGATTGATTTGATTGGCATTTCAACCGGACCGGGTTTGCCTCCCTGTTTGGAATATGGTTTTAAGTTTGCAAGGGAACTTTCAAAAAAATTAAGAAAGCCTTTGGTTGGCGTAAATCATTGTCAGGCGCATATTGAAATTGGAAAATTCTTGACAAAGGCAAAAGACCCCATTATTTTGTATGTTTCAGGTGGGAACACCCAAGTCATTTATGAAAATAAAGGTTATAGAGTGCTTGGAGAAACTCAGGATATTGGAATCGGAAACGCAATAGATAAATTGGGAAGATCTGCTGGGCTAAAATTTCCAGCGGGACCTAAAATTGAAAAAATTGCAAAAAAAGGAAAATTTGTTTTATTGCCTTATTATGTTAAGGGAATGGATTTAAATTTTTCTGGGATTTTATCGGAAGCAATCAGAAGATTGAAAACAAATAAATTAGAGGATGTTTTTTATTCCTTTCAAGAAGTTTGTTTTGCGATGTTGACTGAAGTAACCGAAAGAGCTCTGGCGGCAACAGAAAAAAAAGAATTGCTTTTGGTGGGCGGAGTTGCCCAAAACAAGAGATTGCAGAAGATGTTGGGAATAATGTGTGAAGAAAGAGGCGCAAAATTAAAGGTTGTTGAAAAAGAATTTGCGGGAGATAACGGAGTGATGATTGCTCTGACTGCTATGCTGAATTCTAAAAATGGAAAATTTGCTAGAGCGAAAATAAGGACAAACTGGAGGATAAATTCTATTTAATTTTTTTCTTCATAATTTGCAGATAAAATTCTGTCTTTGCTTTAATACTAAATACTTTTGAAATCGAAATTCCAACCAATAAAATAATTTCAGAGATTATAAGTGATGCCATATTTAGATTTATAAATTCCTGAAATAAACTCATAAACTCTTCCGAGCCAATCTTTGTTAAAAACTTAAGCAAAAGCAGAATTAAAGGAGTTGAAAAAATAAGACTTATAATAAAACATATTAATGCCAAGACAAACCATATTGCGAAGACCAAATCCCATCTTTTCTTGAATATTTCTACAGAATGCCTCAAAGTTTCATCAAACTTCAGATTTCTTGTAATAATTCCCTGATAAATAAAGAAAAAAGCTAAAGAGAATAGAATGGAGAGCACAAAACCTATATATGGAATTATTCCGACTAATCCCAAAATAATTCCCACAATTATGCTGGAAGCAAGTAGAGATAAATATTTTTTACCGGATTCTTTATAACCTTCTCCAATATTTTTCTTTTCCCTATAACTTTGATAGACAATTGCGCCATTTATCCATATATTTAGCAGAGTATAAAAGAGTAAGGTGATGAAAAACAGAAAGAGCAGCAAAACAGCATTTAAGAAAGAGGATAAAAAATATTTTAAGTTCAGAACATAGAACAATAAAATAAAGCAAAAAGCCGAATCAAGGAGAAAAAGTTGACACCATCTCTTTGGATTGAGAGAAAAAATAAAACTTCTTTTTAGAATATTTTTCCAGTTCATTAATTAATATATATAATTAATATATACTATCTATTATGGCACAAGAATTGAAAAGGATTGATGTTCTCAGTTTCGCAATAGTTCTTGGACTAGTTGGAGCAGTAAGTGGTTTAATTGTCGGAATACTCGCGGCATTGTTTGGAGCTATGGTGGGTTCAGCTGCTAGTGCAATAGGCTTAAGTATGGGTGCAGCATTTGGAGGTTTAGCGATAATCATTTTTCCAGTAATATCCTTCCTATATGGTTTCATTGGAGGAGCAATTTTTGCAATAATCTACAACTTTGTTGCTTCAAAATATAAAGGAATAAAGATAGAATTAAAATAATTTGTTTTTTATTTTTTATTTTTAAGTTACATGGAAAGTTAAAACTATGAAAGAAAACAATTATATTTAGATAGGTTGTGTTCCATACAAGGAGCAATATTTTTAATTTGATTATGGATAAACTTATGTCTGTAAAATTGTTGTGAACCTAAATGTAACAAAAAATTTTAAGTGATAAACACGAACGGTGTTTTGTAGAAATAAAGTTGATTAGAAAGCAATGCAAAAAAATCATGTTGCAAAAATCAAAAAATTGTTTTTCATTTTTCAATTATTTAAGCAATAAAAAGTTTTATATATACCAAAACTAATTAAATTATGGTAAGCAAAATAGAAATGTTAAAAGTAATAACGAAGTCTAAGTTAGTGGCGGCAGTGAAGAAGAAAAGAAAAAAAGTTTCGGTGAGTTGGAACAAAGAGAAACTTGCGGAGCAACTTTCCTTTGATGAACTAAGGAAAATTTACGCAAGCGAAAAAGCAAATGTAAAACCAACAAAGAAAAAAAAGGTCGTTAAAAAAGTTGCCAAGAAAAAAGTAACTGGTAAAAAACCAACAAAGAAAAAAAAGGTCGTTAAAAAAGTTGCCAAGAAAAAAGTTAAAAGAAGAAAATAATTTTTCAATTTTTTTTGTTTTTGTTTAATTTTTAATTTTCAAGGGAAGAGTATCCTCTATTATTCTTTTCAACCAATCAAAAATTTTAAAAAATAAAAATTTAACTCAGTATTTAAGTACAACATCCTGGACAAGCGCAAACACATTTTTTATGATCGGCAATTAGGCCAAATTTCATTTTACATATCTGTTCGCAATTCTCTGCAGTGCCATTGCTGTTTATATCATATCCCGGGTTTATATCGCTTAACTTGAAGGCGCTTTCATTTGTATTGCAATGATAAACGGTTTGTATTGTGCTGCAACATGCGGTCCAAGCATTTTCAAGTTCTGTTTTATTTATATTACCAGTACCTTTAACAAAAAAAACTGCCAGTATTAAAAGAACCATCACTGCCAACGCAATTATAATTACTGAATTTACTGGTAATGTAATACCTTTTGTTCTCATAATTATCATTATCAATACTTTTAATATATTGCTAACGATATTAATATTTACCGATCATAACCAGACAATTCATGAAATATGGAAAATATAAACCAACAAAGATATTTATATAATTTTTTCTTATATTTATGAACTTGTGGAAAGATTTGCCTGTTGGAGAAGGAAAAGAACCAGAGGAAGTTTTTGCAGTTATTGAGATTCCCAGAAGATGCCAGAATAAATATGAATATAATCCAGAGAAAGGAATTTTCATCTTGGACAGAGTTCTTTATTCTCCAATGTTTTATCCGACAAATTATGCCTTTATCCCAAGAACTTGGAGTAAGGATGAAGACCCTTTAGATATTCTTGTTTTGTCGGATGAACCCATCTTACAGGGGTGTGTTGTTTTGGTGAGACCCGTTGCCTTGCTGAGAATGATCGATTCCGGAGAAGAAGACTATAAAATTATTGCTGTTCCAGTTAAGGATCCAAGATATGATAACATAAAAAATAAAGAGGATTTAACTCCACATTTATTAAAAGAGATCGCCCATTTCTTTCACAGATACAAAGAACTGCAGAATAAAAAAGTAGAAATTATCGGTTGGGAAGATAGAGAAAAAGCTCTTGAAGAGATCAAAGAATGCACAGAAAGATTTAAATCCAAATTTGGTTAATATGTTCTATTTGCTTGATATCGAGGAAAAAGTCGGGGTAGAAGCCCAAAAACTAAAGAAAAATATTCAGGAGAGTCTAGAAGAAAAATTGGAGGATTTACATCTGAAAGAAGAAAACGGGGTATTTCTTGGAGTGGTTGAAATAAAAAAAATCGGAGAAACGGGAGAAATTCTGCCAGAAAAGCCTTATATTTATTTTAATGTTGCATATACATGTTTATTTTTTCAGCCTGTTCAGAATGAAATTGTTGAAGGTTATGTTACTGAAGTGGCAGAGTTTGGTCCCTTTGTTAGAATAGGTCCAATAGATGCTTTGGTCCACATATCACAAATCACAAAAGAGAAACTGACTTATAATCCAGAACAGGATATAATTACCAGCAAAGATTCAAAAATTATAATAAAAAAAGGAGATTTCGTGATAGCAATGGTTGCAAATTCTTCTATTTCAGAGGAACGGATAAGGGTAAACCTGACAATGAAACAAGAAGGGCTTGGATTGATTAAATTACTGAAGAAATCAAAGAAAAAAGAGAAAAAGAAATAATCTGTTAATACAAAAAATATTCAGATAATATCTATAATTATAAAAACTTTGCTTTATAATAATAAGCAATTCAAATACACAGTACCAAATATAATTTTAAATTTTTCTGAATTTATTAATGGCAATTGCAATTATCGGAACAGGAATAACCAAATTTGGCGAATTATGGGATAAAAACTGGGAGGATTTAGTCCTTGAAAGTTCTACCGAAGCAGTAAAAAATGCCAATATAGAATTTGAAGATATAAACTCATGTTATGTTGGAAATATGAATTTATCAAGATTTGAGGGACAGGATCACATCGCTCCCAGAATTACGGAAATTTTGGGAATAAACAAGGTTATTAGGACAGAAGCGGCATGCGCTTCGAGTTCTATTGCCTTAAAACTTGCAAGTGATGAAATTGAGTTATCTTCTTTTAAAGGAGAAAATAAAATTGCTCTTGTTGTTGGTTTTGAAAAAATGACCGATAGAATTGTTGGAACTACAACCGGAATTCTAGCTGGAGCTTCTCACTTTGATACGGAGATTATAAATGGTGCGACTTTTCCCGGTCTCTACGCTTTGCTTGCAGCGAGATATTTGCATGAGACAGAAGCTACAGAAGAAGATTTACATGCTGTTGGAATAAAAAATCATAAAAACGGAATTTTAAATGAAAAGGCGATGTTCAGAAAAGAAATAAATTTGGAAGATTTCAAGGGAGATATTGCAAAGCCATTAAAATTATTTGACTGTTCTCCAATCTCCGATGGTTCTGCTTCTTTGGTTTTGACAACGGAGAAATATGCCAAAGAATTGGGAGTAGAATTTGTAAAACTTGAAAATATAGAAATAAGCACTTCGTCTATCTCTCTGGCAAAGAGACCTGATCTATTAATATTGGATTCGGCAAAAAGAGCCGCAGAATCTGCTTATAAAAAGGCGGATATAAATCCAAAGAATATAGATTTGATTGAAGTTCATGATTGTTTTACGATTAATGAAATTCTCTGTTTAGAAGCGGCGGGTTTTGCAAAAAGAGGGAAAGGTTATGAAATAATCAGAAGTCTCCTGCCTTATGAAAATATAAATAAAAGAGAAGCTCCAGTTCCTTATATGGTTGATGGAAGAGAAGTGTTTGTAAATACAAGCGGAGGTTTAAAAGCCAAAGGTCATCCGGTTGGAGCAACGGGAGTTGCTCAAGTTGTTGAAGTTGTTAATCAATTGTTGGGGAGATGTGGAAAAAGAAATGTTAATCCGGAAATTGGAGCTACTTTGAATATTGGTGGAACAGGTGGAACGGCTACTTTTTCTGTTTTGCGTCGATAAATTTTATATTTAAAACGGTCGCCGAATATATAAACTGATTGTCATTCTACTCTGCAAATACTATTAAAAGTAAATGAAAATAAATGAATCTCCAGCTGGGGCAGAGTTATTTGGATATCCGGATAAATAAAAGAACATAGGTTTTTTCTAAAAGTTAATCCAAACTTTTGAAAAGTTCTTTTCATTAATAATAAATTTTCTTACTAGTTATGACAATTGCACCAAAAATTTTCAGGTTAAACAATTTTGAAAATGTCGGAAAAAAAGGAGAGATCTATTCAAGAACAAAAATTTCGGTTGCTTCCAATTTATTTCAATATAACAGAAAAGTTCCTTATATTACCGCATTGATTAAGACAGAAGATAAGCTTGTTTTTGGTTTGGTTGATGAGGATAATGCAGAAATAGGAGATAAAGTTACTGCGAGAATTGGAAAATTGGGAATTACAAAATTAGGTTTGCATGTTTACGGTGTGGTTTGGGAGTTTGATAAAACTTTTGCAAAACCGGAAGTAGAGGAATCAAAAATAAAAAGAAACTTGCCAGAGGAAAAAGTCGGAATTTCAGGTTATGGGGTTTATATACCACGATACAGACTTAATTTATCAACTTTGAATAAAGTGTGGGGAAAAGAAGTCAAAGGAGTAAAAAGTTTTCCCGGAAAATATGATGATCAAGCAACATATGCTTGCAATTCAAGTTTAAATGCTTTGAAACATGCCGGAATAGAGGGAAAAGAAATTAGATTTATTCAGGTTGGAAGTGAGAGTAAAATTTACGCCGTAAAACCAACTGCGAGTATTGTGGCTGGACTTTTAAAAACAGAGGATTGTTTTGCCGCCGATATAGAATTCGCTTGCAAAGCTGGAACGCAGGCAATAATTAACGCTTACAACTTTGTTAAAACGAATGGCGGATATGGACTCGGTATTGGAGCGGATTCTGCTCAGGGAGCACCTGGAGATGAACTTGAACTAACAGCGGGAGATGGGGGCGCCGCTTTTATAATTGGCTCAAAAGAGTCAATTGCCGTTATTGAAGGAACAGCTTCTTATACAACGGATACTTCAGACTTTTGGAGAAATGAGGGAGAAAAATTCCCGAAACATGCAGGAAGATATTCTGGAGACCCGGCCTTTTATAAACATATTATGAATGCTGCAAAGAATTTAATGGAAAAATTAAATCTAAAACCAATTGATTTTGACTATGTTGTTTTCCATCAACCAAATTCTAAGTTTCCAAGAGTTGTTGGAAAGAAATTGGGTTTCACTCCAGAGCAGATTGAACCCGGAATTGTCTTTGATTCTATTGGAAATACCTATTCTGCAAATTCATTATTGGGGCTTGCAAAGATTCTAGATATCGCAGCACCTTATCAGAGAATTTTGTTGGTATCTTACGGTTCTGGAGCGGGAAGTGATGCAATTTCTTTTATTACTACTCCAGAAATTGAAAATAAAAGAAAGAGAATTGAAAGAAGTGTCAAAAGCTGGTTGGGAGAAGAAGATAAAGAAAATTTAATTCTTTCTGATTATTCGATTTATTTGAAAAATAAAGGGATTATTTGATTTTTAGAAATGTATTTATCTTGTTTAACTTTAAGATTTGGAATTTCATATAGAATAAAAACTTTTGTTGGAAAGAGGAAAAGAGCGGTCGCAAGGTGAGAATAAAAAAGGGAGATAAAAAATAATGATTGACAACAAACTATTATTATGGAAAATAATAAAATTTTCAAACTACTCAGAAAAATTCCAGAAGGCAAAATTACAACATACAAAGAGCTTGGTTTAAAATTGAATTTAAATCCAAGAAAAGTTGGCAGGATTCTGTCAGAGAATGAGGATTTGGAAAATATAAAGTGTTACAAAGTTGTTAAAAGTGATGGGAAAGTTGGAGGCTATAAACTTGGAGTTAAAGAGAAAATTAAGAGATTAGAGAAAGAGGGGATTAAAGTTGAGAACGGAAAAATTGTGGATTTTGAGAGAAGAGTTTTGAGGTTTTCTTGATTTTAACTTTCTCTCCTTTTGTTGATAAATACACAAACCATCAAAACAGCATTTTG
>JAGGTL010000060.1 GCA_021163805.1 Candidatus Aenigmatarchaeota archaeon | reverse complement strand
GGCAGACTTCTCCTGTTATATTTCTCCCTCAATTCTTTACTTAAATTCGCGTGCATAAATTTTTGTCTGATGTGTTTGGGAGCGTTATGCCTGTATTTTCTCTGCTTTCTTGGCTGTTTGCTTTTAACCCAACTTTTGCTAAACAACTGTTTCATTTTATAATCTCACCTATCTGCATAATGTTTTTTCTCTGTTTTTTCGGTTTTCTCAAAATAATCAATCTTTTTCTTGGTCCCGGAACAGAACCATCTAACAACAAATACTTTGTCCTTACCAAGCCGTAACCTTTAAATCCCTGTTTTTTGTTTATTTCTTCTAGATTATCAGAAATCTTTAAAATTAATTTATTATATTCCGTTCTTTGCTGGAAACCAAGTTGCCCCGGCATTGGAACTCTCCAGTCTACTTTTCTGGGAACAACGCTTCCTATGGAACCAACTCTTCTTACTCCTTTTTTTGATTTATGATTTCTCAGTTTAACACCGAATCTTTTTATAACCCCCTGGGTTCCTTTTCCTTTTGTAATTGCGGTAACGTCAACCATCTCTCCAGCAGAAAAAAAATCTTCAATTTTCAGTTCTTTGCCGAGCAGTTCTTTGGCTTTTTCCAATTCCAGATTGCAACCCAATTCAAATATTTCGGGAGTTTTTTTGAGTTTTGTTTTTCTTGGAAAAGTTGCCACTTTTATTCTGATTTCATCAAATTCGTCCGGAATCTTGCCATATTCGTCTAACTTAAAATTAATTTTTCTTTTCAGGTCTTTTTTGAAATCTTTAGGAGTATCCTTTATGTTAAAATATTCCGTTATTTTTTGGTGTTTTTTATAAAAAACCAGAGAAATTGGATAAATTGGAGGAATGGCGAGAACAGTTGCTGCCCTTACAATTTTCTTTCCCTGATTTACATTTTTCCTCGTTTCCGTTGCGGAATACTGCACCATTCCAACTTTATAAGCAGCAAAACCGCTCAAAGAATCTTTTACCCAAAAAGAGATTTTGGGGTAGATTCTCTTCGCTCTGACTCTCGGCCAGAATTGTAAACTTCCTCTTCTCGGTCCATTTGGTGTTGCCATCTTATAATTTATTTTGAATTTTTAAATATTCCTCTTATTCTTAACTAATTCAATTATGGCGCTTATTGAATTGAAAAATGTTTGTAAAATCTATAAAATGGGCAATTCAGAAGTATATGCTCTAAATAATGTAAATTTTAAAGTAAATAAGGGAGAATTTATTTTATTTCTTGGTCCAAGCGGCAGTGGAAAATCAACGTTAATGCATATTGTTGGTTGTTTAGATAAGCCAACAAAAGGAAAAGTAATTCTGAAAGGAAGGGAGGTATCAAAATTTTCCTCAGACAAATTGGCAGAAATAAGAAATAAGACGATTGGATTCGTTTTTCAAACTTTTAATTTAATTCGTACATTAAATATTTTAGAAAATGTCTCCTTGCCTTTGATTTTCCAAAATATTCCCCTAAGTGAAAGAATAAAAAGAGCAAAAAAATACATAGAACTTGTTGGCCTGAAGGGAAAAGAAAATCATAAACCAACTGAATTAAGTGGGGGTGAGCAGCAGCGTGTAGCCATAGCAAGAGCTCTTGTCACAAACCCTGAGATTATACTTGCTGATGAACCTACGGGTAATTTAGATTCAAAAACGGGCAAAAAGATAATGAATAATTTAAAAGAAATTAATGAAGAAGGAAAAACAATTATTGTTGTTACCCATGATATTTCTTTGACTTCTTATGCAGATAGAGTTGTTCATATTAGAGATGGAAAAATAGAGAAAGAGACCTAAATAAATTAGATTAAGTTAATTATGAGAATAAAACTATTAAGTTTGGTCATCATTTGTTCACTATTGATGCCCGCATATGCAGACAGCTATGCTTTAATTTCAATATCGACCTTGAAATATGAACCATCTCCGGCACAACCGGGAAAATATCTGCATTTGTATTTAAATGTGGAAAATGTTGGCACTGCTAATGCAAACAACTTAATTGTCGTTTTAGAACCAAATTATCCGTTTTATCTGGATGAGAGTGAGAATGCAACTCGAAATATTGGTGTACTGGAACCATCTAAAAATGCACTTATAGATTACAAAATAAGGGTTGCAGGTGATGCTGTGGAGGGAGATAATGAACTAAAATTGCGTTATTCAACAGACGGTAACACCTGGATAGAAAAGAAAATAACAATCACCATTCATACCTTAGATGCTAATCTGGCTATAAAAAATTTTGAAAGTGGCTCTGCGATACCTGGAAAAGCAACTGGCTTGAAAATCGCTATAAAAAATGAGGCCGATTCCTATCTGAGAGATATAAATTTAAAATTGGATCTTTCCAATGTTCCTTTTGCTCCATTGAATCAGACAGAGGAAAAAAGAATCTATCACATGGAAAGTGGAGAAGAAAAAACAGTGGAATTTAATTTGCTTGTTTTACCGGATGCTGATAGCGAACCTTACAAAATTCCTCTAGAAATATCCTATTATGACAGTGTAGGTCAAAAGTATGAAAAAACAAATTATATAACTATAACAGTAAGCAGTAAACCAGATATTATTATTAATTTAGATAAATCAACTTTGCTAACTGCAAATCAACAAGGAGAAATAACATTAGATGTTATTAATAAAGGATTGACAAAAATTAAATTCCTTACAGTTAGTTTAGAAGAAAACGATAACTATGAGCTCTTATCCCCTTCTACAATTTACATAGGCAATCTTGAGCCGGATGACTATAATACAATAGACTTTAAACTCTATATCAATTCCAATGCCAAAGAAATTCCATTAAAATTTACTCTAAAGTATAGAGATAATAACAATGTGGCATATAATGAAGAGAAAATAGTTAACTTGAGGATATATAGCGAGAAAGAATTAAAAAAATACAATTTCGTTTCGGAAAATTATATGATCTATATTGTCGTGATAATAATTATTATTATAATAATATACTTTAAATTTAGAAAGAAAAAATGATTTTTGATTTAATAATCTTCTCTTTTAAAGGATTATCACATAGAAAATTGAGAAGCTGGCTTACAATAATTGGAATTTTTATTGGAATTTCTGCGGTTGTAGGATTGGTATCTTTGGGTCAAGGGATGCAAGAAGCCATTGCCAAACAATTTGAAGAACTGGGTACAGATAAAATAACAATAGTTCCCGGAACATCTGTTTTTGGTTCTCAAGCAGCTTTTACAACATCTAAACTGACAGAAAAAGATTTAGAAACTATAAGAAAAGTTAAAGGTGTAAAGTATGCGGCGGGAATGATTATATCAAATGCCGTTGTAAATTTCAGAGATGAAGAAAAAACATCTTTTGTTACAGGAATTCCTCTAGACGAGAATTTAAGGGAAATTTTAGAAGATAGTCAATCATTTAAGATACTGGAAGGCAGGGATTTGAGGCAGGGAGATAAATATAAAATTATTGTTGGTTATGAGGTTGCAAGAGGAAATCTTTTTAGCAAAGAAGTGCATGTCAGAGATAAATTAAAGATAAATGGAAAGGAATTTAAGGTTGTTGGCATTCTTGAAAAAATAGGAAATAGAATGGACGATTCAACAGTTGTAATACCTTTGGAAGTTGCAAGAGAAATTTTTAATCTCAAAAAGGAATATCGCATAATTATTGCCAAAGTTAAAAACGGCGAAAAACCAAGCAAAGTTGCAGAGGATATCAAAAAAGCTTTGCGTAGAGAACGGGGTTTAAAAGACGGGGAAGAAGATTTTGCTGTTGAAACAACAGAAGACCTGATAAAAAGTTTTAATACAATTTTGGGAATTGTTAGCATAGTTTTAATAGGCATAGCAGCAATCTCATTACTTGTTGGAGGTGTTGGAATAATGAACACTATGTACACATCAGTTTTGGAAAGAACCCGTGATATAGGAATAATGAAAGCTATTGGCGCAAAAGATAGAGATATTTTAATAATCTTCTTATTTGAGTCCGGTTTTATTGGTTTGGTTGGAGGAATTATTGGCTGTATTTTGGGCATTGCTCTCGCTTTAGCTGTGACCCAATTTGCTTCGGTTGCTGGCTATGGTTTTCTTGAAGCTAAAGTATCGCTGGAATTAATTTTATTTGCAATTGGATTTTCATTTATTGCCGGTGCCATTTCTGGAATTTT
>JAGGTL010000012.1 GCA_021163805.1 Candidatus Aenigmatarchaeota archaeon | reverse complement strand
TCATTATTTAGAATTACAATCAATTTATCCCCAAGTTTTTTCGCCTCTCTCAAATATCTTATATGCCCAATATGCAAAGGATCAAAATATCCGCTTGCCACAACAGTTTTCATAATTTTTATAAATTAATTTCCATTAGAATAAAGAAAGGAGTGTTTTTATTTATGAAGAAAACCTTATTAATTTTCGCTTATTTTTTTCTTCCCCATGTTGGTGGTGGTGAAACACATGTTTATGAATTTGCAAGACATTTGAGCGAGAAGAATTATAACATTGTAATATTCACACCAAATATTCCAAAAACCAAAGAAATAGAAAAAATAAAAAATAATCTAAAAGTTATAAGATATCCAGCTATAGAATTGATGGGAAATCCCTTCCCAAAAGTTTGGAAATTAAAATTCTGGAAATTATTTAAAATTGCCATTAAAGAAAAACCTGATTTTGTAATGTCAAGAACAAGATTCTTCTTTTCAAGTTTTTTCTGTTTTCTATTTGCAAAACTAACCAAAACAAAACATATTCATGTTGAGCAAGGGAGTGATTTTTTAAAGACCGGAAACTGGTTTAAAGATAGAATAGCGAAGATTTACGATTTGACTATTGGCAAGCTAATTTTAAGTAAAGCCGATTGTTGCGTTGCAATTTCTGATGCGGTATATAAATTCGTGAAAAAATTCAGAAGCAGGAAAATATTTATTATCAGGAGAGGCTTGGAAATGGAAGAAATGAAAAAAATAAACCCAGACAATTTTATTTTAAAAAATTACAGAAATAAAATAAAAATCTGTTTTGTTGGAAGATTAATTTACTGGAAAGGTTTGCACAATGCCTTAAACGGTTTCCTGCAATTACCCGAAGAATTAAAAAGTAGAAGTATTTTTTTTGTTGTAGGTTCTGGTCCTGAAAAAAAGGATTATGAATCAAAATATAAAAATCAGAATATCAAATTTTTTGGAGAAGTGAGCAGAAAGAAAGCTTTATCTATAATGAAATCATGCGATATTTTCGTCCATTCAACGATTTCTGGAGGTGGTTTGTCTTGTTCTCTCTTAGAAGCAATGTACTTAGGAAAAGCAATTGTTGCAACCCCTGCCGAAGGAGCTAACGAAGTAATTTTTAATAACAAGACAGGAATTTTATTGAAAGAGTCTTCGCCAAAAGAATTTAGAAAAGGATTTGAAATTTTATTGGAAAACAAAAAATTGCGGAAAAAATTGGGAGAAAACGCGAGGAAATATGTTAAAGAAAATTTTTCTTGGGATAAAAAGATTGAGCAATATGCAAAACTATTTAACAGAATGAAATAATTATGCTAAATAACTATACGAACGAACAGTAAATTATCTAATAATTTCTTTCTCAAATTTCGGTAAATTTCAATTATAAATTTTAGAGGTAATTTAAATTTCGCTTCAAAATTAATGAAAAATTTATTAAGTAGATTATGCCGAAAATACTGTATGTAATTACAGGCCTTACAAGAAGCGGAACAGAAAAGCAATTTTATTATTTAATTAAAAATTTACCAAAAAATTACAAAGTTAAAATATGTACTTTTGTTGAGGGTTATTACAGTAGAGAATTAAAAAAGGAAAATTATGATGTCATAATTTTGAGAAGGAGTTTTAGCAGTATAAAAAATTTTTTGAATATTTTGGATAAATTTAATCCAGATATGGTTCATTCTTTTTTACCCCATGCAAATATTTTTTGCAAGATATGTAACTTATTCAGAAATTATAAGTTAATATGCTCAATGAGAGGTAAAGAAAAAACATTCAAACATTTTTTATTATCGGTTCTGGAAAGACTGCTTGAGTTTCAAAGCGATTTTATTTTAACAAATTCCTACACTTTCAAGAAATATTTGATAACTCGCTTAAAATACAACCCGAACAAAATAAAAGTAATTTATAACAGTTTTATATATGAAAAAATAAAAAACAAAACAAATCTTTACAAAAACAAAAAAATAATTTTGGTTGTTGCAAATTTTAGACCGGGAAAAGATTACATAACCGCAGTAAAAACTGCAAAAGAACTGCTCAAATATAGAAATGATTTCTTTTTTCTTTTTGTTGGTGAAGGTAAAGAAAAACGAAAAATAGAAAAATATGTAAAAAAAATGAATTTAAGAAGTTATATAAAATTTCTTGGTTTAAGAACAGATATACCAAATTTATTATTGCAAGCAGATATATTCTTTTTACCGACTTTGTATGAAAGTCAATCAAATGCAATTATAGAATCTATGTTTTATAAATGCCCTATTGTTACTACAGGAATACCTGAAAATAAAGAAATTCTTGAGAACGGAAAAGATGGGTTGTTGGTTAGAATAAAGGATTATAAAGAGATGACAAAAAAAATAAATTATTTGTTAGAAAACAAAAAATTAAAAGAGTATCTCATAAACAACGCTTACAAAAAAGTGAGAAAAATGTTCAATCTCAAAAAGAATACAAAAAAATATTTGGAAATTTATGAACATATGAAATAATTATGTGCGGCATAGCAGGCTTCAACTGGAATGATCCGAATTTAATCAAAAAAATGAATAACTCTTTGAAGCATAGAGGTCCAGACGGCCTCGGAACATACACGGATAATTTAATTTCCTTAGGACACAGGAGATTGGCAATAATAGATTTAACAGAAAGAGGAAAACAGCCAATGGAATATGAACACAAAGGGAGGAAAGCAATAATAACTTACAACGGAGAGGTGTATAACTTTTTAGAGCTAAGAGAAAAATTGGAGAAGAAAGGATATAAATTCAAATCAAACACAGACACAGAGGTTATTTTGGCTTCCTATTTGGAATGGGGTTTTGATTGTGTAAAAAAATTTAACGGAATGTGGGCTTTTTGCATTTATGATCTTCAAAAGAAAATTTTATTTTGCTCAAGAGATAGAATGGGACAGAAACCATTCTATTATTACTATGATGGAGAGAGATTTATTTTTGCTTCTGAGATAAAGGCAATAATTGCAGCAAAAAAAATAAACAAGAAAGAAAATATATATAAAGAAGCCGTTCAGTTATACTTTGCTTTAGGTTTTATCCCTGCTCCTTATTCTATTTATAAGAATACCTTTAAATTAGAAGCAAGACAAAATTTAGTTTTTGATTTAAATAAAAAAAAGATTAAAAAATGGTATTATTGGGATTTAC
>JAGGTL010000062.1 GCA_021163805.1 Candidatus Aenigmatarchaeota archaeon | reverse complement strand
GGACAACATTGCAAGATTGGATACAGATCCGGAAATTGAAACTGCGAAGACTGAGAAGAATTTGATTTTGGTTGGAGGTCCGGCAGTTAACAGATTAACTGCGCAGGCTCTTGGATTGAGTTATCCAAGTTACGGAGAGGCATCAACAATTCCAGAAAATGCCGCAGTGATAAAACTTGTCAATGACGCTTTCACAACCGGAAAAGTTGCTTTAATTGTTGCAGGTTGGGAAGCAGAAAACACTCAGGCAGCTTGCAGTGTATTGCAGAAATATGACTACGACGAATATGCACCAAAATTAACGGGAACAGCAGTCAAGGTAACTGGTACGACAAGCCCAACTCTGGCTCCTCTCACCGAAGGAAATCAGACGGAGTAATTCTGTCCCGATATAAGCCTTTTTAAAGGCTTTTTTTGTTTTCTTTTAATTTTTTAAAATTCTTTTATTTTTAAAAATTGTTTTTTATAGAAAGATTTTTATATTTATTTTAAAATTTCTGCCAAAATTCCAAAATAATGATTTCCTCTTTCAGAACAAAAATAACCTATAATCAGAGAAATTTAAATCAAGCGAAGATAGAAGGAAATATCGAATAAGTCAACAACCTTTATTAAAGTTTAAAAACAAATTAATTAAGTGAAAACAAATGGTTGAATTTGAAACGCTGAAAAGTGAAGAAATAAAATTCGGAAACAACAACTTTATAGAAATAGCGAGAAAACTGGCGAAGGGAGATGACGGAGAAAATGAATTCCTGCAAATTGCAAGGGGATTCTTTGCTCCAGACGGAAGCAAGAGATACAAAAAATCCATAGCAATACCCGCAGACAACGAAGAACTGAAAGAGTTCATATCCGAAAAAATAAAAGAACTCTAAACATTTGATTTTTTTCTTTTTATATTTTATATTTTAATTTTATATTTTAAAATTATATTTAAAAGAATTAAATTAATAATGGGAATAATAAAAAAGGGAACTTCTTATTTTCCTGACAAAGAATTTAAAAAAAGAGCATGGATAAACAGCAATTCCATTTATAAAGAAGCAAACAAAAATCCAATAAGATTCTGGGATAAACTCGCAAAAGAGTTGCATTGGTTTAAAAAATGGAATAAGGTCTTTGTTCACAAGCCTCCCTATTTTAAATGGTTTGTCGGAGGGAAAATAAATATTTGTTATAATTGCCTCGATAGAAATCTTGAGAAAAGAAGAAATAAAGTCGCTTTGATTTTTGAACCCGAGTCCGTTGAAGAAAGGGAAATAAAACTAACCTATTATGATTTGTACAGACTTGTAAATAAATTCGCAAACGCTTTGAAGAAATTGGGAGTTAAAAAAGGAGATGTTGTCGGGATATATATGCCGATGATTCCCGAGACGATAATTTCGATGCTGGCCTGCGCAAGAATAGGGGCAGTTCATTCCGTGGTGTTTTCTGCTTTTTCCCCAAACGCTTTGAAAATAAGATTGCAGGAAACCGAAGCCAAGGTTTTAATTACCGCCGATGGATATTATAGAAGGGGAAAAATAATTAATCTAAAAGAAAGCGCCGATGAGGGAATTAAAGGAACAAATATTAAAAAAGTAATTATTGCAAAAAGAGCGAACAACAAAATAAAACTTGTCAAAGGCAGAGATTATTTTTTTGATGATTTAATCGAAGGGCAATCAGATTATTGCAAACCGGAACAAATGAATTCAGAGGATAAATTATTTATTTTATTTACTTCTGGTTCTACGGGGAAGCCAAAGGGAATAGTTCATACCTGCGGAGGTTATACGGTCCAGGCCTGTTGGACTGCAAAATATATATTTGATCTTTTTGATGACGATATATTCTGGAGCACTGCCGATTTGGGTTGGATCACCGGCCATACTTATTCATGTTATGGCCCTTTATTAAACGGCACCACCTATGTCCTGTATGAAGGCGCTCCGGATTTTCCCACTCCAGACAGATGGGCCCGGATTATTGAAAAATATGGAGTAACAACTTTTTATACCGCTCCCACCGCAATAAGAATGTTTGAAAAAGAAATTAAAAAACTCAAGGAGAAATTAAACACCCTGCAAATTATCGCCTCTGTAGGAGAACCAATTGACGAAGAAGCTTGGCATTGGTTTTATAGGGAAGTCGGAAAAGAAAGGTGTCCAATTCTGGATACCTGGTGGCAAACCGAAACCGGAGGAATTTTGATAACCTCTCTGCCGGGAATCGGCCCCTTCAAACCAACTTTTACCGGAGTTCCATTTCCGGGGATAAAAACGGACATTCTGGACGATAAAGGAAAATCTCTTCCGGCAAACAAAGAGGGAAATTTGGTAATACTGCCTCCTTTCAGTCCCGGGATGTTGAGAGGAGTTTACAACAACCACAAAAAATATGTTGATACTTATTGGAGTAAATATGGAAACAAAATTTATTTTACAAGTGATCTGGCATATAGAGATAGAAATGGATTAATAAGAATTGTTGGAAGGGCAGATGATGTAATTAAAGTTGCGGGACACAGAATATCAACGGGCGAGTTGGAGAATATTATAGATTTAGATAAAAGAATTGACGAGTGCGCTGTTATTGGAGTTCCGCACGAAATAAAAGGAGAAGTTCCAGTAGCCTTTGTCGTTTTAAAATCTGGAAAACCAAATGAAAAGATGAAAAAAGAAATAGTGAAAAGAGTTGAAAAAGAAATTTCAAAAATTGCAAGACCTTCTGAGATTTATTTTGTTATGGAGTTGCCAAAGACCAGATCCGGAAAAATAATGAGAAGAATTTTGAAGAGATTGTTTACCGGAGAAGAACTCGGTGATTTAAGCACTCTTTCCAATCCTGAGTGCATAGGGAAAATCAGGAAGACTATTGGTAAATGAAACTTCTGTTTGAAACAGCAAGGAAAATACTTGAATGTAAATTTTTGTTAAATCTTTCCTTCCCTTAAATCTTTTCTAAATTTCTCAACCTTGAATTTGAATAATTTTACTTCTGGAGTTATGTAGGCGGGCTCAAAATATTTCAGGCCTTCCCCGTTATAGAAAAACATTCTTGTGAACATCGAATTTTCTATCTGCGGAGGCATATAAATTACTATTTGAAAACTTGGATCAACCCAAAGTGTTCCTGGGACGGAAGCGTTCGGATAATATAATTTCAGGGGGGTATTGTTCTGCGGAAGCACGAGATTTTTAATTTTATAGTATCTTCCTTCCTGCAGGAGAAGCGGCTCAATTTTTTGGGTATCATTTTCCCGGATTATTTTCAAAATAAATGGTCCATAAATCAATGCGGTGCCGTTTTCCAGTAAGAGTTTCTTTTGACCCTGCAATTTTACCGTAATATAACTATAAGCCTGCCCCTTTCCCTTTTCTGGGTCCCAATTTGAAAAATAACTCCACCAATGAGATTTTCCTATCAAATCGCTTGAAGCCAGTTCATACAATTCTGAACAATTTCCGAGATATGTTTCTAAAATCTTCGCCGCTTTTGTTTCATTTGAAGTGTATAATACTCCAGCCATATCCTGCATTCTACTTGTTATGCAATACTGCACCCCATTTTCCTCCTTTATATAACCGCCTCTATCTGCAATGCAGTCCAGACCGTTTAAATCCTTAACAGGAGTTCGCCTCAGGGAATTTTGACTCCCTCCATCATAAATTGTTTTTCTTTCTGAAAGGGCGGCAATCCAATAACCGGGATCCCAATAAGTTGCAACGACAGTGCACTCTGGAGTGTTATTTTTTAGCCAGTTCATCGAATCTGCCCAGTATTTTGATATTCCCGTTCCATAATGTTTAGCCATCTGCTCCGAAGTGCTGTAAATAGAATACAAAGAATAACCAGTGACAATTATTAAAATAATAAATAGAGCTGCAAAACCATATAATCCAATCTTGTTTTTCTCCACCATAAATTCATAAATATCTATTTATTATCTTCCGGCAATGATCTCTATAACATCGAGATTTTTCAATTTATGATCTTTTCCGATTCTCTGTTTTGTTTTTACATCTATTGCGGCGATGAACTTTTTTCCAAAGTCCTCGTGAATTTTGTAGGCGAAATCCAATGCTGTTGAATTGGGAGGCATTAAAAAAGCATCTGGCAAAACTCTTCCCTCTTTGTCGGCAAGTTTCTTAACACCTCCCGGAAAAACAACGATGTATTTTAGAATATCAAAAACGGCTTTATTTATTACTTCCTGCACACCGGTAGAACCAAATTTTTTCAGAATTTTTTTGATTTTCTCCAGAGCCTCTCTTTGCTTATCTGTAACTTTACCTATTATCTTGAAATCATTATCTCCAGGAATATATTTAATTAGTTTGTTTTTTTCCGCTTCCTTTAGGGCAAGTTCTGCATCAGCCGAACACGGAACAGCCCCTATTTTAATTAAATCTTCGATCCATTTTTCCGCTTCTATTTTATCAACTTTGTTTGCGGCGATCAAAAGAGGCTGCACCTTCTTTCTTAATCCAATTACAAAATTTAATTTGTCTTCTTCAGACCATTCCCTGATATTCTCATTAAGATTTAATTGTTTTATTGTTTCGGAAACTGTCGAGAAAGATACCTTTAATCCAGAAAATTGTTTTGCAATGTCCTTTTTGTCTGCGATTTTCTTCCAATTTCTTTCAAGGATCGATAAAAACCAGCAATTTATTTCATCCTCCAAAAATTTTACATCTTCAAGGGGATTGTGTTCTGAACATTCTCTTCCCTCGCTGTCAGTTGTTCCAGAAGCATCCACAATATGAATCAGGCAGTCTGCCTGCCTTAGATCATCCAAAAATTTATTTCCCATCCCTCTTCCTTTGTGAGCCTCAGGAACAAGCCCAGCAACATCAATTAATTCAACCGGAACGAATCTGTTTCCTTCTATGCAGAAACCAATCCTTGGATTGCATTTCACTTTAAAAAATTTCTCCGGGCACTCCACCCTGACAAAACCAAAGCCGATATTTGGATTGATTGTTGTAAATGGAAAATTTCCTATCTTCGCATCTATCAAAGTTGCAGCCTTAAAAAAAGTTGATTTTCCCGAACTTGGTTTTCCAACGAGGCCTATCTTCATAATTGTTCTTATAAGATTTATTATGAGAGGTTATTTATTTTCTCTGGAATCGCTGATAGCAATTATAATTCTGCTTTTTCCCGTAATTGTTTTTAATCCAATTCAGGCAGAGTTTGACACCAAGAGAAGCAATATATACGAAGGTTTATCTCTTCTGGAAAAAGAAAACGAATTGACTGATAATGCAGATGCCCTGAAAATAAATAATCTTCTTGATTTAAATATTTCTATTTCAGAGTGCGATGATAAGGAAATTATTGATTATCTTGTTGTCTTGGGAACAGATGATTTTAAAATAATTAAAATTTGTTATTAAGAGATTCCAGCATATCCATTAATCTTTCTACGGTGGAAACATAGGATATTGCGAGCGGCAGTTTCTCAAGTTTGGCAATTCTCAGGGCGAGTTCATCCGGTTTTTTTATCCCATGAAAAACGATCAATCCGGGTTTGAGATTTGTCAATCTTATTGCAACCATAGGAGATCTCCCTCTCTTTAGATTTGTAAATATCATGCAATGCCTGCTTATCAGAGAGGAGACTCTGGATAATTCCAAAGGAGAAAAATTTAATATGGCTTTCTGGCTGTCTATTAAAGAATAACCGTATATATTCCTATCATCAAACTCATAGCAGGGTTCTCCATTTATTTCCCTTAAAAACTCTTTTATTTTTACAGGTTTTTCAAAATCTTTCATTTTCAAAATAAATGTTTTGAAATCAGAGTTTCTATATAGAGCCATAAATTCATCTATGATCTTCCCCCCCTTTTCCAAATCTATTTTTATCAGTCCATTAACAATTTTCTCTATAATTTTTGTCCCTGGAGATTTTCTCCTGCCAGATTCATAATCTGAAATTACAGAAGAACTCATATTTAATTCTTTGGACAATTCTGCCTGAGAAATCTTAAATAATTGTCTCCATTTTTTAATTGTATTGCCGGGAGTATTTGATAATACTATCTCCCCAGCAATTTTCTTTTTCAAATCGTCTATATCCTCCATAACTTACTTTAAATTTCTTTAATCAATAGATTATGGCAGAAGCTGCAGAGGTTGTAAAAGTTGTTAAAAGAGAGGGACCTAAAGGCATAAGCATAGTTAAATGCAGATTGTTGGAGGGGAAAAAGAAAGATAAAATACTTGAAAGGGCGGTAATTGGAAGAATTAAAGAGGGAGACATTATTTACCTGAAAGAAACGGAAATGGAAACTGCCTACGCTTAAAATGATAAAATGCTCTTTTTGCGGGAAAACCATAAAAAAAGGTTCTGGAGTGATGTTTGTAAACAATAAGGGACAGATCTTCTACTTCTGCTCTTCAAAATGCAGAAAATATTTTAGAATGGGAAGAAAAAAGGGGAAATGGGCGGAGAAAAAAACAAATTAACGGGCATAAAATTAAAATTTGCTTTTCTCGTAATTCTGTTTATTTTGCTGATTTAGAAAAATGCGGAATTTATCAATGAATCTAATCAAAATGTTTGAGAATACTTGAAAACGGAAAAAAGAAATCCAGTTTTTGAATTTCCATGCCGGAGGATGGCGAAAGAAAGAAGATTATTTATGCGTTTATTTTGGTTTATTTATGCAAAAAATTATTGCAGTAATACCCAGTTATAGTGGAGAAAAAACACTCGAAGAAGTTGTAAGAAAAACCTCAAAATATGTCGATGAAGTTATTGTTGTTGATGACACAAAAACAAAAAAAGTAGGCAAAATAGGAGAAAAACTTGGTGCAATCGTTCTCTACAACAATGAAAATAAAGGAGTTGGATATTCAAGAAGAAGGGGGATAAAAGAAGGTTTAAAAAGAGGGGCGGATATTATTATAACTTTGGATGATGATTTACAGCACAAACCGGAAGATATACCAAAGTTTGTTCGAAAAATTAATCAGGGCTATGATGTGGTCATAGGAGAAAGAAATTTAGAAAAATATCCTTTTATAAAAAAATTTGGAAATTTTTGGTTAACCTTGCTTACAAATCTTATTTGTAAAACCAATATAAAAGATACGGAATCGGGATATAAAGCCTTCTCAAGAGAGGCGGCAAAGAAATTAAATCTAAAAACAAATCGCTATGAGATCGAAGGCGAAATCGTTTACGAAATTGGCAGAAACAAGTTGAAATATGCCAATATACAGATAGATTCTCCGATATACAGACAAGGCGTCACCATAACTCAGGGAATAAGAAATTTTATTTATCTGCTCAGGAGAAAAATTTCTGACCTCTAAATATCTTTTTCTATGATTTCTCCAGGTTTTGTTGTTTTATTTGAACCTATTTTTCTCCCGGGATATATTAAAGTTCCAATCCCTGTTTTTACATTGTCTCCAATAATACCTCCAAATTTTCTTCTTCTTGTATTTGTTAATTTTCCCTTTACCATGACCTTTATCTCTTTTTCATCATGTCTTAAATTTGCAATAATCGTTCCAGCGCCAAGATTGCAATTGCTTCCTATTATTGAATCACCAACGTAATTTAAGTGAGGACAATTTGAATTTTCAAAGAGAATAGAATTCTTTATTTCACTCCCATTTCCGATATGACAATTGTCTCCTATTGAAGTGCTTCCCCTTATATAACAATTTGGACCTATTTTGCAATTTTTTCCAATAATGACATTGCTTTCTATATAACTTCCGTTTTTTATTACAGTTCCCTCCCCTATTTGCACGTTTTCACCAATATAACAATTTTCAATTTTGCCTTTTATTTTTTTCTCAATATTTCTTAAAAGTAATTCATTAACATCAAGCAGGTCCCACGGATAAGTCAGAGAGAACCAGTTTTCTGCAATTGCAAACTTCAGTCCGGAAATTTTCTTTACGTAATCTGTTAACTCGTACTCTCCTCTCTTGCTCTTTTCTATTTTGAGATCAAGAACACTCTTATTTAAAAAATAAAGTCCTGTATTTACAAGATTTCCCCTGAAGTTTTCGGGTTTTTCTTCAATCTCAACAACCTCGTTATTTTCAATCATCACAACACCAAAATTCTCCGGATTTTCGCTTTCTTTCAGCAATATGCAAGGCTCTTGCTTCAAAACCTTTCTTATATCCTCTCTGAAATACAGGTCATCTCCGTTCAGCACCAGAAACTTATCTTTTAATAAATTTGATGCCCTCTTTAGAGCATCTCCCGTTCCCATAGCCTCTTTTTGCCGGACATATTTTATTTCAATGTCTTTGAATCTATTTCCGAAAAAATTTTCAATTAATTCATTTTTGTATCCAGTAACAATAATAACTTCTTCTGCGATTTCTCTCAACTGTTCCAAATTATGTTCTAAAATTGTTTTGTTAGCGACTTTCAACAAAGGTTTTGGTTTGGTCTCTGTTAAAGGCAACATTCTTGTTCCTTTTCCAGCTGCCAGTATCACCGCCTGCATATTATTTTGGAATTTTTTTTACAAGTTCATTGACAAACTTTTTTAGTTTTTCAAATCCCTCTTCTGTTTTTGATTCGTATGCTATGGAAATTTTTGGCTCTGTATTGGAGGCTCTTAACAAAATCCAGGAATTATCAAAAATTATTTTGACGCCATCAGAACAATCAATTTCATAATTTTTTTCTTTGAACTCTGTTTTCAGGTTTTCTATGAATTTAAATTTCTCTTCTTCTTTTGTCTTGACTCTTATAGAATCAAAATAATAATTGGGAAGTTCTTTGTAAACTTCCGACAATTTTATTTTTTTCTTATTCAAATATTCCAAAACTTTTAAAGTTGCAAATGAGGCATCATCTGCCCCGAAAAGTTCATTGAAAAAATAATGTCCGGATATCTCTCCTCCTATTGCTGCATTTTCTTCTAGAACTTTTTTTTGAATAAAAACATGCCCCACTCTGCACCCAATTGGAAATCCTTTGTAATATTTAACCAGTTCATCTATTGTGAGAGAACTTAAAGAATCGTGCACAACTTTTTCTTTTTTGTTTTCTAAATAACTTTTGATTAATACGCAAAAAAACTGATTCGGAGTGAGAACCTTTCCTTTTTCATCCACCCCAACAACCCTGTCGGCATCTCCATCATAAGCGAATCCGCAATCTGCTTTTAGTTCAACCACTTTTTCTTGCAGAGTTTTTAAATTATCTCTTCTTGGTTCAGGGTCCCTGTTTGGAAAATTTCCATCTAAAGAACAAAATAATGGAATATATTCTATTCCAAATCTGTTCAGAAGTTTTGGCAAAACAACGGAAGCAACACCGTTTCCGCAGTCAATAACCGCTTTCATTTTTGCATTTTTAATGTTTATCCTGTCTGATATAAAATTAATATAATCTTGTAGAATGTTTTTTCTAAGAATAATGCCTTTGCCTTCTGTAAACTTTTCGGAACGGACAACTTCTTTAATTTCCTCCAAACCGTTTTCCAAACCAATTCCTTCTCCATCTCTGTTGTAAAACAGGAAACCCTGATATTCTTTTGGATTGTGGCTGGCAGTTATGCAAATTCCTCCATCAAAATTATAATACTTAATTGAGAATATTATCAGGGGAGTGGGAACAATTCCTATATCAATTACTTCTGCTCCGCTTTCAGTTAGGCCCTTGATTAAATTTTCTTTTAAAACTTCTCCTCCTATCCTGCCATCCCTTCCAACAACTATTTTGCCTTTATTAAATGTTGCAAAACTTCTTCCAAGTTTGTATGAGAGTTCTTCATTTATTTGTATCGGATAAATGCCTCTTATGTCATAGGCCCGAAAAATGCTCTCGTCTATTTCCATAATATTATTTTTTTATTTATCCGCACATCTCAAAACTCTGCTCTCCATTGGAAGATTCATTTCACTGTAACCGATTTTGCCAGATTTCTTGGCTTATCCGGATTATTTCCTCTTGCAACACTTATGTAATAGGCAAGCAATTGCAGAGGAATAACAGTTAGCAAAGGATAAAAAATTTCCTCCGTCTCTGGAATTCTCAGCCAGGAATCAAAAAGTTCATTTTCTTCATCGGATACTCCAATGAGGAAAGCGCCCCTTACTTTTGTTTCTTGAGCATTATTTAATGTTTCTTCATAAGTGTAATCTTTTGGACAGATAACAACAACGGGAGTTCCGTCTTCTATCAGAGACAGAGTCCCGTGTTTTAATTCTCCCGCAGGCATTCCTTCAGCATGAATATAACTCGTTTCCTTTAATTTTAGAGCCCCCTCAGAGGCAATTGCAAAATCAATTCCTCTCGCAATATAATAGAAATCTCCTCTATCTTTCAATTTAACTGCAAGTTTTTTTAAGGTTTCCTCATTTTTAATTATTGTTTCTTCGACTTTTTTTGCAAGATTTTTCAACTTGATTTTACAAGCCTGAATTTTATTTATTGTAGCAAAGGCGAGAAGATATAAAATAACCAGTTGTCCAGTAAATGCCTTTGTTGATGCGACAGCAATTTCTGGTCCGCAATTTAGATAAAACACAAAGTCCGACATCCTCGCAAGAGAAGAATTTTCAACATTGGTTATTGCGACAATTTTTGCTCCATTCTCCTTTGCTTTTTTAACGCCTTCGAGAACATCTGCTGTTTCACCGGACTGCGAAACTGCAATTATCAAAGTATCTTTATCTACAGAGTCAATAAAATATTGAAATTCATGAGCCATTATAACTTCAGAAAACTTTTTTGCAATTCTGGAAAATAAATATCGGCCTACAATTGCCGCGTATCTTGCAGTTCCGCAGGCAGTGAAAATAACATTTTTTGCCCTTAATATTTCCATTGCCGTCTCAAGCAATTTTTGTTCATTCTGCTCCGCAGCTTTTTTTATTGTTTCTGGCTGTTCTAGAATTTCTTTCAGCATGTAATGTTCTTCTTTTAAATCTTCCTCTTTTTCTTTAAATTCAATTTCTTCTATTTTTTTGTTTTTTTCTTTTCCGGTTTCAACATCGAAAATTTTTATTGTCATTTTAATTTACCTTTATACCTTTCTTCATTCATTTTGTTCCAAAACCGCCAACTCATTATCATTTAAAAAAATAACCTTGTTGGTTTCTTCTATAAAGGCTCTATGGTCGGAGGCAATGAAATATTCTTCTTTGCCGGAATTGTTTTTTATTCCTACAACCAGAGGAGAACCGTTTTTTACACCAACCAACCCATTAAAATCTTTATGCAAAGCAACAACGGCATTTCTACCCTTTAATTTTAAGAATGCTCTTCTTACTGCTTCTGGAAATTCATATTCAGAATATTCCTCAATCAAGTGACAGATTATTTCAGTATCTGTTTCTGATTTGAATTTATGACTTTTATTCAGCAATTCTTCTTTTAATTCTCGAAAGTTTTCTATTATTCCATTATGCACGACACAAATCCCGTTATCTTCGTTTGTATGCGGATGAGCATTGTTTTTTGATATTTCTCCCATTGTAGCCCATCGGGTATGAGATATGCCCAAATTTGAATCAATTTCGGGTGTTTCTTCCAGTCTTTCAAAATCTCCAACATCCTTTATAATTTTAATTTTATCCCTTATTTTTAAACCAAAACCCCAAGAATCATAACCTCTATAATTCAGTTTTTTCAAACCTTTTTTTAATATCGGAACAGCGTTATTATTTCCAACATATCCAAATATTCCGCACATATTTTAACAAGTTGCAATCTTTAAATATATATATATTACTTAGTATTACCCTTATATTTATTTTTTATCTATAAAAATACAACAGCATGGTTATTTATTAATATATTAAATATAATGTAAAGAAATATTATGAAGGTGCTTTTTTTCTTGGCCATAATTTTTGGATTAGTTTTAGTTGCTCCTATTTTTGCCTATGTCGGTCCGGTTGCTTATCAGACAGAGCAGGTTTATGCGGATTATAATACAGATGGTTCTCTTTCTTCAGAAACCTATCCAGAATGCAGCGATAATTCAAATCCATGCAGATTTGGTTTCTTGGAAGTTGCCCTGCCAAACACCAATGATACTTTGCAGACAGTTAGGATAAATCTTTCGGGAACGACGGATACAAATTTGAATTCAAAAGAAGTTTACAAAGCGACTGTTTCTTCTTCTTCTGCCATCTGGGCTAAAACAAAACTTTATGTCAACGACTCCGTTTTTGGAGATGATCAGAATTATTATAAGATTACAAATGCAAATAAAGCCCCAGCAATAGAATTTAATGTTACTTCTTATTCAAATGAACAGGGAGGTCATGATTTATACGATCACGATAATATTGGTTCTGGAGGCTCAACAAATAATATGACTTTTGTAATAACAGCACACAATCCTTCAACATCCAAAAATTTGACAAATGTAGAGATCGTAATCCAATTTGATACAGATACTAATGGTGATGCAGATGCCGTAAATATTACTTATACCTCTTCAGGTTCTAGATCTTCAAATGATGGCGCAGATGGTTATTATGACAAAATAACTTGGAGCGGCGATATAAATGCGGGAGGAACACAAACCTTTACTATTTACGCGAATATTATTGAAACAGATAACTTTGCTGAGGGCACTACTAGTATAAATTTAGATTCTGCTTCATCCGATAAGGGTGTAAAAAGTTCTTATTCCCAAACCTCAACTTTGACTGGTTTAACAATAGCGTATAAATATGCGAGAGGACCCGTCAGGCAGGGAATTGATATGGCTGAAACGAGCGGAGGAGGAGCATGGGATATTAGAGGCTTTATAACTATTTTGGCAAAGAATTCTACAGAAGTTAATGGAAATGTTTTGACCTATAACATTTCAAGCTGGGCAATTTACAATGTAAGCGCATCAACAGGGGATGTAACAAATAAACTGCAGGAGGGAACCTTTAGCCCATCAAACTTTACGGCAGATTATGGAAGATTATATACAACAGACCCAACTTATTCTAATGATACGAGCAGAGTTCATATAACTGGAACAAAGCCTTATGTAGCTTCTTCTTTTAACTGGCATATAATCTGGAACGATACGAATCCAGATAATTATGTTTCTTATATAAATACCACTTTAGATTTACCAACTTTATACAAAATTGATATGGTTCCAACAAAAACTACTGGAGGTTATCTGGCTATTGAGTCGGCAACAACTTTTAACATAACAGACAAAGTTATTTATCAAGGAGATGACAATGCTCCGGGAAAGAAAATTGTTATTTTGAGTGTTGTTCCCAGAAATACAACCAGCGGATCTCAGAGATCTCCTTTTGATATAGATGAGACATCAATAATTGTTTCATGGTATAATACCTCGAGCAGTTCTTATCAAACTTTGAAAACTGGAACGGGGACGACAAATGGAGTAACTGTTACCGTTACAGATCCAAGTGGAGATAACAATGGATTAGTTAATGTTACAATACCCGACCTGAGTTTAACAAATATTGGTAAATATTTAGAAAATGGAGAAAAAATAAAACTATTTTATGAAGTATCTTCGCCATCAAATTTACAATTGGGAGATATTTTTAATTTTACTGGAAATTCAACTATAACAACTCAAAGTGGAACCCCGGAAACAGAAGATTTACCAGCTCAAACAATGTCTACTTCAGGAAGACAATTGATTGGTTATAAAGATTTGTGGGTTCCGGATCCGGCAAATCCGACTTTAGTGAATGGAAGTTTGGTTGCTCAGGTTTTTGGAAGCGAAATTACAGGAATTAAATTTGTTGATTATGTTCCTTTGGGAACCGACTTTGCTTGTTCCAGAGCATCTGTAACTTTTTGCAATTCAACAGACGGTTCAACCTGGAGTTGCGGGGTTAGCGAAGATTATAACGTAACCGATAAGGGAACCATTACTTTATCTGATGGAACCAAGGTCCATGCCTGTGAGTATACAAACGGTGATAAAAGCGGGTGGACTTTAAGCAGTGGTGCTGCAGTTAAAATATTATATCAGATAAATATAACCCAATCGGGTTTATATGAAATACCTATGGAACTGGCAGGTTTTGACCCTGCTCTTGGTAAAAGGGTCTTTTCTACAGTTTATGGAGTTGTTAGAGTCACGGTTCCAAGTCCGATGATAGAGCCAATAATAAAACAAACAGATTTCCTGACAGCAAGGACAATAACCGTGGGAAATCCGGTTGCTTGGGTTAAAGAGTTTGATGTTTATAATCCAAATCAAAGATGGGTAGAATCTGAATTTAAGATAGACGTTTTTGAAGATACTACTGATGGATTTGTTTCTTATTTAAATAAAAAAGGAGAGAGGATAGATGAAAAGGTTATTTTTAAAAAAGAAAACGGAACTACCGTGATGGTTTGGAAAACGAAACTGGCACCTCTAGAAACAAGAAATTATGATATTAGAATTTTAACTCCGCCCGTTTTGGAAACGGACAGAGACGTTGAAGTGATAAAGAAATTGGAATACAAGATGGTTGAATTAAAAATGTCAATATTCTTGAGGAGCCTTGCAATGGAAGACTATGAAAATGTTGCCATAAACTTGCCAATTTCCAGAGACAATATTCTTTCCGTTAAAGATGGTTTGGGAAATAGTTTATCCTATACTGGTGGAGAAGGTCTGACAACCATATTAATAAATAAATTTCCAGCGAAAGCTTTGAAAGAAATAAATATTAGATATAAACAAAGTTATCCCAAAATAATAATTACTCCTGACAAGGAAAGATATAGTTTGAACTCGACGGTAACTTTGGATATTTTAGTTATTCATGGAGGAGAAGAAATAAATAATCCTTATCTGGAAACTGAAGTGTACACTCCAGAAAAGAATCTGGTTTATTCAAATATACAGGATTTGGGGAAATTAGATCCAATAGATAAAACGAGTATTTCCGAAAGATTTAGAGTTCCAATTGGAGCCCCGACTGGAACGTATTTGGCGGAGAGCAGATTGAGATCCGATTTAGCAATTTTGGCGACGGGAACGGGAAATTTCTATATTGTCGGTACGACAGCAAATTATGGAAATTTATTGGGTTATTTAACAATATTCTTCGCCATAATTCTCCTTTATGTGAGTGTAAAAAGATTTTATATTATTAAAAAACAAAATAAATGATGGAAGGAATAACAGGATATGTATATTTATTTGGAATAAACATACCTATTACGGAATTGCTGCTTTTGTTATCTCTTGTTATTATTGTTTATCTGGCTATCCTAGAATTTGAATTCAGACAGATTAGGAAAATTACAAAAAAATTTGATGATGAAGAACTGATCCTTACAAAAAGCATAAGAGAACTAAGAGATTCTGTTAGTGAATTAAGAAATACAATTAATGTTGGAAGAAATATAGAGAGGCAAGACAATAATAAAACTTAATAAAAAACATAAATCCGGTACACATTAAGAAGCTATCTTGTATTTTTAATAATGCAAGATAATTATGGAAAAGAAAGTAATTACTTCTATTTTTGCCGCATGTCTTACCTTGATTTTATCATCACTATTTATAAATGTTCATATTACAGGAGGATTTTTGGGAGTTCAAAAAGGAAGCATTCTAGATTTGAGCAACATTTCTTTCAGATACATTTTGACAAACTTTAATGATTCTACTTCGTTTATTTCTTCCGCAGAATTTGATTTCCCAGAATATGGCGGAAACAAAACATTTTATTTATCAATTCCAAAAAATGCGACAGTGCAGAATATCAGCATGAATTTGACTGGTAAAATTACTACTATTTACATCAAAAATATAGTAATCAAGAATGGAGTTACGGTAGGGCATTTGCTTGGTTTATCTATGGGCAATGTAGTTGGAGACGAAAGCAATGAAATAATTGCTGGGAGAAGTGGAACAGAAGAAGAGATACCGAGTTTGTTTGTTATAAATGGAAGTAATGGAGAAATTATATGGACTTATAATATAAGTACTATAAACAACATATATTCTACGGACGTAGGTAATGTTACTTCAAATGAGGGAAATGAAATTGCGTTTGGAGCACAAGATAAAAAAGTATATCTTTTGTCTTCTAATGGTAGCAAGATTTGGGAATATGAGACCAATAACACGGTAACTTCAGTAAAAATAGCAGATATTGGTTATGGAAAAAAATATGTTATCGCAGGTTCGGAAGATAAAAACGTATATGTTCTAAATTCTACCGGAGGTTTGGTTTGGAGTTATGCTACAGATTCAGCTGTGAAGGCCATAGATATAGGAAATCTAACTTCAAATCCCGGGAAAGAAATTGCCATTGCTTCCGGCACAAAAATATATATATTAAATAAAACTGGAGAATGTGTATTTAATTACACTCTTGGAAATGCAATAACTTCAATTGCCGTGGGGAATTTAACTCTAGATCCGGGCGAAGAACTTGTTACTGGAGACAAGAAAAATATGTTATTTGCTTTTAATGTGAATGATACCAATTTATCAGAAATATGGAACTTTACTGCTGGAGATGAAATAAACAGCGTTGATATTGGGGAAGCGGTTAGTAATAGCATTGGCAACGAAGTTGTTGCTGGCTCTAAGGAACCCAAAGTATATACCTTTTCAAAAAATGGAACAAAAATATGGGACTTTACTACTCTTACTTACGTTTATACAGTCGTCGTTGGCAATGTTACTGCTCATGAAGGAAATGAAGTTGGTGCAGGTAATGGACATTTATATGTCTTCAACTTCGATTATTTTCCGACAAATTTAAGCATATATGTTGGCAATGATTCAACAAGAGACTGGAAAAGTTCAAAAACAAAGTTGAGAACATCAGAAATTGCAACTGGTCAAAAGTTAGTTTCCGCAATTAATGATTATATAAATACCTGCACTACACCCGATACAACAAATAATTGTCAGATTCCTTTAATTTTTCATTCCGATTTCAAGGGAAAATTAAATATATCTAATTTGAGTGTTG
>JAGGTL010000029.1 GCA_021163805.1 Candidatus Aenigmatarchaeota archaeon | reverse complement strand
TTTTTTCTTATTAGCTCAATAATTTTTTGGGTAGTTTTTTGGGAACTTTTCTGGGAACTTATGATAAGTTTTAAACGCTGAGGGCAGGATTCGAACCTGCGACCTCTTGCGAGGACCAGCTAACCTTTTGCACAGGTAAACAAAATAAGGCTTCCGCCAACAATTATTTTTACACTATGTGCAAACTCCAGGCTGGCGCGTTAACCACTCCGCCACCTCAGCATAAATTTTATTGTTTTTCTTTTTTTTAGATAGAAATTCGATAAAATCAAAAACGCAATATATAGAAAATTTTTTTAAATCTTTTAATTTTAAATAATTATATGGGCCCGTAGCTCAGTCTGGTAGAGCACCAGGCTTTTAAAACCAATCTTTAAGAATTGGGTATTTAAAAGTTTTGAGGGTATTATTATAATGCCCCATGATTTATTGGTGCTGAGAAGAAACCTGGGAGTCGCGCGTGCAAGATTTTGAATAAAAACTTACCGCGAATTCGAATCGCGCCGGGCTCATTTTAAAAACTATGGCGGAAAAAAAAGAAATTAATGTAAGGAAACATTTTCTGGTTCCAGAACACAGAAAATTAACAGAGGAAGAAAAACAAGAGATATTAAAAAAATATAGGGTAACAGAAAAAGAGATGCCGAAAATAAACAGAAAGGATCCCGCAATAAAAAATCTGGATGTAAAGGAAGGGGACCTGATAGAAATTAAAAGAAAGGTTTTAACTACAGGAGAAACTTATTTATATTATAGGGTTGCAGTATGAATGACAGAGATTTGTATAACGGATTTAAAGAAATAGTCAAGAGAAATTTGCCTAAAATGCTCGTAAGTTATAATTTGGATTCCTACAACAAATTTGTTCTTGAAGGTGTGCAGAAAATTATTGATGAAATTGGCATTATTCCCCTCGATGAAAACAAAAAATTGCTTTTATGGAAAGTTGAATTTGGCGGCCCAATATTAAAAGAAGCGGATGGATATGACAGAGAAATTACTCCAATGGAAGCGAGGATAAGAGATTTAAATTACACCTGCGCTCTATACATAAATGTTGTTCCAGTTGTGAATGATGTTCATCAGGAACCGGCAAAAATCAAACTTTGTGATTTTCCAATAATGTTGAAATCCATTCTTGATCCAACCAGAAATTTAAATAAAGAAGAGTTGATAAAAATTGGAGAAGACCCCTATGATCCGGGAGGTTATTTTATAATAAACGGAACAGAAAAAATTATTGTCGGGGTAGAAGAAGTTGCAAATAACAGAATGGTCATAACTAAAGAGGAAAAAAAGAATATCGAGATGGCGAGAATTAATTCAGAAAAAAACCAATATATTCAAAGGCATATGATTGAGAGAAAAGACAGAATATTGTATATGAATTTTTCAAATTTAAGAAATGTTCCGATGATTGTTGTTTTGAGAGCGTTGGGTTTAGAAACAGACAAACAACTAATTGAAGCAATTTCCGATAATCAGAGAATGGAAGAAGAAGTTCTCACAAATATTTATGAATTTGAAGAGATCAAAACAAAAAAAGATGCTTTAACTTATCTTGAGAGATTTGTTAAGGGAATGGGAAAGGAAACTCCGCAAGAGAGAGTCCAGAATTTATTAAACAATTTTCTTTTGCATCATATAGGAACTGAAGAGAAAGATCAAATCGTTAAGGCCAATTACCTGTCCCATGTTGCAAATAGACTCATAAAAGTGGGTCTCGGAATGCAAAAGGGAGAAGACATAGACCATCTGGCAAATAAAAGAATAAGACTGGCGGGATATTTTCTCGATATTTTGCTTCGTTCCCTGCTCCTCGGAAAAAATGGATTGTCGAGCAGGATAAGATACAATTATCAGAGATTAACCAAGAGAAAAAAAACGCCTGCTATCCAGGCCTTGTTTGAATCAAATTATGTAAGCAAGAGAATTATTTCCGCGTTGGCAACTGGTATGTGGGTGGGCGGCAGAGTTGGAGTCGCACAACGATTGGATAGAATAAATTATGTGAGAAGATTATCAAATATGAGAGCGGTTATTTCAACACTTTCCAGTTCGCAGGAGCATCTGGAAGCGAGAGAATTGCACGGAACTCACTGGGGAAAATATTGTGCCCAGGAAACTCCGGAAGGAGTGCATATCGGTTTGAGAAAACATCTGGCAAATATGGTAACAATTTCAAAGGGATTGAATGATAAAGAAAACAAGAAAGTATTGGATTTTATTGCTAATAAATTATAATATGACAAAAGTATTTTTTTGTGGCCGGCTGATAGGAGAAACAAATAAACCGAAGAGTCTATTGACTAGCTTTAGAGAGCAAAGAAGAAAAGGTCAATTGCCAGAAGAAGCAAATATAGCATATCTTGAAGATATAAATGAAATTAGGATCGATACTAGCGATTCCAGATTAAGAAGACCTTTAATAATAGTCAAAAACGGAAAACCTCTTCTAACGGAAAAACATCTTACAAAACTCATAAAAGGAGAACTTGATTTGGAAGATTTGGTTAAAGAAGGAATAATTGAATATCTAGATGCAGAGGAAGAAGAAAATGCCTACATAGCCCTCACTTTAAAGGACCTGACTGCCGAACATACGCATCTGGAATTAAATCCTTCCGTTATTTTGGGAATTTCTGCTTCGATGGTTCCTTTTGCCCCACATAACAGATCAGACAGGGTTAATTATGGAGCCAAGATGATGGCGCAGTCTCTT
The DNA here is from genome assembly GCA_021163805.1 of Candidatus Aenigmatarchaeota archaeon. Classification (GTDB taxonomy): domain Archaea; phylum Aenigmatarchaeota; class Aenigmatarchaeia; order QMZS01; family QMZS01; genus QMZS01. The sequence continues at coordinate 10,048 of JAGGTL010000029.1, read as the reverse complement.
GGAATATATGCGATAAATTATTTACTCAGACCAGATACAAAGGCTTATTCTCTGATATATCCCCAGCATCCCCTTATTGATACAGTTATATACAAATCCAATATACTGAATGAGCATCCTCAAGGACAAAATGTTGTTCTTGCAATAATGCCTTATAAGGGATATAATATGGAAGATGCTATTATTTTCAACAAAAAATCTGTTGAAAGAGGTTTATTCAGATCTTTGTTTTTCAGGACATATCAAACAGAAGAAAAAAAGTATTGGGGTATTGAAAGTGACAATATCTGCATACCCGATGAATCCGTAAAAAATTACAGGACAAAATTGGATTATGAACTTCTTGATGAAGATGGATTGGCTCCTCCGGAAACGGAGGTTAAAGGAGGAGATATAATTATAGGAAAAGTTTCGCCTTTGAGATTTTATGGTCCCGTCGAAGAATTTCTTTCCGAAACAGAAAACAGAAGAGATACTTCCATAACTGTAAAATTCGGCGAAGAAGGAATTATAGACAGGGTTGTATTAACACAAACAGAAAGCGGGGATAAATTAATAAAAACCACTGTAAGAGAAATGAGAATTCCGGAAGTTGGTGATAAATTTGCTTCCAGATATGGGCAAAAAGGGGTTATTGGAGCTATTGTCCCAGAGGAAGATTTGCCTTTCACAAAAGATGGGATTGTTCCCGATGTAATAATTAATCCTATGGGTATTCCAAGCAGAATGACAATAGGGCAATTAATTGAAATTATCTATGGAAAAGCCGCAGCATTATCTGCTCAGATAATGGATGAAACGAGTTTCAATGAAACTCCGGAAGAGGAGATAATTAAAATACTTAAAAACTTTGGCTTTGATCAGAATGGAGAAGAAGAAATGTATAATGGAGAAACTGGAGAAAAAATCAAATCAAAAATTCTCGTTGGGCCATGTTATTATCAGGCACTTTACCATATGGTTAGGGACAAATACTTTATGAGGGCTAGGGGACCAACAACGGTTTTAACAAGGCAGCCAACGGAGGGAAAGGCAAGAGAAGGAGGTCTGAGATTTGGAGAAATGGAAAAAGATTGCTTACTCGCTCATGGAGCTGCTTTAACTTTAAAAGAAAGATTTTCCTCTGATGAAACAGAAGTTCCAGTTTGCAAAAACTGCGGTATTGTCGCGATAGACAATCAGGTTAAGGGAATAAGTTATTGCCCGCTTTGCAATAAAACAGATATTGTGAGAGTTAAAATCAGCTATGCATTTAAATTGGTATTGGATGAGATGATGGCAATGGGTGTCTATCCAAAGTTACATGTCAAGGAAGAGATTTAAAATTAAACCATTCAAAATATTTATCCATATTCTTTTTGGCTTTTTTCTTTTTATTGTTATACTCTTTTAAAAAGTCGGTTATTTTTTTTATTAAAATTTCTTTCAGTTCTCCCGTGAGAAGTTTCCCGGTCTTATAATCGTAATATATTTTTTCTAATTTTTTATCATCCGGCTCAAAAAGATATCTTAACCATTGATAACTAACATCTATCTCGGGTATGCCGCCTTTTTTTCTGTGTTCTTCAACAGTTGGTTGACCTCCGGAAAAAGCATATTTCATTATTTTTTTTCTTATTGTTTTCTCATCATCTGTTGTATAAACCGCCGTCTCTTTTTCTGATGCCGACATTTTTCCGGAAACACCTGTAAGAGGTGGCAGAAAGGAGCATTGAATAGAAGCTGGCTTGTAATATCCCAGCTTAGGTATTATATCTCTCGATAATCTAAAATGCGGGTCTTGATCTATCGCATGCGGTATTAAACAAGGAATTTTTTTGTTTTTCAAAATAGAAGGCAGAAAAGCGGGAACTGCCTGCATTGCGGTATAAAATATCGAGCCTATATTTGATTGTTCCCTTAAACCAAAGGAAGACTTTACCATGGAAAAAGTAATTCTTTTGGAAATTTTGCAGGCTTGTTTGTATAATAAACTCGCATGTTTTGTATCAATTATAAAATTGGTCTTCTCCGGGTCAAAACCAACAGCAATAACATCCAAAATATTATCCTCCAAATATTTTTCAACTTCTTCAAATTTTAAATTTTTTTTAAATAAAAATTTTTCTTCATCGGGAAACTGAAACCACAACTCCACATCAAATTTATCTTGCAACCATTTTGTAAATATCCACGGCAATAAGTGGCCTATATGTATGGGACCAGAAGGAGCTCTGCCCGTATAAAGAAAAAATTTATTTCCTTTTTCATATTCATTCAGAATCCAGTTTAAATCTCTATGTGCAAAAAAGATCTTTCTTCTCAACATAAAGTGCAATTCTCCTGTAATTGATTCAATTTTATCCAAAAGTTTATTATCAATTTTCTGCACACCAAATTCCTTAACAAGTTTTTCATAATTAATTTTGCCTCTAACTTCCCACGGAGTTACTTTAAATGGCATAATTTATCATTGATAGAATTTATTACATTCAGATATGTTTAACTCTTCTTCTGAAATAATTTTCTGCTTCTTTGTATGTTTTTTCAAGTTTTTCTAATTGTTCCTCCGAAAGTTTTTCTCCGGATTTGGGAGCATAACCAAGAATTTTCTTCATAATAGAACTGATATCATTGTATAAATCTCTTCCTCTTGGACCTTTCTTTCCAGAATGAGTGTTTCTTCCAATATTTACATAACCAGACCGCATCATCCCTTCAAGAATCCTCCTATATGTTCTGATACGATTATATAGTGTAGCATTTTCATCATCTAATCTTATCTCTCTTGCCATAATCTAATGGGCTCGCCGAGATTTGAACTCGGGTCTGAGGCTTTTTTTGATCTACAGGGCGATGTTATCAATCCTATTTTCAGATCTATCTCGCCCTATATTCCTCACCCATTAGGCAAGGCTAAACACCCGTTAGGCGATCACCCTAAGCCCCGATGCTAGACCATTATAGAACCTCTTTTATTGGTTACCTTAAGATAAGGCTTAACTACACCACGAGCCCATAAATTAACTAGATTATTTTAAATTTAATATGAAAAAGGTTTTTCTTGTTTTTGTTCAATAGATTATTTGTTTTCTCAATAATTTTCGATTTATTCATAAAAAACTTATTACAATTTATAATTATGGGCCTGTAGTTCAGTAAAACTGCGAACGGTTTTGTTAGTTAACCCGCCTTGTTTATTGAAAAAACGGCGGGCTTTAAAACTGCAGTTTTGGATATTGGTAGAATGCCGCCCTTGCAAGGCGGAGGCCGTGGGTTCAAATGAGGCTTTTATTGATGCGGTCCTTAGAAAAAGTTTTTCTGCCTTCGGCAGAAAATGCTTCCTTTTTTGCAGAGCAAAAAAAGATGCGTCGTTTGCATTTTTGCAACGCGCGTTCCATCTTTTGATGGAAAAGAATCAATTACCTCTTACCAGTAATCGGAAGAAATAAACCCTGAATTAAAAAATAAAAGTCTCTCTGAAAATCCCACCAGGTCCATCTAAAATCAAATAAACAAAGAGGATAATAACAGATAAAATCAGAGGCATCCAAAATAAATGTGTTTCCCTCTAAGTTTTTTTTGCAATTATTTATAATAAATTCTCTCTAAAACAAATTTATATTTATTTAAAATTTTTATATATTGGATTATGACTCAAGGTTTCTTAGTTGTATTAAGAAATCTTCTAAAAGAGTATTTGACATACTCGATGAATAAAACAGGTGTAAGGAGAGTATTATCTATTTGTTGCTAAACTACTTAGTGGATGGCTTGGCTTGATAACCGATGAAGGACGTGGCAAGCTGCGATAAGCCTCGGCGAGGTGCATGCAGCCCTAGAACCGAGGATGTCCGAATTGCTCCTTTTTAGGAGAGGGAACGCGGGGAATTGAAACATCTTAGTACCCGCAGGAAAAGAAATCAATAGAGATTCTCTTAGTAAGGGCGACTGAAAAGAGAAGAGGGCAAACCGAATTCCTTATCGCAAGATAAGGAAGATGTGGGGTTTGGATCTCTCTACTTCCTAAGGGAATGAGTTGAAATTCTCTGGAAAGAGATGCCAAAGACGGTGATAGCCCGGTAAACGAATTCCCAAAGGAAGATTGAGAGAATTCCAGAGTATTGTTGGTTGGGTATCCAGCAAGAAGGCGGGAGACATTAACTTCCAACTCTAAATATAATTCAAGACCGATAGCGAACTAGTACCGTGAGGGAAAGCTGAAAAGAAGGGGTAACACCCTATGAAAAGAACCTGAAACTAAGTAGTACGGTATCCGTTTTGAAAAACGGGGTAAGGAGTTTATGTCTATGGCGAGATTAACCTTTTGAAAAGGGTAATCGGAGCGAAAGCGAGTATGAAAGTGCGATTAGTCATAGGCATAAGACCCGAAGCCAGACGATCTATTCCAAGACAAGGTGAAGTGCAGCGAAAGCTGCATGGAGGCCTGAACCGATGCTAGCGTGCTATCTGCTCGGATGATCTTGGAATAGGGGTGAAAAATAGTATATATCTTCAAATAGTTTTAGGAAGTATAAGAAGAGATATACTATTCAGGGCCAATCGTGTCTGGCAATAGCTGGTTCCTTCCGAATGAACCCTTTCTTTTAAAGAATCAAAAGAAATTTTACAGAAAAAGAGAAAGGGGTCCGGAAAATGAACCACAGTTCAGCCTGTTCCTTATAGATTAATGTGTAAAGATACTGATTAGATAGTAGGGGAGGAAACTCTTCGCTATCTAGTCAAACTCATAAGCGTTAATCATAACTGGAACAGAGTGAGGGTTGCCGGGGAAAGCTCGGTGCCCTAGAGGGGAACAACCCTTACTGGCATTAAGGTCCCTAAATGATAACTAAGTGATGAAAGACTGTATTTTCTAAAACAGTGGGGAGGTAGGCTTAGAAGCAGCCATCCTTTAAACCTTTTATGGATGATTAATTAAAAATAAGAAATCCATAAAAGGAAAGGCAGAGTGCGTAACAGCTCACCCACCTAGAAAATATGGTCTGAAAATGGACGGGGCTAAGTTATCTGCCGATATGCCAGATTCCTTTTTGGAATGGTAGGAAGGCGTCTTGACGGGGCAGAAGTTTTTCTTTAAGGAAAAATGGACCTGTCAAGAATGAGAATCTTACTGAAAGTAGCAGCAAAGTGGTGTGAGAATCACCATCGCCTTACGTGGGTAAGGGTTCCCTACCAATGTCGATCAGGTAGGGGTTAGTCTATATCCTAAGTACATCCTTAAAATAGATGTACGAAGGAAAACTGGTTAATATTCCAGTACCACTAAGTTCTTATCTATCTAACTGGTTTGAGATAGGTTAATGCAAACCAAGCACAGAAGCTTCTGGAGTCTCGTAATGAGGAGAAGGAAGTCAATGTGTGATGGGCCTTCGTATGAAGGTTTAACCGAGTCTCAGACCCTATGAAAAGTAGATAGAATGGCTTAGTGATAGTACCCAGAACTGACACTGGTACCCACGCTGAGTAGGCGAAGGTGTGATAGGATAATCCAATCTAGGGAATTCGGCAAATTAGTGGCGTACCTTTGGTATAAGCCATGCCTATTATCTCTTTTGAATAATAGGTCTCAGTGACAAGGAAAACCCGACTGTTTAATTAAAACTTAGCTGACTGCTAGCCCGAAAGGGTTTGTATAGTCAGTGAAGCCTGCCCAGTGCCGGTATCTCAAATCTGGTTTCAACCAGACGAAGGACCGGTAAACGGCGGCGGTAACCCTGACCGTCTTAGGGAGCGGTCATATGATTCAGAAATGATTTTATGGCCGTCTCTGGGCTTAGGTAGCGTAATCCCTTGCCGATTAAACGTCGGCCTGCATGAAGGTCCAACGAGGTTTTCAGTGTCCCAGATTGGAACCTAGCGAACTCTCTTTCTGGTGAATAGGCCAGAGACTTCCAGTGGGAAGAGTAGTCCCTGTGGAGCTTTACTACAGCCTGCTGTTGTAATAGGCTTTGAACTGTACAGAGTAGATAGGAGCTTCGGCGAAAGTGTAACACTATCCTTTTCAAAGCTTATTGCTTACCTCTTCGGAGGGACACCAGTTGGTGGGTAGTTTGGGTGGGGCGCCACGCCTCTAACAAGACATCAGAGGCGCCCAAAGATCAGCTCACCAAGGTCAGAAATCTTGGGTAGAATGTAAATGTAAAAGCTGGTCTGATTGGATTCCCCATAGTAAAGAATCCAAGCACGAAAGTGTGGATTAACGATATGCAGTTTTGCTTTAATGGCTGACTGTAACTTCAGAAAAGCTACCCCAGGGATAATGGAGCCGTGGCCCCCGAGAGTACATACGAGGCTTTTCTTTAGAAAAGAAAAACCCTCGAGTCAAAAGAAACTAAGATATGTACAAATCGACGGGGCGCGTTGCTACTCCGTTGTTGGCTTGTCTCCTCCTGGGTGTGCATAAGCACCCAAGGGTGCAGGGGTTTACTGCTTAAAGAGGCACGTTAGCTGAGTTAAGAACGGCGTGAGCCAGTTCAGTCTATATCTGCTGGAAGTGTTTTAATCTGACTGGAAGGGAGCCACAGTACGAAAGGAACGGGCTCTCGTGGCCTCTGGTGTACCGGTTGTGATTGCACCGCCGGGTAGCTACGCCATCGCGGATAAGAGCTGAAAGCATCTAAGCTCGAAGCCGCTCAGAAAAATAGATTAATTCGGGCGCTCATAGAAGATGAGCTTGATAGGAGAAGGATGTAAGTACCAAGCTTCGGCGAGGTATTTAGTCCATTCTTACTAATGCCCGAGCAACAAATAGATACTTTAATCCTTACACCTGTCTTTCTTTAAAGATAAAATTTTAGCAAAATTAAATCCGAGATATTCTTTTCTTTATTCCAAGTTTTAAAGAAAATCTCTCCTTATAATTCAGAAAGAAGATGGAGAAATTCTGAAACTTTGAGTTTTCGATATCGAATTAATCAGTCTTTGCATATACCGCAATTTTGCGGGAATTATTCGTTTTTCCATCTTATTTCTTTCATTTAATTTTATGGAAGAATTAACAGAAGAAGATAAGAAGATACTTAAGATTTTATTAAAAAACAAGAAAATTGTCACTCCAGAAGGTTTTAAGATAATTAAAGAAAAAAAACTTCTCGATAAAGTTTTGGTTCTTGATGCCACAATAATCGATGAAGATATCCTGAAAGAATTCAAAGAAACTGAGACTATAATTGAAAGAAACAGGGAAAGAAAAATTTCAGAAGAATATGCCGTTGATTTTAGACTTGAAAATGCTGAAGTGAAGCACCGGGAAAGAAAAAGTTCGGATTTTATTTCTTATTTCAACTCAAAATTTTTTCTATTGCAGCAAATGTTGATCAAAAGAATGAATCCAATTTCAATCGCCAATGTAGAGAAAACAAACAACGATGAAATTTCCCTGATTGGCATGGTATATGATATAAGAACAACAGGCACGGGGAATAGAATTATTGAAATAGATGATCCAACTGGAAAAATATCTGGCATGATAACAAAAAATTCTAATGAGGAATTATTTGAAGAGGCAAATAATATTCTTTTAGATGAAGTAATTGGAGTAAAGGGGATTTTTAAAAAAGGATATCTTTTCATAAATGAGATTATAAGACCAGATATTCCCATGACAAACGAGGTAAAAAAACTAAATATTCCAATAAGCTGTGTTTTTATTTCTGACCTGCATGTTGGAAGTATTGATTTTCTTGAAGATATTTTTAAAAAATTTATTAAATGGATCAATTCAAAAGAAGCAGAGAAAGTTAAGTATATTTTTATTGCGGGAGATTTGTGTGACGGAGTTGGAATTTATTTAAATCAGGAAAAAGATTTATCAATAAAAAATGGTGAGAAACAATATGAATATTTGGCAGAACTTTTATCAAAAATTCCAGAACATATAAAAATTGTTGTCCAGCCCGGGAATCACGACATCATTGGTAATCAGGAACCTCAACAATCTTTGAGAGATACTCCTCTATCCAAATTATCAAACATCATCTTTGGAACAAATCCTTGTTCTGTCGTTTTAGATAACAATTTCAGAATTCTGATGTATCACGGCTATTCTTATGATGATATAATCAGAGAAATACCCAAAATAAGGCAAAATGGTTACAAAAAACCATGTTTGCCAATGATAGAAGTTTTAAAGAGAAGGCATCTAGCGCCAACTTATGGCAGTTCCCTTGTCATTCCCGGTCAAGAAGATAAATTAATTATTAAAGAAATTCCCGATATTTTTCATTCTGGGCACTTACACACAGTTTGTCTGGAAAATTATAAAAATATTTTATTAATAAACTCTGGGACCTTTCAGGGAAGAACAAAATATCAGGAAATGCAAGGACACATTCCGCATCCCGGAATTTTTGCTTGTGTTGATTTGCAGACGAGAGAGGGGAAATTGATTAATTTGAATCAGTAATTATTAGTAATTATTTTTTATATCCTTTTTAATAAGCGTTTTCATTTTTTGAATTCTTATCAGTTCTCCACAATTTTTGCATTTAATAGAGAAAGGTCTTTTCCATTTTTTTCTTACATAATCATAATGCCCGCATTTGGGACAGATATATTCCACATGAGCTTCTGTTTCATTCTTTAAAACAAGAACCCTTACCCTGCCATTATTTTCCAGTTTTCTTTGAGTATGCATAACGCAGTCGCTTGGCTTGATATTATTTTTTTCAATAAGTTCCTGAATTTTTTTAAGTTCCATAAATATAATTTCTTTTAAAATAAAACTTCGGAAAAGTATCTGCTCCATTTTTCATGAAATTTTTTTTTCATTTTTTAAAAACCAACTCTCCGCCATTCTTAAAAAATTATTAGAAAATTATTCTTTTTTTATTATCTGCTCAATTTATTGAGCAATTTATAAAAGAATATTACGGAAAAAGACCAGCTAATTTTTCTTTAATTTCTCGCAGATATCCTCAAAAACTTTATCTACTGGCTGTTCGCCATCAATAACAATTAATTTGTCTTTGTAGTATTCAAGAAGAGGTTCTGTATATTTTCTAAAAACATCCAATCTTGCCCTGACAATTTCTTCTTTATCATCTTCTCTTTGTATTAATTTTCCTCCACATTCGCATTTTTCATCTTCTTTTGGAGGATTTGTTATTAGATTGTAAATTTTTCCGCATTTAACACAAACTCTTCGGTTGGTAATTCTCTTTATAATCTCTTCTTCACCAGTCTTAAGATAAATCACATAATCTAGTTTCTTGTTTCTCTTTGCCAAAAAATTGTCGAGGGTTTTTGCCTGATTTAAATTTCTTGGATAAGAGTCCAAAATAAAATTTTCCGCATCATCTATTTCCTCAAAAACAAGTTTTGCAACCAATTCGTCTGGAACAAGTCTTCCCGTTGAGAGATATTTTTTTACTTCTTCGTCTCCAATTTTTCTGAATAAATCTCCGGGAGAAGGAATATGTTTCAATTTAAATTTCTCGGCAATTTTTTCTATCTGAGTACCCTTTCCAGAAGCCGGAGGTCCAATAATCAGAACAATCATTTTTTAGCCTTTTTGATTGCGAGAACAATATCTCCAGTCTCCTTCAAGAGTTTTTCTGCCTCCTCTTTTGAAACTCCTGCTTTTTGCATTACTAATTGTACATCTTCTTCTCTAATATTTTCAAGTTCTGCAATTTCGCCGGAAATCTGGAAAGTCTCCTGTCCCTGCATTCTTATTTTTGAAACCTGCGGATTCTTTATCACAATATCCTTTCCATCTGTTTTAATAATAACTTCTGTGGCTGTTATATTCTCCATCTCCATGCCCATCTTCCTCGCAATTTTCTCTATCTGCTTTGGATTTATATTCGGAAACATAATTATTGTTTAAGTTTTTTATTAAGTAAACCTTCTCTTCAATTATGGATTCAGAAATTCTATAAATTATTTATTCACATCTCAAATTACTCTTAAAATCGAGCAAAGTTTTTTTCTGGAATTCATAGATCTGCATGCATCCTTTTTTGGCCAATTCAAGCAATTTTTCGAATTCCTCTTTTTTTAAAATTCCGTCCATTTGAAGCAAAAGGATTTCATCTGTTAGAGG
>JAGGTL010000059.1 GCA_021163805.1 Candidatus Aenigmatarchaeota archaeon | reverse complement strand
TCTTCAATTTTATCCTGTTCTGGAATTGCATAAAAATAGGGCTCAAAATTTTTGTCTTCAAAAACAATTTTTTCTCCTTTCTCATTTCTTCCGGAGATTTTTATTATTGGTTTTTTGTTTAAAATTTCGTAATCAGCATAAAGAGGATAAAACATAATTTTATCCACCAAAAATTAATACATTTTGCATACTTGAAAATATGTTTTTTATTGGAAATTGTAAATAGTTTAAATGCATTTTTCTTTAAATCCCTTTAAAATCTAAAATTGTAAGGTCATAATTTTTGCCTCCAAAATTTGGGTTTATACTCTTATTTTTACAGCAGATCCCGGTTTATTAAGTAATTTAAGCATCTCTTCAAAATTTTCTGGTTTTTTTCCGGCATATTTTTCAAAGACGGGGCACTTATTTTTTTTGGTTTTGAAAGTTGCGGGTTCTATGCATCTATTTTCTCTCCAGCATCTTGGCCCGATTTTATTTTTAAGTTCAGGATATTTTGATAATTCTGTCGTAATGGGAACTGCAACGTTACTTCTTATTTCCCATTGGGCAACCCCGCAACATCTTTTTTTGGAACTTTCTATTATTCCAGACCAAGTACAGTTGAGATTACACTCCGCTTCCTGTCCCAATAAAAGAAAATAAACGAAATTTGGGTCTTTTTTTTCAATGAGTTTAATTTGTTTTTCATTTGCAGTCTTTGCAAACTTTATGTATTCCTCTTTTATTTTATTTGAAAAAGAGTTTGGAATGACAAATCTCGCCTTTTTTGCGATTCTTTCCATAGGTTCTATATTGCACAAAAACTGCCTTTCCCTCACCAATTGCGCGTACATAGAAAGGCTCCCTTTAATATTGTAATCTACATGATTTAAAGAAACTGTTTTTGTTTTTTCCAGATAATTTGTAGCAGATTTGTTTTCATTATTTTTAACTCTTTCATCCCAGATTTCCCAGAAACTTGCGGGAATTTCTTCTATATCCGTTTCAAAACCCAACTCTCTCACAACTTTTTTAAATCCAATTCCTATTTCTCTTAGTTCTTCAATGGGAGAATTTTTCAGAATATTGTACAATTTCAAAAGATAACGGGGCTGAATTGCAAATATTATCCTCGTTAGAGCTCCTTCCAGGATAATATATCTTGCATCCTGTGGTGGAATCTCTTTCTCCACAAATTCATTGTATAATTCAAAAGAAAATTTCCAAAAATTACTCACAACTTTATTATATCTAATTGGTTTTATTACTCTAAAAGAAGCCTCTATTCCCGCACCCGGAATTAGATTCAGCGCATTTATATTTCTCCACAAATACAATGCGGCGAACCTTGAAATTTCATCAACAGTTATTACGAATGGAGAAAAATCTAAGAGAATATTATGATGATGATTTTTTATAATTGAGTTAACTATCTTTTTTGCTTCTTCTTTATTTTCTTTGCATTCTCTATATAATTCTTCAATGTTTTTTTCAAAGGAAGTCTGAGATATTTTTACTCCAAGAGCGGCAAGTATATAAGGTTCATCTTTCAGACAATTAATTTTTACCATATATTAATCAGGAACTTAATATTTACTAACAGTCACCTAATAATTAATGAAATGCAAGTATTGTGGGGGTAAGAGGGTAATAAAGAAAGGCTGAAGAAAGAATTTAAAGTGATAACCTTAGAGAGTATTTGGGAATAAATAAGGTTCTTTGTGAGGCTTTAGGAAGGAGAAGATTAAGTTCTAAAGAATTAGTAGTTAGGATTTTTTGTTCTTGGTTTTGTATAGTGTTTTAGTGGTTAGAAGGTGACGATAAGTTTATATTAATGGAAATCAATATTTCCTTATCATAATTTGATAAATTCATAAGATTATTGGAGAAATTAATCAATTACTTAACTATTTCACCCGTTCTTATATAAATAAAAAGATTTATATATATGGGCAATTCGCATATATGATCAAAGTTTCATTACCTTCAGTATGAGAAAGATTGCAGTTGTGTCTGGAAAAGGAGGAATAGGAAAAACAACGCTGGCAATAAATCTTGGCTATATATTGCACAATGAATTTAATTTTGATACGACCATTATAGACTGTAATTTAACAACACCTCATTTAAGTATTAATTTGGGTGTCTATAACAAAAACAAAACATTGAATGATGTTTTAAAAGGCGAAGCTAAACTGGAAGAGGCTTTAGTAAAACATCCTGCGGGAATAAAAATATTGCCCGCTTCTATTGAATTAAATGATTTGGAAGGAGTAGATATAGGAAAACTATCCGATATTCTGCAAAATCCAACTTCAAATTTGATTTTAGATTCTGCTCCCGGGATTGGAAGAGAAGGAATGGCAACAATTTCTGCTGCCGATGAAATTCTTTTTATTACCCAACCTTATACCAGTGCAGTAATGGATATATATAGATGTAAAAAAGTTGCAGAAAAACTAAACAAAAAAATATTGGGCATAGTTGTGAATTTTAGAAAAGGATTTAAACACGAATTAAGCAATACAGAAATAGAAAAATTTACAGAACTTCCGGTAATTGAAACTATACCTTATAATATTGAGATAGAGAAAAGTGTTGCGGCAAAATTACCTCTTCCGTTATATAATCAAAAAGCAAAAGCAAATAAATCTTTTTATTCCTTGGCTTCGCAAATATCCGGGTTTAAAATAGAGAGAAGAAGACATTTTTTGGATAAATTGTTGAATATATTTAAAAAAATAAAATTAGAGTAAATTTAATCTTGCAATCCTTGCACTAATTGCTCTGGCTATGGTGCTTTGTTTCTTTGCTCTTTTTATTCGATTTGCCAATACGATATCTCCAACTACATCTCTGATCCAATTTTCAAAATCATTTTTTTCTTCATTTACATGGTGCAAAAATGTTTTTGCATCCATATCTTTCAAAGCTTGCGCAAGCTCTTCCAACTTTCTAAAAACTCTTCCATCTTTACAATAAAATTCACTTCCCTTTGGAACTTCTTCAAGAAATCTTTTACTCATATAATTAGTTTTTATTTTTTTAATATATTCTAACCTTAATTTAAGATCATTTAAAGCATTCATAAAAATGATAAAACAATCATAAGGAGTTTTATACGGATTGAAGTATTTGTGGACATCTCCATCGGCAAACCATTTCGTGCACATATAATAAAAATGGTCCGAAATCTGCAATTTTCTCCAATTATCTATTAGTTTTCTGTCTCCATATTTTAAAGCTTCTTTTTCCAATCTGTAAATCTCCGATAATGCAGTTTGTTGCATTCTGTTTCCAATCCATGCACTCAAGTCTCTTTCGGTATCTGCCCAAGAAACAATATTTTGGAAATCTATCTCGGCAACAGGTTTAAATTTTTTTATACTTTCTGTAGTGGTTACAAAATCATTTCCTTTTTCAAGAATTTTTAATGGGAAATGTTTTAGAAATTCAAAAATTCCGGTTTCTTTCCATTGATGTTCTCCAAAAGTTTCATAATCCATGAATAAATTTATTATATTTCCATTTCCGTTATGTTTATCAATCCAATTCGAAAATTTATCCGCTGTTAATGGCCATCCCTCCCATCTTCTTTCAGAAAATCTAAAGGCTATATCATCACTCAATTTATAGTGTTTCAGCAAAACACATATATTACTGTCTTTTCCCTTATAAACAAAGCAAGGGCTTCTCCATTCCAGAACTTTATCCCACCCTTCGGCAAGAATGCCCTTATAACCAAGACCTTCTACAAATTTACCAATTTCGTTCTGATATACTAATTCGGTATTTCTGAAAGTTTTTGGTTTAATTCCAAAAACTTCATTTAATTTTTTTTCCTGTTTTTTTATTTGTCTTTTAAATTCATTTAAAGAAAATACTGAAGCAAGAGAATGGTAATATGTTTCTCCGACCAAATCGCAACAACCAGTATCTACTATCTTTTTAAAACTTTCCAAAACTTTTGGATAATTCTCAAGTTGTTCAAGCAGTACCCCGGTTATCGAAAAACTAACTTTAAATTTTCCATCTGTCTTGTGTATTAAATCGAGCAAAATCTGATTAGTTGGAAGATAGCTTTTTTTTATTATTCTCTCAAGATACATTCTGTTTCTTTCTTCATCAAAATAATTTTTTTCTTTTCCTATATCAAAAATTCTAAAATTTTTCAGCCTGAGTGGTTGATGAGTGTGCAAATAAAAACAGACAGATACCATATTAATTTATAAGAGATCTGTAAATAGAAACAATTTTGGAAGCCCGTTCTTTCCATGAGATATTTGTTAATTCACGATAGGCATTGCTTGTAATTTCTTCCCTTAAAGGAGAATATCTCAAAGCAGAAATTGTTTTGTTTGCAATTTCTTCTATATCCCAAAAATCAACCCGAATACAGTTTTTCAAAATTTCCTTTACACCCGAATTTTCCGAAACAATAACGGGAACTCCATTCGAAGCCGCTTCAAGAGCGGAGATGCCAAAAGGTTCAGAGACCGAAGGAAGAATATACAAATCAGCGGATTCATAAATCTTTTTAACTTCTTCGTCTTTCAATCTTCCTGTAAATAATATTTTATCTCCAATATCTAAATTGCAAGCCAGTTCAATCATCTCTGGCAATAGTTCTCCCGAACCAGCCATAACAAATAAAACATCTTTCATATATTCTGAAATTTTTTTTGCCGCTCTGATAAAATAATCTGGGCCTTTATGCATGCTAATTCTTCCAAGATATAAAACAATTTTTTTTCTGTTATGTGGTTTGTTTTTTTTATTTCCGTCAAATTCTATTGCATTGTGCACAACTTCTATTTTATCCTTGCTAATATTATAATCTTTTATTATTCTATTTTTTGTATAATTGGATACTGCAATTATTTTATCCGCTTTGTTGAAAGCTTCTAGTTCAAGATTATAAACAAAATGATTATGACTATTACAACTTCTATCCAATTCGGTTGTATGAACATGTAGAATTAAAGGTTTTCCAGAAAATTCTTTTGTTTGCATTCCGGCGGGAAAAGTCATCCAGTCATGGCAATGAATTAAATCAAAATTTTCATGTTTTGCAATTTTCACTCCCCTTTTCGTAAATCTGTCAATTTCTTCCTTTAAATTTGTTCCATATATTTTTGCTTCCTCTTTGCATAATGAATATTTGTACTGATATGTTTTTTCATTTAAATAGGGACTTAGCAAACTTTTAATCCCTTTAATAGAAACAAAATTTGTCGGTATTATTTTTAATTTATTGCTTTCTCCCTTAATCGGTAAAATTAAAGTTATCTTTGTTCCAAATTTTGCCAGAGCATTGCAAAGATTGTAAGTAACATTTCCAAGACCTCCAATATTGTACGGAGGAAATTCCCAACCAAACATAAGAATTTTTAAAGATTTCATAATTATATTACCTTATAAAACAAAATGTATTGCAGCTTTCTTAACTGAAATTGAAAAAATTGACTGTAAACGGCAAAAGAACTTTTAGAGAAAGGATATGACACTGAAGATTGGATCAATAATCAAATTGAAAGACTGCAAACAACTGAGGCAAAGAAACTTGGAAATATTTTGAAAGAACAGAATTCAACCAATTGGTGGAGAGGTATTAAAAAATTTTCTTATTTACCAGAAAGAGTCAAAAAACATTATGAAAAAATTTAATTTTTAGCAATCAGATATTGGATTAAATATTTATTATAATTATGCCGGAAATTTTTGTGCAGAAAGCAACGGAAGTGCTTCTTAAAAATGATATGGGCATCGGAATTAAAGCCGGAGATTATTATCCAGATCTCTGGGTCAGAGATGCTTTGATTTCTTCTTTGGGGATGGTTCTTTCAGAAGACGGAAGACTTATAGAACTGGCAAGGAGGTCAATAGACACAGTTTCAAAATATCAAAAATTTACGGGGCAACTTCCAAACAAAATTTCTCAGGATGAAAAAAAAGTTTGTTTTGGTGAAGGAGGTTGTGTTGATTCGAGTTTGTGGTATCCGATTGCTGTCTTAAATTATTTTAACAGAACAAAAGATTTAGATTTTCTTGAGAGACACTATAAAAAAATAAAAAAAGCAGTCAATTGGGTTCTTTGTTTGGATCAAAACAATGACTGGCTGATTGAAACAAATGAAGGTTCTGACTGGATGGATCTGCTTCTCAGATCCGGAAGAGTTTTGTACGACAACGTTCTTCTTTATAAGTCTTTAAAAGACGCAGCAGAAATATGCAATATTCTCAAAAAAGAAGAGAAATTTGATTTCATTGCGGAAAATTTGAAAGAATCCATAAATTTGTTCTTCTGGCCGATAAAAGAAAACTTAAAATATATAGAAGAAAAGTATGGATATACAGGGATTGAAAAAGATTTTGAGATCATTTTTCAAAATAAGGACGATGGAAAAAATTATTATATTGCGGATCTTGGTTTTAGAAAATATGATCCGAGATTTGATTCACTTGCGAATTTACTTGCAGTTTTATTTGATGTTGCAGATGAAAATAAAAAAATTAAAATTCTTGATCACATCAAAAATGAAAAAATCAATATTCCTTATCCGTTAAAAGTCTTGCATCCTCCAATATCAAAATATGATCCTTTCTGGAATTTTTATTTCAGATGGTCCGAGTTGCCTTATTTGCAAGAATCAGGAAATTACCATAACGGAGGAATCTGGCCTTTTGTTGGCGGTTTTTATATTGCAACTCTAAAAAAAGAAAAAAAACCACATAATAAGGAATTTGAAAAATTAATCGAAAGTTGCAAATTGGGAAATTGGAGATTTTCCGAGTGGCTGAATTCAGAAGGAAAAATAAGAGGGTCTGCAAACCAGAGCTGGAGTTCCGCAATGTTACTTTATGCTTATTATTATAGTTAGATTATGAAAATCGCTTATTTTGTCTGGGAATATCCGCCTTTATTGGTCGGAGGTCTTGGAACTTACGCTTCTCAAATAGTTCCAAGACTTGCAAAACTTGGGAATGAACTAACTGTTTTTACTTTAAATGATGGAAACTTAAAGACGAGCGAAAAATCCGGAAAAATAGAACTACACCGGCCAAAAATTATAGAAGGCACTAATACAATAAGTTACATATCAAATGAAGATCTGAAAAAGTGGGGAGAGCATTTAAAATTTTTTAACAATATTTTTTCTTATAATTATTTATCTGCTGCGAAATTTATCAATGAAATTTCAAAAAAAAAGAAATTTGATTTGGTTGTTATAAATGATTGGTTGTCAACTATTGCGGGATTGATAATAAAACAGAATTTAAACTTACCAATTGTCTTTCATATACATTCAACAGAGCAACAAAGAACAGGCGATGGGAGCCAAACAATAAAAACTTTGGAAAAAGAGATGGGAGAAAAAGCCAATTCAATAATTACGGTATCCTATTCTATGAAAGAACATTTGATAAGTTTGGGTTATCCGCAAGAAAAAATAAATGTTGTTTGGAATGGTTGCGATACAGACAAGTACAAATTAGAAAATGTAAACTGGAGATTGGTAGAGGAACTAAAAAGGAAATATAATATAAGAGAGGGAGAAAAAATAGTATTCTTTATTGGAAGACTTACATTTGTCAAAGGTGTTGAAAATTTAGTTTTTAGTTTTCCTTTAGTTTTGAAAGAATTTCCCAACACAAAATTGATTATTTTGGGCAAGGGCGAAGAATATAACAGTATAGTCGAATTGATAAGAAGATTCAATATTGAAGATAAAGTTATAATCAGATCAGAGTTTGTTTCTGAGGAAGAAAGAATCGCTCATTATGCTTTGTCAGATGTTTGCGTTTTTCCGAGTTTTGCAGAACCTTTTGGCATAGTATCTTTAGAAGCTATGGCTATGAAAAAGCCGGTAGTTGTTGGTGCGAGCGGAATTTCCGGATTTAGAGAACAGGTTATTCCGGAAGGAGAAGAGCAGACGGGAATTCACATCAATGGAAAAAATCCCGAAGATATTGCATGGGGAATAAAGGAAATTTTGAAGAATCCGGAAAGAGCAAAAAAAATGGGAGAGAATGGAAGAAAGAGGGTGGAAAAAACATTTAATCTGGAGGTGCTTGCAAGAAACACCATGTTTCTTTATGAAAAAATTGCAAAGAACTAATTAATCCTGCGCTGGTCGGGATTCGAACCCGAGTCATAGGCTTGGCAAGCCCATATCATAACCAACTAGACCACCAGCGCATAATTTACTATATCTTAAAATTAATACATTTTTATGGGGTTGTGGTGTAATGGTAGCACGACTGGCTCCAGAGGAACTGTAGATAGTTCCGTCATTTATCATATCTTTGCCTTTGGCTCGATATGCTTAAGAATGGAGTTTTGATGCTTT
Source organism: Candidatus Aenigmatarchaeota archaeon (assembly GCA_021163805.1). Taxonomy (GTDB): domain Archaea; phylum Aenigmatarchaeota; class Aenigmatarchaeia; order QMZS01; family QMZS01; genus QMZS01. The sequence goes on along the minus strand of JAGGTL010000059.1, from coordinate 4,188 downwards.
TATGGCAGATGATTTAAAAAGAAACCAGTTAATTGGGGTTCGAATCCCCGCAACCCCACTTTTATAAATAACTAATTATTATGGTAGAAACCAAAGTAATTGGTATTCTTTCTGGAAAGGGAGGTGTTGGCAAAACGACATTAACATTTAATTTAGGCACTGCTTTGAATGATTTTGGAAAAAATACTTTGATCGTAGACGGAAATCTTACAACGCCCAATTTGGGAATTCATGCGGGAATTCCTCTGTATCCAACTACTCTGCATGATGTTTTAAAGGGAAAAGTAGATGTGTATGATGTTATGCATGTTTTGCCAAGTGGTTTGAAAATCATCCCCGCTTCAATAAACTTAAATGACCTGAGAGGAGTAGATCCAGAGTATCTCTCTTCAACTCTAAGAAATTTAATTGGAAAATTGGATTTTATTTTAATAGATGGCGCTCCCGGACTTGGAAAAGAATCTTTATCTGTTTTGAAATCTTCAGATGAAGTTATTGGAATTACTATCCCAGATCTATCAGCTCTGACAGATTTGCTGAAATCAATTAAATTGGTAGAAAAATATAAAAAGAAGTATCTTGGCAGTATTATAAATATGGTTAAGAACAAAAAATACGAACCAAAAAAAGATCATATTATGACTATGCTGGGCGAGACCGCGATTCTAGGAGCAATCCCGCATGACGAAAATGTTAGATATGCATCAGCAAGGAGAATTCCAATTATTCATCACAAACCAAATTCAAAAGCAAGTTTAAAAATAAAAAGTATAGCGGCAAAGTTAGCCGGAAAAGAATTTAAAATACCGTGGTACCGCAGATTGTTTTAATCTTATTTTACTTCACTTTTCCTTATTTCAACAACACTTATCGGATAAATAGTATTCAATATCTTTTTTGCATCTCTCTGCAATTCATCACTTAAAATTTTATTTATAATTTGCTCAAAATTATTTCCGGAAATAAATAATTCCAAAAAATTTTCCATTTTTTTTCTAATATTTTTCGCAATACTTGTCTGGACATTTTTTGCCGTCACTACTATGGGTTTTAAAATCAGTTTTTTGCCATCTTTTGTTTCTTCTTTTATATATCCATCTATCCTTGTGGAGAATTTTTTCACATTTCTCGATATAAAACTTCTTGAAACTTCATGTCCCGCAATGGTTGTTAATGCTCTGTCATTTTCAACTTTATTGATTTTAAAATAAAATTTGTAATAATATTTTTGTGTTTTTTTATCTACATCTCTAAAATATACAGAAAATTTTCTGCCAATTACTTTGTCTGGCTTATCCGCCATTGTTTTGCCTATAACTTTCTCTCCAAAAATTTTTGGTAAGATTATCTCGTATTCCTTTTTTATTTTGCCTTTCATTTATTTAATTGATAATAAATTTAAGAAGCATTATTTAAGATTATATTTTGTATTTGCTTCTCCTCCAGTTTTTGGTATTTGTTCGGATTCTTCTGGTTCTTGCCCTCTTTAATCCAAATTTCTTTATATCCGCCCATCTTGGAGCAGGTCTTTTTGAAACCGAAATAAGTTTCAGTTTTTTCTCCAGAGTCTTTTTACTTCCCATAAATCTTTTATTGATTAAATTTAATAAATATTTCGCATTTTTAGAGAAAAATGTCCTCTCTTTGTCTAAAAAACTGCAAAATCAGATTGTCCCGTATTTTTCGCAACAAAAAGCAGAAGATTAAAAATCGAAGCAGTTAATATCCGATTTTTCTTTTTAAAAAATTATGAAAAATAATTTTATAAAAAATATCAAACAACCATTATGCCGGATAAAATAAAAATAATTCTCGGAAATTCAAAGATTGAGGCTTTTCACTTCAGGACAGCCTTCCAGTTAATTTTGGGTTTGATGTTCAGAAAAGACGGAAATGCGCTTCTGGAGTTCAGAAAGGAGAGAAAACCAAAAATCTGGACGCTTTTTATGAGATATCCCTTGAATTTGGTCTTTTTGGACAGAAACAAAAAAATAGTTGATTTAATCGAAGAAGTCCCGCCAATTTCCTTTAATCCCAAAACGTGGAAAACCTATTGCCCTAGAAAGAAGTGCAAATATGCGCTCGAATTAGATGCGAGAAAAAGAATTAAAATTGATTCCAAAATTGAATTCATCTAAAAAGGCAATTCTTTCCACGGGGGTACCATTTCGTAAAAATAAATATCTGCCATCTTTTATTATCTTCGAAAATTTTATCAATTATTTCCGGATAATCTTTGTCTCTTTCTTTTTTGTGAGAGTTAATAACAGTTCTTTTAATTGACTATCTGAAATTGGATCTTTAATCTGACCCTGCTGATAAATTTGGATTAGATATAATTCTATCTGTTCCGCAAGTTGAGGATTCGCAATTCTCACATTTGACAATCTTTCTCTTGCCTCTTTTGTAAGACATTCGGATAGAATTCTCGCTTTCATTTCCTCCAGTTGTCTTAACTGTTCCTGTTGCATATTGTATTGATCCCACATATCCACCATAAAGAAATAATTTAATAATTAAATAATGTTTAAATGGAATAAAGATAAATGTTTAAGATGCGGGGGCTGTGTTTCTGTCTGCCCAAATAACGCTCTTGAATTAACCGAACATGGAATTGTCAGAGATGAAAAAAAATGCATTGAATGCGGAATTTGTGAGAAATTTTGTCCTGTTGGGGCTATAAAGATTAAAAAGAAGCAAAACTAATATCATTGTAGCAAAAAAGATATATTTAGATCATCAGATATATAAAGGAATATCTCTCGAAATTCCGTTCTCTATCGGGCGTTTCCTCTTTTATTGTTTAGATAGCAGAGTTTCGCTCTTCCTATTTCCCTTATTTTAATCTTTCCTTCTCCCTGCAATCTGTATATATACTTTGTCAGAGTGTGCCGGTGAACTTTGAGTTTATTTGCCATATCCGATATTGTGAGTCCCTCTCTGTCTTTTTTTAGTATGTCAACAACTTTTTTTTCGATTTGCATATTATTTTTTCTTAAATGGAATAAACCAGCCGAGAAATGTGAAAATTATTAAGATTATGTAAATTATATATTGATTTAAGAAACCGGGTATTTGTTCTTTCTTAACTATAAAATTTTCGGTTGCTATCGCTTCTCTTTTCGTATATGTTACAAAACTTTCGAAAGTATAAATTCCCGGTTTAATATCTTCGGGCAACAACAATTCTAAATCTTCTTTTTTTTCTTCAACAACGGCTATGGTTTTTGTTCCTTCCACTATTAATTTGCCTTCCATAGTTTTTACGGAATAGGTTATTTCAACATCAACTTTTGCTCTGGGACCGCCGACATTGGTAAGTTCCAGCAGAGCTCTGACATATTCGCCGGGTTTAACAGTATGGGTATACATTTTTAGTTCAACATCGAAACTCGGGATATTTGCATCCGCATACATTTCTGTTTTAATATGTTTTTGATAGGAAGGATCATAACCAGAAATTATTGCTGGAAGGTCCCAATGACCTCCGCCCAGAACCACGAAAGTATAATTAATAATTATAGATTCGTTATCTTGCAGATAACCCGGCCAGATTGTTCCTGTCGCGGTAAAATTATATTGATATGATTTTCCCAAATATCCTTCCGGCAGAGTAACATTAGCTATCGTAACATTAAAATCATCTCCTTCTGTTAATTCATTATAGGTTCCATTAAACCAATATATCTGTCTATTATATATTGTTGCACCTTCCGGAAGATAATCCACCAGAGTAATGTTTTCCAATGAACCTCCAATTGCTTTAACAATAATGCTTGCTGTTATATTCTGCGGATTTGACAAGTCAACGGTCAAATCTTTATATCCTCTCAAAACGATGTTAGCCACAGAAATTGTCGTATTAATAGTTCTGTTTTTTGAATTTGAGTTTATATCTGATATCTCGCCAAAAGTTTCTGTTGTCCTATTTTCCTGTGCTCCCAATTCGCTTGAATTTATTAAATAGTTTAAAATGATTGTGTCATTCTCCTGCAAGTAGTTTCCAAAGCATAAACTTGTATTTGAACAGTTTATTTCAATTTTTGTGTTGTTTTGCCCGGGCAAATCCTTAATAATTATTGTTACATTATTTGTAACATCAGTTTTTGAGTAGGGGTTGTATTTCTCCAATATCACAGTCAAAGAATTGTTATCTAAACTGAAGTCCCAAGGAACTTCATCCGTTAG
>JAGGTL010000022.1 GCA_021163805.1 Candidatus Aenigmatarchaeota archaeon | reverse complement strand
GTTTTTTCAATCTGAAAAAAATTAATTTTAAGTTTTTCTCTTAATTTTTCAATTTCATCCTCAGTCATAAATATATTATTTATTTTACTTTTTAGTTCTTTCAATATTGTTCAATCCTCTTGCTGTTATTACGAAAGTTGTCGGAGATAGCAGATTGGAATAGCATATCAATCCTTCCTCCTTTAATTTGGCAATTATGGCAAGCAAGGTATTTTTATTTATATTGCTCATTTCTTTTTTTAGTTCTTCTAAGGACACTACCTGTTTGCTTGCAACAAATTTTAAAATTTTTTCTTCGATTGTCATAATTTATTTTAAAAAATTATTTATGAAAGTTGAAGAAATTATTGGTTTATTTGCAATTCTATGCGCAATATTTTTATTCGGATTATTAATAAATATAGATCAAATATCTTTGGCAATTTTATTGATTATTGGAGGGCTGATTTTCTTTGTTCTCTATACAAAAAACAACTATGCTATTTTTGGTGTAGTTGTATTAATATTTTCTCTTTTATTAACTCTTGCATACAGAACAAAAGGATGGCCGAAAATAGTTTTTTCGGATTATTATATATCGACAATTATTTTATTTTTAATAATAATTCTTGGTTTTACAATCGCTTATTCATTGTTAAAGCACTGATTTTAGATATTTTCTGCCCTCTTCCGTCATAATTCTGCCTTTTTTCTGTTTTTCTGATTTTTTTACCAATCCTTTATTTTCAAGTTGTTGCAAAATTGTTCTGATTATCTTTCTTGATCCTCTTCTGAATTTTTCTGGCTTGGCTCCTCTGTTTTTTCTTCCACCATAAAATTTTGATAATCTTTCGGCACCAATTGGACCGAATAAATAAACTTTTCTCAATATTGATGCCGCCCTTAAATACCACCAATCCTGTTGCTGCGGAACCCTTTCTTTACTTACCCCAGTTTTAATAAATTTTGCCCATTCTGGCATCTCAACAATTTTTTCATTTTTCAGTTTTTCTGCGAGTTTTATTAAATTTTCTCCTATTTTGTTCACCATAAGGATACCTTCTAATATAATTACAATTAAAACATTTAATATCCTTAGTTTTTGTTTTTTTGTTTAATCTAACTTCGCAACTGATACCGGGAATCAGCAGCATATTGCATTTTTTGCAGAATTTTCTTTTTAATTCTCTTGGAAGAGTGTATTGGCATTTCATTCCAATTTTTCTTGCCAGATAGATGTATCTTTTAGTTCTTTCTAAATTACCCTTCTTTAATTCTTCCTCTGCCAATTTAAACAATTTTTCAATTCTTTTTTTTGCAATTTCGGTTTTGCTCAGCATATTCTTATTTATAAATATTCTTTCTTCAAAGATCATTGAACTTATCTCTTACTGATTTCTCAAATTTTTCTCTTGTTTCCTTGTTTTTTCCAAGTTTTTCATCAGCAATGGACAAAAGATATTTTAAATAATCTTTTTGAATCAGCAATTTTCCTTTTTCGGCAATTGGAACGCTTAAATTTTGCGTTCCGTTTAATTCGAGAATAAATCTTTCTGACTTGAAAACAAAAACACCGCTGTGTTTTAATCCGGATTTTAATCCAAGATTAAGCATATTTTCAGCATCTTTTAATGTTCTGGCAACAATATGGATGATAAAAGGCTCTTGCTTTAGCCACACTCTCCCTTTTGAATCTCTAAAATCTTTGTTTAGAAATAATTCCGTATTAATTTTATCATGCTCTTTTAAAATAAATTTATTGTCTATTTTTCTTTTCCCAAATTCATGAAGTAAAATAATTCTGCCCGCGCAACTAGATGTTGTATAAAAATCAGACAGGGAATTAATAAATTTTAAGAGAGGGATTATTGGTTTATCCACTTCTCCTTTCTTCAGGGAAATTTCAAATTTTTTTAGTGTTCTTTCTTTATCCTTGTCAAAACTCATTATTAAATAGATTGCGAATTTAAGATATTCTTTTTCAGACAAATCTAAAATCAATGCAATACCTCGAAATTTCTTTTGAATAAGTCCCGCACTCCACGCAATTCAGCACTTTCACTTTTTCATCAATTTTTTTTATTGCTTCTTCTTTTGAACCGGCGAAAACATACAAATGAACAATTGCATTTTTCTTTGCAACCAATTTTGCTAAATCTAAAAAACTTTCTGCATCCTTTGGCAGAGGCATTATTATTCTGTCAAATTTTTCTTTTAATTTTGGCACCACCTCTCTGACATCGCCCTCAAAAATTTTAATTTTATTTTCAACTTTATTCAATTTTGCATTTTCCCTGAAGTACTCTACCGCTTTTGGATTTATTTCAACCGCAAAAATTTCTGCATTTCTGTTCTTTGCAATCTGAATTGCATAAGGTCCTATTCCGGCAAACATCACCAATATTTTTTCCCCTTCTTTTACCTCTTTTGCAATTCTCTCCCTCTCTCTTCCAAGTCTTGGAGAGAAATAAACAGTTTCAACATTTAACTTATATTTGCATCCGTATTCTTTATGTAAGGTTTCTCTCTTATCTTCACCCGCGAGAAATTTATATTTTCTTATCCTGAACTTATCTTCAACTTTCCCTTCTTTTTTCAAAACAGTTTTTATATTCTTAAATTTCAATAATTGTTTTCCGATTTCCTTCTCTTTTTTCTTTAATTCATCGGGAATTTTTATAATTGCAATATCTCCTATTACATCAAAACTGCTTGGAGCAATTTTAAGTTCTTCTTCTGTGAAAATATTTTCCAACAATCTTTTTAATTTCATAAAATAATTAAAAAGATAAATTCGGAGTTTTATGTTATAGTTGTTATAGCTTCTGCCTTCGCAACCGAAATTTTAATCTTACTGCCTATATTATAAGCTTCATTTATTACAATATTGCAACTTGCCCCCGGAACCAAACTTTCAGAATTGTTACACCCATCAATACTTGCACCGGTCCATGTTTTTGGAGCATTATTCACAAAAACCCTCATATTCTTTAAATTTACCGCCGTAGTTCCTACGGAAGCAATAGATACGCCTATATTACCGCTTTCATTCCATACAGAATTTATACTTATTTGTGGATTTTGTATTAGGGACGATGTTTGGTTCTGAGCGGTATTTGCTCCCGTTGTTACTAAATCACTGAGAAAGGTGTAAGCGAAACCCACCAGACTTATGGTAATTATCACCATTAACATTGTAGCTATTACAGGCGAAATTCCTTTTTTTGCATTATACGAAAAATTTTTTTTTCTTTTGAAAAAAAAGTCTTTTCGAATATTAGATTCGAAAAACTTTCCAAAGCAGGATTTTAAAACTTCTTCGAAGTTATTTATTTCCATATATATATTAAATTTAAATATTAAATATTATTTTATAATAATTTTTTGGAAGTATCTTGAATTAAATTAGCCCTTATACAGTAATCTTTCCTGTTTTTTTGAAATTTTGATTAATATGTAAATTTAAATAAAGAGTAATACTTAGTATTATGAAACAAAGAATTTCTCTGACTGTTGATAGAGAATTGCTGAAACAGGCGGACAAATTTATAGATAATTTAAATTTTGATTCCAGATCAAGTTTTATTGAACATTGCATCAGTACTTATCTTCAAAATTCAAGCACGGCAGTTATTCTCGCTGGTGGAGACCCAAAAAAATTGAAATTAGGTAAAAAATTTAAATTTTTGATTCCAATAAAAGATGATGAAACCATTCTAAATTTTCTTTTTGATAAACTTAGCGGTTTTGGAAAGATTTTTCTCGTTGGTCAGAAGGAAGTTATAAATGCCTGTTTTGAGAGGATTTCAGATAAATACAATAATACGGAAATAGAATATATAGAAGAAAGAAAAGAATTGGGAAATGCAAAAACACTTGAATTAGTAAAAGACAAAGTTACTCAAAATTTTTTGATTTTGCCAATTGACCAATATTATGAATTTGATTTTTTTGATTTAATAAGAAAACATAATCTGAATCATGCTATTTCAAAAACAATTGTTACACTCGCAGTTGCTCCGGTTGCAACCACCGAAGAATTTGGTACTGTTTCCATGATAGGAAATACTATAGTCAAACATGAAGAAGGAAAAAAAGGCGATAAAACATTAATATCTGCATTTGCGGCAGTTTGCAACAAACGGATATTTGATTATATTCCAAAAGGAGATGTGAGATGGGTGCTGCAGAAAGATGTTTATCCAAGATTAATTAATTTGGGTTATATGAGCGGTTATTTGCTTGATAATCCAATTTTCAATATCAATTCGGAACAAGACATCCAAAAATTAAGGAATTATTTAAAAAATAAGAAAATATAAATTCTATTTTTCAATTTTCTCTTCTTCTGGCTTTAGATATACATTAACCTTTATTCCTATCGCTCCTATAGGCGGATGAGCTGTTGCCATGCCTCTTTTAATATATCTTTCTACAAGTTCTCCGGATTTTTTCATGTAACCTCTTAAAAATTTGTCTTTTCTCGTTTTTGAACCTGATATTAAACCATCCAGAATAATCTCGGCACCAAGAACATTTTTATTTTTCATTATTTTAGTGAGATAATACTCAGCAAGTCTTCGAGGATTCTTTTTGTTTTCAATTCCCTTTGCAATATTTTTGGCTATTATCTGCGGCACAACAACATCTTTATCAATCCTTTTTACGTCCAATTGAACATCTATTTTAAATTTTTCTTTAATTTCATTTGTTAATTTTTCTATATCTTCTCCGCCGTGCCCTATTATGCCTCCCGGACGCGTCGTATGTATTATTATCCTGATGCTCGCTGGCAAGTAATGAATCTCAACATCTTCAAAACTTTCATCCTTTAATCTTTCAATTAGATAATCATATATCTGTTGTTGCAGGATTCCCTCTTTGATAAACATAGTCTCTTTCATATTACTTTTTCTTTTAAAAAAAGAAAAACACAAATAATAATACTTTTATTTATACTTGTTAAACTATTATGGTTTTAAAAGTAAAAAAAAGAAGAATAAAAAAAACAAAAAAGGCTCAAAATACAAAAACTGCCAAAAAAACAAAAGAAAAAGCTACGATTTCTAAAAAAATTCCAACCAAAATAAAAAAAGAAATTTCAAGGGAGAAAACTCAAAAAAAACAACTTTCAGAAAAACAAAAAGAGAAAATTAAAAAAGAAATTTTTAAGAAAGCCGATTTGTTTAAAAAAGAATGTCTAAAAAAATATAAGGAATTAATAAAAACAATTTTTATTTTTGGTTCTTATTTAAGAAAAGATTTCACGAAGGAAAGCGACCTTGATATTCTCGTTTTACTTGATGATACGAAAATGAGAATAACGGAAGAATTTAAAGATTCTATTTCCGATTATCTTTATAAAGTTGCAAAAGATATTGATAAAAGATTGCATGTGCAACCACCATGGACCGTTACAGAATTTTGGGATATGGTTAGAATCTCGCATCCTTTGCTTTTGACTATTTTGAGAGATGGATGGGCTTTGTATGACCAAGGATTTTTCATTCCAATGAAAAAACTTTTGGAGAGGGGAAAAATTCCCGCAAGTCTCGAAGCAGTTGAATTATTAATGGCAAGTGCTCCAAAGAAAATTGAGAGAGCAAAAACAGTTAAATTGTATCAGGTCACGGAAGACTGCTATTACGCAATGCTCAATTCTTCGCAGGCTGTTTTGATGTATCTTGGAAAACCCGTTCCAGACCCAAAAAATACGCCAAAAGCTGTCAAGGAATACCTTGTTGATTCAAAATTGTTGAACAAAAAATATTTTGATATACTGGAAGATATAATTAAATTCAGGAAAGATGTTGAACACAGAAAAATAAAAAAGATTTCTGGAGCAGAAGTTGACGAATGGCTGAAAAAATCGGAAAACTATGTAAAGCAAATGCAGAAAATATATATAAGATTGCAAAACCAGAAAAAAAGAATGCTTATTGATAAAAATTACGAAGTTCTGTTAAAATCAACAATATTTGCTTTAAAGAAAATGAACAAATTGCCTCCAAATCCAAGGAACCTGCCAAAGGCAATAAAAAAAGAATTAATTGAAAAAAACTATTTGCCGAAGAGTTATTTAGAAACTTTTGATAAAGTTGTTGGAATGAAAAAACTTGCAGAGAAAGACATAGATAAAATTCCAGAAAGAGATGTTGAATTGACAAGAAGTTATGTAAAGAAATTTGTTGATATTCTTGACAGAATTATCAGAGATTTTGAGAATAAAGAGAAGAAATAGAAAAGTGAAATTAGTACTAACAAAAAAGATATTGTCATTTACCGGAATTTTTTAATTACTTTTATCTTTTAAGGAAAATTTATATATGGCAGATTTAAAATCATATATTAGACTTTTAAGAGTGACTGATTGGCGTGGATTTTTCTTGATAGCATTATTCGGATTTGTGCTCTCAGATTGGTTTTTATATCCCGTAACGGATTTAATTATATTCTTTCTGATTCTTTTCTTATTTTTGGGTTTTGGTTTTTCTGTGAATGATTGCTTTGATGTGAAAGAAGACAACCTAAGTAAAAAGAAAAATCCAATAGCAAGAGGAAAAATAAGCTTTGAAAAGGCCTTAATTTTTTCTCTAATTCTCGCTTTCCTTGGGCTTATTTTATCAGCACATTTTGGATCAAAAAGTTTTTTTCTTTATTTTGCATTAATTTTGCTTTCATTTTTTTATTCTGCTCCGCCTCTGAGATTTAAATCAAAAATTTTACTGGATATCCTATCTCATGGTTTGTTTTTTGGCACCCTTTTGTTTTTCCTGCCTCTAATAATTTTTAATTCTGAATTGGCATTATTTCATTATTTAATTGGTTTATCTATTTTCTGGTTCTCGGCAATAATTGAATTGAAAAATCATCTCAGAGATTACGAAGGAGATAAAAAAGCCGGGTTAAAAACAACAGTCTGTGTTCTGGGAAAAGAAAGAGCAGAACTTTTGCTTAAATTTTTAGAAATTTCCTATCCTTTAACTATTTTCCCCATATTTCTGTTTTCAGAGAATTTGATATTGATTATGTTATTTGCAATTATCTCCTGTCTGTCTTTAATTGAGAAAAACAACACAATAAATAAATATATTAAGTTGCCTTATAATCTATTGCAGAAGTTTATTATTGCAATATGGGAAATAAGCAAATCAGTGTTTTGATTCCTGTTTATAGAGAATCAAATTTATTAAAAAACCTGTTAATAAAATTAATCTCGCAGAAAATTGAAAAAGAAATTTTTGTCATTATTGATGAACCAACAAAAAAGTCGATAGAAATTTCAAAAAAATTTAGAAAAGAAGTGAAATTCATTTTAAACAAAAAAAGAATTGGAAAAGCCGAAGCTTTAAACAAAGCAGTAAAATTATCTTCTGCTAAAATATTGCTTTTTTTGGATGATGATATGGAATTGCCAGATGACCAAAATTTCCTTAGAAAAATTACAGAAGAAATGAAAGATGCAGATTTTCTCGATATAAAAAAGGAGGTAATAAGAAATTCATTCTTATCAAAAATGACTTACTATGAATACGTTGGAATTAATATTGGCTCCTGGCTGGTATCAAATTTTCTTAAAAAATGCCCCTCCGTTAATGGTTCCGCATTTGCGATTAGAAAAGATGTTTTTAATTCGATTAAAGGATTTAGAAAAGTTATATGTGAAGATTTGGATATAGCCATAAGATGCTTTTTGGGAAATTTTAAGCATAAGTATACAAAAAAAATTAAAGTTTATAATCATGTTCATTCAGATTGGAAAAACTGGGTTATACAAAGAAAAAGATGGGCAACTGGCATATCATTATGGCTTAAAGAATGGTATAAACCATTATTAAAAAAGAGCGTCAGACATCCTCAAATATTTATTCCCACTTTATTTTTTATTTTCCCTTCTCTTATTCTTTTTTTCACAACTTTATTGATATCGGATCTATTAATCTATAAAATGTTCTCCATTTTCTTTTTGTTTCTTGCAATAAAATTTAATTTTGTTTTTCCTCTTTTGTTATTTACCATTCTCGGCATTAACCTATTCAAGAGTTTATTTGTTTCTTTTATCGGTTTTTTATCTTTTTCTGTTTTGTTTTTTGCATTATCAAAAAAGCTGGATTTTAAATTCAAACTTCACGAATTTTTTGTTTATTATTTTTTCTATTCCCTTTTAACTCTTTTAACTATGATGGCGGGTTTAATTAATGTTTTCATCTTTAAGAGAGAATCAGTTTCAGACTGGAAAATCTAATTATGGACCTACTGGGATTCGATTCCAGAAATTACCCAGCGTCTCCTCCTTGCGAAGGAGGCATGTTTTAGTGCATACCGAACCACTACACCATAGGCCCATAAATTACAAATTTATTCATTTAAATCTTATCCTTGTCTATTACTAACTCTCGCCATATCCGTTGCATACTTTCCGATAAGGCGAATTTCTATTTATTTGATAAATGCCATTCCCAACTTCATTTATAGGTGAATTACAACCAAGCCTATCCATGAGCAGATCCATAGTTTCTCTTATTTTTTCATACGGAACACTTACGCCAGTCGTTTCTTTTATTCTCTTAGAAATTTCATCTGCCGGGACAGGACATTCGTAATTAAAAATCTCTAATATTGTCCCTCCCAGATCCCTCAATACTTTATTTCTGTTGTTCAGATATTCATTAACCTTTTCTTTATGCTCAGGATTTAACCAATTATAAACAGTGCTGGAAGAGACGCCATATTTAGCTGCTATTAGATTACATATACCTCTTTCTGAGTATCCTTTTTCTGCTAGTTCTTTTTCTAATTCTTTCCATTCCTTCAGTATCTCTGGATCGTTTTTAGGTGTTGGCATATTTACCACATAATTATAATTATTTTTAATTTACTATTTCTTTTATAGAAAGTTTTAAAAAATAATAAAATATAGGATATATAAAACACAAATCAAGCATTTTAACATTAAAATAAATTAATATTTATGTTATTGGAACTGCATTCACATTCCTGGCATTCAAAAGGTGCTATTTTGGGAGAAGAGAATCTGGTTTCTCCAATTGAGATGGTTAAAGAAGCGAGAAGAAAGGGATTGGACGGAATTGCAATTACAGATCATAATAATCTTAAAAGTTTTGAATCTCTTAAAAAACTAAAATTTGATGATTTTGTTATAATTCCAGGAGAAGAAATTTCAACCTTGCAGGGACATCTGCTTGCTCTTGGAATTACGGAAGAGATAAAACCAAAACAAGATGTTCTTGAAACGATTGATAAAGTTCACCAGCAGGGAGGAATAACAATTGCTCCTCATCCTTTTGATATAGCCAAAAAAGGTCTTGGAGGATGGGCAAAATTTACCGACGCAATAGAAGTATTTAATGCGATGGGTCTTGATAAATTTTCAAATTTAAGAGCATACAGATTTGCAAAAAAATTTGGTAAACCCATTGTTGCTGGGACAGACGCGCACCAGAAAGAATGGATTGGAAGAAGCGTAACGCAAGTAAATTCTTATCCGGATATAGATTCGGTACTGAAGGAAATTAAATTGGGAAATACAAGATTAAAAAGAGAATATGTTTCTGTTAATGAGATAACGGATTGGTATCTGGCCAGATTAAACAGGAATTACAACAATGCTTTGAAATATATAAACACAAATTACAGATTTTTTAAACGATATCTCACAAAAAAACTTATGAATCTTTCTGGCAGAGAAACATATTTCTCAAAGATTTCTATATCTCTTTTATCTTATTTATCTTTAACAAGTTCGGTAACTTATTCTTTTTTTATTAATTTCCCAAGATGCTTGATATAGCAACTATTGGATTAATTATTCTGTTAGCTATATTCATTTATTTAGTTTATAAGGGAATTAAACTTTTGTTCAGATATTTGCTTATTGCCGGAATTTCTGCAATTTTTCCCATAATAGCGGTAAAATATTTGGGTTTCAGTTTTCCACTAAATATGGGAACTATTCTGATATTTGTCTATCTTGGAGTCCTTGGATACACGATTTATCTCAGTTTATCTGTTATTGAAAAAGCAGGAAAATCCCTTGTAAATCTTTTTGGCGGTGAGAAAAAGAAAGAAAAAGAATTGGAGAGAAGAATTAAAAAATTAGAGAAAAAGGAAAGCGAGAAAAGGGAAGAAAATAAAAAATAGTTATTCTTTCTCCAACTTTTTCAACAGAACAGAACCACATTTTGGACAAACAAGCTGTGCGGGTTCCATCTTTATAGGTTTTCCAATAAAACCGCATTTCAGGCACTGATATTTCTTCGCCATAAAACCTTTTCTTTTTAAAAAAGAAAGATTTCATCAACTATTCCAGTATTTTTTTAACAATCTTTTCGGCATCAAACTTCTCCAAATCTTTGTATTTCTGCCCCGTTCCAAGAAATAGAATTGGCTTGTCTGTTTTCTGTTTTACTGAAAGGATTGCTCCCCCCTTTTCATTTACATCAACTTTTGTTAAAATTAATCCATCAAAACCAACTTTCCCAAATTTTTCTATCTGCTCCAAAATATCATTTCCAGTCAAAGAATCGAGAACAAGGATTTTTAAATCAGGCTTATTCACTCTTACAATTTTATTTAGTTCTTCAAGGAGATTTTTATCAGAATGCAGTCTTCCCGCAGTATCTGCGAGGACAACGCCATTAATTGTTTCTGCATGTTTTTTTGCATCAAAAACAACGGCTGCGGGGTCTCCACCATATTTATGCTTTACTACATCTATTCCAAGTTTCTTTGCATGAGTTGAAATTTGTTCAATTGCCGCCGCCCTAAAAGTATCTCCCGCGGCAAAAACAACGGGAATCTTCTGCTTAATCATCAAAGAACCAATTTTGGCAATTGTTGTTGTTTTTCCAGATCCGTTAAATCCAAAAAACAGAAGAATGCAGCAACCTCGTTCTTTTATCTTCTCTTTAACAAAATGAATCAAATCGATCTCTTTTTGTTTTAATAAATTTAGCAATATTCCCTCTAAAATCTTTTTAATATCTTTTCTTTCTTTATCTCTCAATTTTTCAACAATCTCTTCCGCTACATCAAAAGAAACGTTTGCCTTTATCAATTCCATTTTGAATTTTTCCAAATCTTTTTCAGAAACTTTCCTTGAGAATAATTTTCTCTTTTTTAATCCCTCTTTTTTTTCTATCGTCTTTTCTTCTTTAATTATTTTTTTCTTTTCTTCCTTAGGTTTTTTTATTAATCTTTGAACCGTCTTTTTTAAAAAGTTGAACATGTTATTGATATTCTAAATTTTCTGTTTTTGCAAGATTTATATATTCTTCAGAAAAAACAATCTTCGTATTTTCTTCAAATGATGAAAATTTTTTAGGTAATTTTTCTACTTTCATAATTTTCTATTTCCAAAAGATTTAAATCAAGTGAAATCTCGAGAAAAGCCCATGCCCAAATAACGGCTTCAAATGCTCTGATAAAATCTCCTTTCTCAAAAAAATGTTTTGAATCCTCTGTATAAGCTACGATGTTTTTCTTATATTCTTCACCTTTTTCATTTTTTGCAATTAATTTAACTTTCTTTATTTTTTTAAACCATTTTTCTGTTTCTTTCTTTAATTCTTCTGTAAGTTCCATATTTTATTCTGTAAAAGAATTAAATGAGAGCATTAAGTTATTTGTGCAAGATGGGGAAGGAAGGAAAATGAAATTTTTATAGAAATAGTTGCGGAACATTTTAAATATTAAATTCTTCAAATAAAATTTCTTATTCCTCCACCTATTTGATTCAGGTTTTCAAAATATCTAAATATTTCCTTCTCGCCGATTTTATTGTTCCCGTAACTCCAAGAGATCGAATACAGACATTTTTTTCATTGATTTCTGTGATAAGAGCCATTGAGAGTCTGATTAATTCTACATCCTTTGGCAGACATCTTAAAACAAAGATTTGTTTTTTCTCATTATATAAATCAGACATAAATCTGAAATTGGTTTTCGCAACTCCCAAAATTCCGATCAAATTTATAGTGTAATTAAAAACAGATTTAATTAATTCCTCAAATTCTATTTTTTGGTCAGATATTATTTCAAAAACAACATATCTTTTCTTTTCTCGGTAAGAAGAGGGAAGAGTTTTGATTTTATCTTTCATATTCAACACCTTTAATTGGTTGCTTTAATTTTTCTCTGTTTATTGAAATTAATTTTTCTGGGATTTCAGAGTTTGCAATCAGAGCGTCCTGCATACTTGCTCCTGAACAAAAAGATAAGCTGGATAATTCTCTCCCGCTTCTTAATTCAAAAATATTTTTTGCTCCGGAGTTCACAATAAATTTGGCTTTTGTTTTATTGCATAATCTAACAATTTCTTTCATTTTGTTCAACTCTCTTATTCTTTCCATTCCAATCGCAGAGATTAACTCTCTGAAATTTAGCTCAATTATTGTATTGTGTTCTTTTGCTTCCCTGCAACAAATGTGGTCTACTCCTGGGTCTTTTCTCCCTTTTTCGGGATGGCAAAGAATATCAACATAATCGGAAGAACAAGCCATTCTATTGGTCTCATAATCTCCTCCCGAAACCAGAATTAATTCTACTTTTCTTCTGAGAGTCTTCGCTAGACCTAAAATTTTATTTGGTTTTTCTTCAATTAAAACTCCCGTAACTACATCCATCTTTGTTCCTTCTCTGATTTTTTTAATTTTTTCCAAATATTCGTCAATATTGTCTGTAGAGCGGGCAACTATGCAAATTCCAGAAAGCCCAAGATATTCTGCTCTCTCCAATAAATGTTCATTATAAAATGCCACATTTAAATCATAAAATCTATGTTCCATAATTTATCTGTAATATATTTGTTCATAAGTGAACTTCACGAGAAATTGTTGAAATTAACTAAGTTGTCTGTCGAAATCACGTGAACTTCTATATTTTAGCTTTTGAACCCCATAAGACTTCAAATTTTATTTTTAAAAAAGTGAACCAAAAAAGTTCCACGTGAAACAAAGGTGTCCCTACAAATGCAGCTGATGTGAAGTTCATTTTTATGTGAAATTAAGAAAAATGCAGTATAAGAGGAATAAAAAGAGTTGATGACAATATCAATTTGGCGATTATGACAAATCTTTTATCCGCTGTTTAGGCGTCCGAAAGGTAAAAATTTCTCTGAAAGAAAATTTTTAATTTTCGAGGATTCGCAAAATTTTATATGTTTGGTACAGCAAAATCATATTTTCCAACCTCGCAATATCTTTTGATCGGACATTCTTCACATTTGGGATTTCGTGCTCTGCAAATTCGCCTTCCAAATTCTATCAATATTAGATGAGTCTTCATTCTCTGGTTGGGAGGTATCTCCGCTTCAAGTTTTGCCTTCAAATTTTCATAACTATCTCTTTCATCGGCTATTCCCAATCTTTTCATTATTCTGAAAATGTGAACATCGATGGGCAGAACTTGTTCTCCTTTAATCGCCATCAAAAAGACATCCGCGGTTTTCGGCCCAATTCCCTTTATTGAGGTAAGTTTCTTCTTTGCCTCGTCATAGGGAAGATTCAATATTTTATCTAACTTTCCATCGCATTTTTCAACCAAATCTTCGGCGATATTTTTAATTCTTCTGGCTCTGACCTTATACAGACCCGCTGGTTTAATAACTTTCTCAATTTCTTTCACATTTGCCTTTGCCACATCTTCAATGCCGTTAAACCTCTCGCCAAATCTTTCAGTGGCAGTTCTCACATTTTTCCAGTATGTTCTCTGGGACAGGATTATACTAACCAATGTTTCAAATGGGGTGTATTTTCCCCACCACTCGTTAATTTCGTATTTCTTTGATAGGATCTCCACTATCTTTTGAAGTTTTGTTCCCATACCCATCACTTGGCAGCACTTGCTTTGCAAATGTATCTCATTTTACATTGCGCGCATCCTTTTTTTCTTCCGAACTGATTTGCCACCGTTATCGCCAGAAAGCCGGTTAAACTTATTCCACCAGATATTAAAAATTCCCCGTGCAGAAACATTGCAGCGGGAATGACGACGATTGGAATAATTGTCAATAACACCCAGGTCAAACCAGCCAGTTTCATTCCAAGTTCG
>JAGGTL010000038.1 GCA_021163805.1 Candidatus Aenigmatarchaeota archaeon | reverse complement strand
GTTGGCTAGCGCAATCTATTACTTTAGATTTTATAAAAGGAAGTTATAATTAAATTTACTTTTAGATATTGGATTTTAGAGTTTTGCTAAAGAAGGATTGATAAATCTCAGGGCATCTTGCCTGACAATTTTTTCATTGCCTTAAAGAAGGGGATTGTAAATGTACCCATGGAAATAAAGATTTATACAGTTTATTGCTCAAATATATCACGAGGAAGAAGATATATACTCATAATCACCTATTAATATTATGGCACTGATAACAACTTTCTATAAAAATCTCGTAGAATTGTCCAATCTAAAAACCGGTATTTATCAGTCAAGAAACAAATATCTCTTTGAAATAGGTTCATATTCTTTGATAGCCTATTTAACTCCATTGTTTTTATTTCATTCTCAGTTTTTGCTTGGAACAATTGTAAATTCTATGCTAATCACGGGTGCATTATATACAAGAGGAAAAAGCCTGCTGCCACTGATATTTCTTCCAAGTCTTGGAGTTCTGACAAAAGGTGTCCTTTTCGGCCCGTTGACAATTTATCTTCTCTTCATGCTTCCATTCATCTGGATTGGAAATACCATTCTAATTTTCAGCGTAAAATTCTTCCATCTAAAACACAAAAAACATTATTTGAAAGGAATATTGTATGGAAGTGCGCTTAAAGTGGCATTTTTATTTACCTCTGCCTTAGTGCTGTATAATTTGGGAGTTATACCCGTTGCTTTTCTTACAGCATTTGGAATCATGCAATTTGTAACTGCCATTTCTGCAGGATTGATTATTTTTCCCATTAATAAATGGAGATTGAAAGTTGAGAGCTCCCGTTAATAAATTTGTTATGAAAGAAAATCCAGAAAAACCAACTTTTATTAATTTCTCTAAAAAACTTTTAATAATGTTTTCTCATAATGCTCAAGGAATAATTTGGAGATTTCAATAACCTAAGAAAACTTCCAGATATAAATTGTTCTAAAGAATAATATTTTTATGTTATTATGGTAAGAGCACCTTATAAGAGAGTTCATAAGCATGGAAGAGGAAGAGGAACAGAGTCGATGGTGATATGTTCTTTTTGCGGGAAAAAAGTTCCAAAATATAAAACATTTCTAAAAAAAAGCGGATTTTCCATATCAGATCCCGCAATGAAAAAGGAAATAACCAAAAATAGTTTAATGTTGCCCTCAAAAAGATTGTATGTTTGTTTGAGTTGCGCGAGGCACAGGAAAATATCTCTACCGGGAAAATCGAGAAAATCTAAGAGGAAAACTTAATCTTTTGGTTTTTCAAAAATAAATATACCATCCTGAAATCTTCTTCTATCCAATTTGCTCACTTTTGTTAGTTTTTCTATGTTTGCGGCAGTTTGACCAACAAGTTCTTTATCAATTCCAGAAACCAGTATTTCATCTTTTTTTATCTCTGCCTTTACTCCGGCGGGAATTTTCATCTTTTTGTTTCCCTTTTGTCCGAGAAAGTTCGATAAAATTATTGAATCTCCCTCCTGCTTTACAGAAATGGGAAAATGGGTATAAACAATTTTTAACTTATAATTATATCCCTGCGAAACCCCTCTAAAAAGATTTGATATCCGGGCGATGATTGTTCCAAGAAGAGCTTTTCCTTTCTTATTATCCAGATTTGAAGAAATTTTTATTTCTTCTCCGGATTTTTCGATTTTAATTATATTTGCAATTCCTTTGTTAAACAAATCTCTTTCCAACTCTCCAAGTTTTCCCTTAACTCTTACTTTAAATCCCTCCACAGAACATTCTACGCCTTCTGGAATTTTAATAGTTTTTTCCATAAACTAACAAATTTTTAATTAATAAAAACTTACCTTTTTTGAAACCATAAAGCAGTTTTTACTCCCTTCAAACAGATTTATGGCAAATAAATGGATATAATCCGCATTTCTTTTGCTTTCTGGATATTTAATATTGATAATAAGCGAGGACAGGTTTATAGATACTTAAAACCGATTAAATTATCGCGCGCCTTCTGCTTCTTTTTCATTTCTCTGCCTTTCTGCTATGGCATAACTTTCCGGACTATTTTTGCTGGCGTTTATTATTTCCTCGGCCAAAGCTTCAAACATTTTTTTCTTTTTATTAAAGGACTTCTCATAACTTCCCTGTACGAGTCTTCTCAAAGATAAATCCAATCTCTTTTTTGGAGAGCAGATTGCGGGTTTTCTTGCAACAATTCCTCCAATCTGCTGAGAAACCGTTAATTCATAAGGAGAAGCATTTTCTATTGCCAGAACAAAAACCAAAATTGGATTTTTCTTTGTTTTTTCTGCAATAATGTCAAAGGATTTTTCGACTATATTGTAAATTGTTTGATATTTTCCCGAACACAATCCGCTTGTGAGTCTATGTTTTTTTCCTCTATGCCCCGGAACCATTAAATGAGTGATAAGTTTTTCAATAACATTCTTGTTTTTTGTTCTTCCATTTGTTTTAGGCAAAATCTTTGGCTCGAGATTAATATATCTCTTCAATCCGAGATCGGATATTTCCACATTATATTCCCACTTTCCAAACAGTTTGGGTTCCATAAATAAAAATTTAAAAGTTAAGTTAAATAAACTAAATGAGACGAGTATAAATTCTGTTTCTTTATTATGAAGAGAAATCTTTTCTTCAAGGATTCTTTTTGGCAGTTATTACCCTTAGATTTGTTTAGATGCAGCAATATCCGAAGAAATCTGCAATTAAATCAGAATTTACTAAAAATAATATTGTATGCTAATTATGGAAACTTTGCCAAAGAGACCCGATTTAAGAAAAATTGAAGAAAAATGGAGAGCGTTCTGGAAAAAAGAAAAAATTTATAAGTTTAATATAAATTCGGAGAAAAATATATTTTCCATAGATGTTCCACCGATAACGCCGAGCGGAAAGATGCACATTGGTCACGTTATGAGTTATACCCATTTTGAATATATTGCAAGATATAAAAGGATGCTCGGATATGAAGTTTTCTTTCCAACTTGTTTTGATGACAATGGGCTTCCAACAGAAAAATATGTTGAAGAAACAAAAAAAGTGTCCAAAGCAACCATTGAAAGAAACGAGTTCAGGAAAATGTGTTTCAATATTGCCGCCGAACTTGAACTTGAATATTCTAAAATTTTTGAAGCTTTGGGATTTTCTTGGGACCGTGATTTATTGTACAGAACAATTGATAATTTTTGCCAAAAACAGGCTCAAAGGTCTTTTATTGATTTATATAAAAAAGGCGAAATTTACAGAAAAGAAGAACCAACAATATGGTGTCCTTTTCATCAGACTGCTCTGGCTCAGGCAGAAGTTGATGATAAGGAAAGAATAACAAATCTTAATTATTTAACTTTTGAATTGTCGGATGGGGAGAAAATAAAAATAGCAACAACGAGACCCGAATTGCTGCCCGCCTGTGTGGGAATAGTGGTTCATCCGGAAGATAAGAGATATAGAAATTACATAGGCAGAAAAGCATTTGTCCCAATCTTTGGACAGGAGGTTGAAATTTTTGCTGATGAAAAAGTTGATCCGGATTTTGGCACGGGGATTGTGATGATTTGCACTTTTGGAGACAAGACGGATATTGAATGGTGGAAAATACACGATCTTCCTTTAAGAATCTGTATCACAAAAGACGGAAAAATGAATGAAATGGCAAAACAATATGAGGGAATGACAATAGAAGAAGCGAGAGAAAAAATAATAAATGATTTAAAAGAAAAAGGTATTTTATATAAGCAAGAGGAATTAAAACAGAATGTTGGAGTTTGCTGGAGATGTAAAACACCAATTGAATTTATAGTTACAAAGCAGTGGTTCGTCAATATTCTGAAACACAAAGAAAAACTTATAGAAATTGGAAGAAAGGTGAACTGGTATCCCAAATTTTACAGAAGGCGTTATGAAGATTGGGTAAATAATTTAAAATGGGATTGGTGCATCTCAAGGCAGAGATATTATGGAGTTCCGTTTCCTGTTTGGTATTGCAAAAATTGTGGAGAGGTTATTTTAGCAGAAGATGAAAAATTACCTGTAGATCCAGAGAAGGACAATCCGGAGAAATGTCCAAAATGCGGAAGTAATGAATTTATTCCGGAATTGGATGTATTTGATACCTGGTTTACTTCTTCAATCACTCCATTGATAAATTCTAAATGGAAAGAGGATGAAATATTTTTTGAGAAAATATTTCCAATGTCTCTTAGACCTCAGGGACACGATATCATTAGAACATGGGCATTTTATACAATATTGAAATCTTACTTGCATTTGGATAGACAACCATGGAAAGATATAATGATTTCTGGTCATGGTCTTGATAGGAAAGGAAAGAAGATGTCAAAATCTCTTGGAAATATAATAGACCCCTTAAAGATTATTGAAAAATATTGTGCTGACGCCATTAGACTCTGGGCAACAACGGCAAAAATCGGGGAAGATTTGCCTTTTAGAGAGGAAGATTTAAAACATAACATGGATATTTTAATTAAACTCTGGAATGCTTCGAGATTTATACATCAAAATATTGAAAAACTAAAAAAACCTGAATTAACTGTTGTTGACAGATGGATCCTGACGAGATTCGGTCTCGTTATTGAAGATTATCACAAATATTTTGGAAAATATGAACTCAGCGAGGCGAGAAGAATTACGGAAATGTTTTTCAAACATGAGTTCTGCGACTTTTATCTTGAAATAGTCAAATATAGAATTTACGGAGAGGACGAAGAGTCAAAATTGAGTGCTAAATGGACATTGTATAATGTTTTGCTTGGAACACTTAAATTATTCGCTCCATTTATCCCCTATATTACGGAGGAGATTTATCAGATTTTATTTAAAGAAATGGAGAAAGACAAGAGTATTCATTTATCTAATTTTCCCGAAAAAATGATTGAGGACAGAGAAGCTTTAAAAACCGGAATGTTGCTGAAAGAGGTAATTTCGGAAGTTCGCAGGTGGAAAATATCGAACAGATTATCTCTTGGAAAACAAATCAGCAAAATCGAAATAGCGGCTAAAAAGGAAGATATTGAGAAATTAAAACTGGTTCTGCCAGACATAAAGGGAACAAACAGAGTTGAAGAGGTTTCATTTAGAGAGGGCAATTTTGAAGTTATTTGCCATCTATAAAATCCTTTTAATTTGAATTGATGACTCTTATAACTGAAGTTTAAGAGTAGCTTAATATGAAACAAGAGAAAAATCAGAGAAGGCATATAGATGGCATTAAGATTATGATAGAACTTAAATGGTGTGAGAGCCTTTTCTTACTCTTCTATCTAAAGAACTTTCTTACAGCTGGATTCATATCTTCTATATACTGCTGGGAAATTCTCTCATAGAAATTGTATAAAATCATCACCGTAAGTAAAATCCCGGTTCCCGTACCCAAAGCTCCGGTAAAATCTGCCAGGGCGGCCAAAATACCTACGGCAATCCCACCCAATACAGTAAGCGGATATATGTATTTGCTCAATATTTTTATAAGAATCCTCTTATCTTTTCTAAATCCCGGGATTTGCATGCCAATATTTGAAATTTGATCGGCAACGGCTTCGGGACCCATATTTGCCGTTTCAACCCAGAATACGGAAAATATGACGCAGAGAATTGTCAAAAAAACCAAATAAGTAAAAATTCTAACAACATCCACTGGACCCAGGCCAAACAGGAAATTCTGAAGAACATTATGGGGAGGTGTTAGATAATAGGCCAATCCAGAGATAGGAGTGCCAGAATCATCAAATTTTCCAAAGATATTTATTCCTTTTGAATCCAGCATTGCTCCAACCATGGATATATTTATAATTAATGCCGCCGCCAGAATTACCGGAATGTTTGAAGTATAAAAGAAATTCAAAGGCCATCTTCTTCCAAAACCTCTCAGTTGGGAAAAGGCCAGAGGAATTTCTACTTTAATTGACTGAGCATACAGACAAATAGCAAAAATTAATATAGTTGCTGCAATTGTTGTGACTGCCATTCCAACGAGAACAAAATTTGCAGTTGAAAAGCCGTATATCAATTGTGCAATTGCCCCGGCCTTTTCAAAAGGAGAGAACAAACCAATAAATACTCTCTCTGAAACTCCCGCGGCGATAAATAGGGAAACACCCGAGCCGATGCCCCATTTCATTATTACTTCATCAAGGAATAAAATTATCAAACCACCGAGAGCGATTTGTAAACCAACTACGGGTATTAACGAAGGTGAACTGGCGGGAACCGCTCCAAACAGGACATAAGCGAAACCTTCCAGAAAACAGAAAGCAATGGCGAGAAGTTTTTGTGTTCCCTGAAATTTTGATCTTCCTTCTTTTGTATTCAAATCCCAATTTATAATTTTAGAACCGACCAAAACCTGCAAAAGAATAGAAGCCGTAACTATTGGACCAATTCCCAAAGTTGCAAGAGTTCCAAATTTAGAACCCATCAAAACAGAAATCTGCTTGAATCTGTCATAAACTTCAACCTGGGCCCCGGCAACGTGTATAAAACCCATCAAATAAAACAACAACAGACCTATTCCTGTCCATTTTAATCTATCCTTAAAATTCAGTCTTGTTTTTGGATTTGCAACTCCTGGAAGTATATTTAATAGATCCATTAAATAAATTCAATTAAAAAATAATATTTATCATAGACCCATTTAAGCTTCTGAGGCAATTATTTTTCCTCCCGCTTTCTTTATTTTTTCTTCAGCCCCTTTGCTCCATTTATCTATCACAATTTCGATTTTTCTTTTTATTTCTCCATCTCCAAGTAATTTTGTGTATCCAAGTTCTTTCAGATTTATTTTGTTTTCTTTGATTTTTTCAAGATCCCTTATATTAATTACTTTCTCTGATTTTTTTCTGCCTTTCAGTTTTTTGTGGATAAAGTATTCTGGATTTTCCTTTAAAACTTTGAATTTTTTGTGTTTTTTTGAACCCGCCATTCCTTTACCTCCTTTCGAACCTTTTCCTCTGTGTTTCTTTTTTGAACCATATCCGCAGGTTTTTGAACCCCTCATCTTGCTCGTTTTTGTCTTGCCCATAACTTTATCAATTTAATAATTTAAAGGTTTGAAATTATTTTATCTCAAAAAATCTCTGTAAATAAGCTTCGGCGAGACCTCTGTATTTACCCCAAAGTCTTTTTGTGTTTTCTTCAAAATTGTCTTTTATTTTATATTTTTCTCTTAGAATTTTTTCTGTTAGGCAATCCATATAAAAACAATTGTAGTTTCTCCTCTGAAATATCTCAAATAAATTTATTGAATATTTGCCTATTCCCTTTATTTTTCCAATTTCAATTTTTCCAAAAGTTTTAGCAAGGCCAACCAAAAAGGAAACTTTGTAACCCAATTTCAATCCAGATAGTTTTTTTTCTGTATAATTTTCCGGAATAAAATTTATTTTTTTATAGACCGAATACATCTGTCTTCTGTAGTTTTTATAAGAATTATTCTGTGAAATTATCGCTCCAACCAAAGATTCAAAATCCGAGAAAGCGGAGATAATTCTCGTTTCTTTTATTTTTTCAAGATGGTATTTGAGCACGGGATCTTTTTCGCAGATTTTATAAAAATCTGTCAAATCTTCTTCCAGACCAAAACAATATTTTATTCTTCTGATTAGCTGATCTCTCTCTTCTTTTTTAAATTTCATCGGGCAAGTTATGATCAAGTAATTATTTTCCTGTCGGAATTCTAATTTAAAAAGTTTTCCATTGAAGTAAATTTCTCGGATAGGTTCAGATTCATAAAAGAAATAAAACAATCCGGAATTAAAAATTTTCTGAAAATTGAAGTCTCTTGTTTTTAGTTTTAGAAACATTATATTATATTGATAGATTATCAAAATAACCTTAGATCAGATGCTTTGCATCTTTCTTCTATCTGATATTTAACTGTTGATCTAACATTTAGAACTGTTTATGCATCTTTCCGTACTTTCTCTGCAACCTTTTGGAAGACAGGATCTAGTTTGATACATTTCTCCTGGATTACAACCAAAAGCGGTACCGCAACCCACATCATTCCAAGTTGTGCACTCACAACCGCAGACATCTTCTGGAAAATATTCCAAAAACCAATTATCTTTTTTATTGGCAGGCAAAGTGCAGGACCCTTTTTTTATTTTATCAAAAACCGCTGCGTTTGCTTCTAGAACATCCCCTTCATATTTTTGCAAATAGGCATTGCATAGAGCATCAGCACAACCTTTTATTGGATTACTTCCGAATCTTTCACAGGGAACTACCAAAAAACAATATATTCTGTCTTCGCAGGCTTCCCAGGTTATTATATTTCCTATAGATATGGATTCTCTTTCAATTCCATTACCGTCCCAATCAAAAACCTTGTTTTTATTTCCTCTGAAATAATATCGGCAATATTCTATAGATTTTGTATCTGCACACAAGGTTTTGCATTTTATTTTAAAACTCATCTGAGATAATTCTGTATCTTTTGTGGGAAGCGGATTTGAATTTATGTTTGTAAATATAAGACCGATAACAACGGCAGAAACAACGAGCAATATAACAAAACCGATAACCACTTCCAGACTCATATGTGCCATATTATAAATAAAGATTTATATAAATATATTAACAAAAATTAACAAAAAAACAAAGCGAAGAATCTGTTCCTCTTCCCGTTCAAGTTGAATCGAAAAAAAGATTTGTTTCCAAGTCAACATCTCTTATATTTGGATAACCGAAACCGCTATTTTATATAATGATGGCAAAGATCTTCAGTGCCATAATATTTATTAAAATAACTGTACATCCAATTATCCTGTGGCTTTATTGATTTTAAACTATGACTGCACACGGGGTCTGTAGTGGGAATAATTTCTTCAAGTACGCCTTCAGTTGCCAAGGTTAGATTGTTCTTGTATTTTATTTTATATGCGTTACACAATTGTTTTGCACAACCTTCTATCGGATTTTCACCGTATCTTTGGCATGGAACCACCAAAAAACAATATATTCTGTCTTCGCAGGCTTGCCATTTAACAATATCCCCAACTTTTACCAATTCATTTGTTATGCCGTCATTATCCCAGTCATTGCCTTCAAAGTAGTATCTGCAATAATTAAGCGTACCATCTTTGCAATAGATTTCACACCTCTGCTTAAAATCTCTGACCGCCATCTCCTCCTGAGTATGTGGCATATTTTTTGGACTGAGATAATGCAAGAGCATCATAATTATAACTCCGGCAACCACCAGCAATATTACTAAGCCGATGATCATCTCCAAACTCATTTGACCTTTTTTATTTGCGCCGAACATAATTATATAAATCGTTTATATATAAAGATTTTTTGGATATATAAAAAAACTTATCATGTTTAATATATACTCTTTTCTAATAGTTATGACCAACAACGATTTTTCCAATTCTGCTGAGCTGCCAATTTCCACATATTATAAGAAATATAAAGAAGAAGAAAAAGAATTATTTAAATTAAATCGATTTGAGAAACTTTGCAAATTCTCCAGCAGATTTTTAAAAGTGAGGGCGCCAATGTTTATAAAAAATAAGTTAGATAAACCCATTTACATGTCTGATTTAAAAGTCAATTCCGATGAAGTTTTTTCATTTTTTCTTTTTTCATTCTTTGCGTCTTTTCTCTTATTATCGCCTTTACTCATTTTGCTTGAGTTTCCAACAAACATATTGATTATTTTAGGATTGCCTGCATTCCTTGCATACAATGCGTTATCTTATCCTATTCTTTATTCCGATATTATAAGAATTAAAGCCGGAAACGAGACGGTAAATATAATTCTTTATATGGTTATCTATCTCTCTCTAAATCCCGTATTTGAGAAAGCGGTTCAGTTTGCGGCAGTAAACTGTTACGGACCCATTGGAAAGGACTTTAAAAAAATCATGTGGGATATTGAGCTGGGAAAGTACACCACAATGGAAGAAGCTTTGGGAGCCTATAGTAAAAAATGGACCATTTGGAATGATGAGTTTGTGACAAGCCTTATTACTCTTCAAATGGTTGGCGCTCAACCTTCCGCGGAGAGGAGAAGAGAAATTTTGGATGAAGCCCTGGATAAAACTTTGAGTAGCACATATGCAAAAATGAAAGAATATGCCACAAATCTCAAAATTCCTTCCATCATGTTGCTTTCTTTTGGAATAGTACTTCCATTAATGGGTTTAGTAATGTTTCCATTGCTGAGTATTTTTTTAACGCATTCTGTAAATCCAGTTTATCTTGTCTTGGGTTATGTAATAATCTTGCCTTCATTTTTGTGGTGGTATTTAAACAGATTAATTTCGAAGAGACCTTCAGCATTTTCTCACTCGGAAAAAACCGGAGGAGTAAAACCAAATAAATATATTTATTTACCTAAATTGAAATTAAAAATTCCAATAAAACTCACGGCAATTTTAATAGGTTTGATTATAGCTCTCCCGGGAATATTTTATTGCTTGCAGCTTTATTTTGATTATTCTTATTATCATACGAATTATCCTCCTCATGAAGCAAAAGATAAATGGAGAACTTATTGTTTAAATAGATATGGAAAGGATGTTATACTGGGGGATGTATTTAAAGCCATATTTATTGTATGGGGCGTATCAATCGCCATAATTTTCTATTGTTATTTCAGAAGTAAAAAGAAATACGAATTAGAAGAATATATAAGGAAAACAGAAGAAGATTTTGAAGTTGGATTATTTGAGTTGCAAAGCGCCCTGACGCAGAATATACCAATCGAACTTGCCGTTCCAAATGTTCTTAATAAATATGAGAGAATGAATAAGAAGGGCAGCCCAATGTATGTATTTTTTGATAAAATCTATAGTTGCATAACACAACTTTCTATGACTTTTGAACAAGCTTTATTTAATGAAGAAGTTGGTGTACTTAAAGATTTCCCTTCTTCATTAATAAAAAGCATAATGAAGGTTATTTCTGCATCTCTTTCAAAGGGACCAATGATTGTCTCAAATGCTGCGAGAAACATTATAAATTATCTGAAAAAAACCAGAGATATTGAGAATATGATAAAGGATCTCCTGCAAGATGTAATTTCAAATTTAAATGTGCAAACAACATTTATCTTGCCTTTAATAAGCGGAATAGTTGCTTCTATAGGGGTTTTAATAGTTCAATTGCTGCAATCTATTTCTTCTGCCTTAGCTAGGATAGAAAAAATAACAAGTTTTGGAGCCAATGTGGGAGGATCCAGTTATTCTCCACTTTCCTCCACACTCTCATTGATAAAACTTGAAGAAATAATGCCGCCGACCATATTGGAATTGACGGCTGGCATATATTTAATAGAGTGCGCCATCATAATGTGCATCTTTCTTGTTGGGATTCAACGCGGTTTTGACGAAGTCAGCAGAGATTATACTATTGCGAAGAATTTGACTATAGCCGTTATATTCTTCACAATAATATTTTTCATAATGGTCATAGTATTTCAACCAATCATTGCGAGAGTTGGTGCAATAAGTTAAAACAATTTGAAGAAAGAATAGGCAGAGGTGGTCCGCAGGATCAGAGATTTCGGGAAAGTCTTCTTCCTGTTTTGATTAAATTTATAAATTTTCTATTCTTCTCCAAAAACGGAAAACCAGATATAAGAAAATATCCCAGAAACAGGAGAAAACAAAATTTCGGTGAGGAATTCGAGAAAAACCCAAATCGTAAAACTCATTATTAGGGGAAACCAAATGAGAATAGCATTAAATATCAATGAATTTTTAATTCTCTGTGAGACGAGAGAGGTCATATTCAGATTAGTTCCGATATTTTCTGAAGAATTGATTTCTTTCATCTTTTTTCTTATTTCCTCTTTCATCTGAAAATATTGCTCTTCTGTTAAATTTGGATATTGGGATCTTATTTTTTTCATCTGATCTTCTATGGCCTGATTTATGATTTCATTTGTTGCATTTCCTTCCGAATTTTTATCATAATTTGACATTTCCGCATTAATAATATTGGTAATGCTTGAGACGGAAGTATTAAAAAAAAGTTGCCGGTAAGAATCATTAACTGAGAATGAAATTAGTGAACCCAAAAATACAAACAGAAATAAAACGAACAAAGCTTTTGAAATAGCATTGCTTCCAACTCTAAATTTCTTCCATTTTTTTAATTCCATTTTATAGGTTTCTCCGAGCGGGATGATATACATACTTGAAACAAATAAACCCATACCAAAAAACAGATATAAAATTGAGAAATTAAATAAAAAACCGGAACACAAAATTGGAATTAACAAAAAATATTTCAGTTTGTCCAATTTCTTAACTGCCAGAAAAGACAAACCAATGCAGAATATAATTAAACCAGAAATAGCAATTAAGATTCCGGAAAAAATTGAAATAAAAGCTTCAAAAGCAGAGTTTCGCGCATTTGGAATTAATAATTCTATAAAATTGGCCTGTAGCGTGGTTATTGAATTCAAACTAATATTACTTAAATAAATAACGACAAATCCGAGAAAATATAGAGTGGAAACAAAAACTAATTTTTTTATTTCGCTTTCCATATTTTTTCTTTTTTTAACTTATTATAGCGTTTTTTCCATTCCGCCAATTTCTTTTTTCTGGCTATTTCCTCTTCGCTTTTTCTTCTTTTGAATTTTTTAAGCAGATTCTTTATTTTCTCATTAAAATTATTCATACGGGTATTCTGTATTATATAGCCTTTGCCCGGCAAGTAGCCATTCTTTGGTAAGAAGAAGTAATATAAAACCACTCCGCTCAAAGCAATTGCAAAAATAATTATTGCAATTGGAAGCATGAAATTGCTGTTCATCTTCTCTAAATTATTGAGATTTTCGGAGAGAGAATTTAAACTATTTTCTAAGGAATTAAGCAGATTTTTTGCTTCAATGTATTTTCCTCGTTCAATATAATCTTTTATCTGATCCAAAGTTTGATTTATCTCTATAATTTTTGACTCAACGGACGAAATATTTTTTCCTTTTGTTTTGGCATTATTAAATTTTTCCAATATATCGCTAAATTTCGAAGTTAGATTCTCATAAATTTTATTTATTCTTATTTTCTCTTCTTCGCAGGGCAAAATTGTTAAATTGAATTTCTTCGTGAAATTTTTCTCATCGGAGATTGCTGTCAAGATTTTTTCTTTAATTCCGATTTCTTCATTTTTTGAAATCGAAAAATTTATTTCATATTCTTTTTCTTCGTTTTTGAATAAATTGATTTTTTTCTTGGGTGTTATAATTGCTCCGGATAATTTTAGGTATATATTGTGCAAGGTTCTATCGCCCGTATTTTTTATTTTGAATTTTTTGATTAGTTGTTCTCCTTGAGTGATATTTAAGTCGGTTATATTCATAAATTCAATGGAGAGTTTGTAGACGATTAAAGCGATAGTTTTAGTTTCCTTTTTCTCGTCGGAAATTGCTTTCAGAGTTAGAGAATAACTTTTTGCTTCGAGATCTTCCGGAATTGAAAGGTGAATATCAAAATCAAGAGTATTATTTGCAGACAGATCTCTTTTATCAGATGGCGTAATTGAGTAATAGCTTGAATTCAGTCCAGTTAATGTTAAATACAGATTATGCAGTTTTGCATTTCCAGTATTTTTTACTTTCACTTTTAAGTCTGCCGTTCCTCCCTGCAAAATTTCAATTTTAGAAACTTCAACATTGTTTATTTCAAATTTCTCAAAGGAAATGTCATAATAGGTTGTTGGATTTTCATTTCCATTGCCATTATTTTGCGTGGAGGAACCCGTTATTGTTATTTCACCAACTGCTACAAAATCAGAATATTGATTTGTGGCATTTTCTACTCCTGACAATTTCACATAGATATTTTTATCTCCTATGGAAGTACAAGAAAACCCTGAAGCGTGATAGGATTTGGTGGAACACCCATTTATTTTTTTTTCTGAAGGATTTAGTGTTTTTGTTGTGCCACAAACTTTAATTTCAATTTTATTTATAAAAGCTTCCCCGTTCCCTGTGTTTTTGATTTTGATATACACCTCAAACGAAGAATTTACAGATTTTGAAGAGGGTGTCTCATCTTCATCTAAAGAAACAATTAAATTTCCGTATCTTACAGTGATATTTTGTGGTATTGTTCTATTAAATCTTCCATCAGCTGAAGAAGCAGTTATGTTTATTGTATAAGTTCCATTTTTTGTTCCATTTAAAGTCCAATTTAACAATTTTGAATTCGTTTGATTTATATTTCCAGCGGATTTTGTCAGATTGTCTGTTATATTAATTGCAGATGGCAATTGCAAAGTAACACTGACATTTTCTGCACTTAAATTTCCCAATTTTGAGATATTTATTTTAAATTCAAATGGATGCCCTTTAACTATTGAATCCAAATTGCTTACAACACTTAAATTCAAATTGTGCAACAATTCAAAAGTTAAATTTACTTCTGCAGTATTGTTTGCATTGTCCGTCAAATTTCCCAAAATTGTATAATTATAACCTTCTTTAAATGTTGTGTTTGCTATATTAATATTACTAGAGAAAAGTCCGGTAGAAGAAACATCAAAAGTTAAATTCTGCAAAACCTGCGAATTGTCTGTTGAATTAACCAGACTAAAATTATACTGTTTAGAAGAATTCCAGAATTTATCAATTGTCTGATTGTCATAGAAATAAATTCTGAAACTAAC
>JAGGTL010000023.1 GCA_021163805.1 Candidatus Aenigmatarchaeota archaeon | reverse complement strand
GAGATTGAAGGCGAGGTTCTGCGGGGCGATAAATTAAACTTCAAATTATTGATACAGAATATGGGTGAAGTTTCTCAAGATGTTTCTCTGGATTATTGGATTTCAAAAGATGATGAAATATACGCTTCGGTTTATGGAGAAGCCATTTTTGTTGGGGCGGGATCGAATAGAACCCTATACAGAAGTTTGCCTATCTATTCAAATCAACCATCTGGAAAATATTTTTTAAATGTTAAACTAACTTACTCCGATACTCAGCCCTCTATCTATACAAATAAAACGTTTTTGGTAAATTCTGCTTCTTCCTCTCCAGCTTCTTCTTCATCTTCTATTCCCTCTGCACCCATGGTTGTATCGCCCGTTGTAGCAGCATCTCAACCAATTTTTAAATTAGATCTAATAAAAATAATTCCAGAAGAGTTATTGGTTGAAAAAGGAGATACAAGATATATTCTGATGGAAATAAAAAATTCTGGAAACCAAGATTTGCACAAAATCTCTGCCAAAATAGATAAAATTAAAGATTGGTTCAAAACAGTGGGAGAAATTGAATTGCTTGAACCGGGAGCAACAGGTCACTTAATTGGAAAATTCGATATTCCAGAAGATGCCGAGAGAGAAACTTATTCAATAAATTTGAGTGTCTTTTCAGAAGAAACGAAAAAAGAAAGAATATATAATATAACTGTTGTTGGATCAAAAAAAGAATTGCTTGAGATTAAAATAAATAAAATAAAAGAGGCTCTTAGAGGGCTGAAAAGCAGGGCTGCTGAATTGAATGCTCAAGGTTTGGATATTGAAAACGGTGTAGAGCTTCTTGAAAGATCCCACGAACTGATTTCAATTGCTGAAAGAGATGTCGAGGAACAGAAATATTTAGAGGCGACAGAAATGCTGGAGGAAGCAAGAAATCTGATGGAAGAAGCCAATTACAGATTTTGTATTTCAAAGAAAATAGAAGTTCCAAAAATAAATGTTCCCAAAATTCCTTGGATTTATTTAATTTCACTTGCATTTGTTCTCTTAACAGTTGTTGGCACATTTCTTCTTTTTAAAAAGTTTGGATCTTTCTTAAAAAAAGAGCAAAAAAAAGAGGAACTTCCATGGGAAATCATTGAAATGCAGTACAAAGAAGGAAAAATATCAAAGAAAACTTATGATGAATTGAGAAAAAAATTCAGAAAAATAATTTAAAAACACCTGCTATAAAAATCTCGTTATTTTATTGAAAAATATCTGTTTAAGTTTTTCTTTTTCTGATTTTCTTGGCTATTTTTTCTATATCCTTCTCTTTGCTTTTTTTAGGTAATTTCGACTCATTCACCAACTTATTAACCTTCTCAGACAGAGTTGAATAAGATTTCTCTATATTTTCAATTTTTCTTTTTAATTCTTGCAGAAATGAAGATTTTTTCACAAATCCCATCGTTGCGAATGCTCTATCAACTTGCTCCTCAAGAAAATCCAATCGTTTATCTAGTTCTTTTACGACTTCGAATCTTTCTGCGGTGATAGCCTTTATTTTTTCTTCTACAAGTTCTGGCAGAATATTTATCTTCTTCTCCAAATGCAAAAGATTCTTCGGCAGATCTTCTTCCACTCTTTTTTCTAGTTTTGATATCTTTTCTTGAGAATACTCGATATCTTCTTTTAGTATAGACAACTCAGATAATTCTTTTCTTATTTTTTCAAACATAATATCTTGTTTTATGGACTTTTGGTCCAACTCAAAAATTTTCTTCTGAAGTGCGGCAATATCTTCAGAAAATTTTTTTAAATCTGCAAAATCAATTTCTTCGGTTTTTGATATTTCTCTCTCTTTGTTTATTTTCTCCTCTATTTCCTCCAAAAGTTCTCTCCATTTCATTTTTTACTCATTAATTTTTTTATCAGTAGCAGATTTCTCGTCAAGGCTTCGTCAAAGTCTTTTCTAATCTCAGAAATCTCATCTCTTGCTTCTTTTGTTTCTTCAGACAAATTATTAACTTTTTCTCTGAGATCACGGAACTCCAGCGTGAGTTTGCCCGTTTTAATTATATTTCTAATTTCATCCTCTGTTTCAATCATCTTGTTTCCTAGTTCTCTGACCGTTCTTTCAATTCTCAACATATCTTTCTTAACAGCACTTAAACTGCTTCTTTCATTTCTGATCTTTTGTTCTATATCTTCTCTTTCTCTCCGCAAACTTTCTACTAATTCCTTTGTGCTCATCAATTCATTCAGCATCTCTCTCATTTTGGTTAATCTTTTTTCTTGTTCTATCAAACTGTCTTTTAACATCTCAATATATTCCAGTCTTTCTTTCAAACCAGATATGCCATCCAAACTCGAAAATCCATTTTCCAATTTCATAAACTTCTCTCTTATCTCCGCAATTTCTTCAGTCTTTGGTAAACTTTTGAGTTGTGATGAAATTTTCTCTACTCTTTTCTCCACATTTTTTAAATCTGCGTAAAGAAGGTCCCTCGTGAATTTTTTCAAGATAGTTTCAATCTGCGACAATCTCTTTTTATTTGTTTTAACCAATTCTTCGTAACTCCTTTTGCTCAAAGAACCTTTATTATATTCCTTCTCCACTTTATTTAGAAGCTCTTTTATATTATCTTTTTCATTTTCTAGTTCTTCTAAACTTTTCTTCTCGAATTTTACCATTTCAAACTTTTCTTTTAAAAAGTTATCAACTTCCCTTTTCAACCTGTTCGCAAAATCTTCAAATTCATTTTTTTTAGTGTATTCGTTTTCCAATTTTACTTTAGCTTTATCCAAATCCTTTACTAATTCCTTAAGTAATTCATCATCCTTATAAATAATTTCTTTTTCCTTCTTTATTTCGTTTAAGCTGGAAGTGAATTCGGAGAACAGCGCTTCTATCTTTCCAACCAGTCTGTCCACATAGTTTCGGCTTTCCTTCACATTAGATTCTATTTTGGAAGCATTTTCTATAAGTTTCGCTATAACTTCGGGCTCCTTTATTTTTGATAGTTTTTCCTCGGTTTTTTTAAAAGCATTTGACAAATTCTTAATTTTGAAATTTACCTTCTCCAACTCGGCATTGGTCTTTTCAAAATTTACGGCAAATTTCTTAAAATTCTTCGCAATTTTTTGAGGTTCAACATCTTCCACTTCACTTTTCAGTTTTTCAAAATCTGTGCTTAAGTTATCAAAAAATTTTTCTTTGTCTATTATCATCCTTCTCAAATCGCCAACAGTTTCAGAAATAGAAGAAAGTCTATCGTTAAACTTATCAATCATATCTTTCTGCAATTCCACTTTGCCCGCTAATTTTTCAATTTTAAGAATAAGCTCGGCTTCTCTCACTTCTTCTTTTTTCGGTGGTTCTGCTTTCTCTTCAGTTTCTTTTATTATCCCCTCCTCCTTCAAGATCTCTCCGACGGTTTTTTTCTTCATGAATATCAAACCTTTACACCAATAATAATTATTTACATTTTTAGAATTAAATTTTATTCGAATTTAAGATTCATCTTAGCAGGAGCTTTGCCAATTCATATTTCTTTTCTTTCAAATATTTTTCTACAAGTTTCCTCTTATCTTCCGGCAAATTTTTTGGTATCTTAAGCATTTCGATTTTAACCCCTGTTTTGCTTATCTCGCTTTTAATTTTTTCCAAATCTTTCAGAAGTGTTGATCTGAATCTAACTTTTCTGCGATAATTTTTAAAGAGAGAGAATAAAAAGATAATAAAAATCAATAAAAACGCAATTAATAATAAATTAAAAATCTTCCATTTTCTTGTTTTTTCTGACGGGGGATTCTCTTTCTTAACGATGCTAAAAGAATTTACAAACTCGTCAAGTTTTCTGGCAGCTTCAGAATAAAGTCCCAATCTAAACAATTCTTTTGTTTCATTTAATTTTTCTGTTCCCTTAATCTCATAGTTTTCATAATTCAAAACTTCATCCAAATTTTCATAATAATTGATTGCCGTTTTCAGATAAGTCTGAAGATTGGTGACTTTAATTTCTAATTCATTCGTTTTATTTTCAATCAGAATTTTCAGATCATAAGTTCCAATCTCTCCAGAATAAATAGTTAGGTTTAATTTATTGAAACTTCTGGCCCCTATTTCAATATTTTTCGGGCAGGTAACATTAAGTTTGGAGAAGCATTTTATCTCAAATGTTTTTCTTTCATTGAAATCATTTCTTATGAGTATTTTGGTTTCTGTGAGGGTATTTGGCAAAACAATTATATTCTTTTCGCTCGCTATTTCTTGAGCAATGCTCAAATTTGATCCACATATAACAATTGCTGATATGAGCAATATGAGAGATATTGTTCTCATAATTTCACCTTGGAAGCTAAGGACTCCAAATAAATTTCTGCCATTCTGAATGAACCTGATTTTAGTTTGTCTTTCGTAAGCTTCAACTCAAGTTCCAAATCAGAAACTTCCTTTCCATTAGATTTCATCTCCTCTATCTTCTTTTCTATTGCTTCTATCTTCTTGGAGAATTTGGTATATAGTTCGAGCTCTTCATCTAAGAGTTTATGCGGTTCGTGTAATAAAGGTTTAAATCGGACAAACCAAGGTCTTCCTTTGTTATATCTCGGATTTTGCATAAGTCCAGTACCGATCTCCAACATAGTAACCCGTTCTGCATAAACTCTGCCATATTTTTTCTCAATCCTTCCAAGATCTTCTAAGCCTTTAGTATGCATCTGTATTTCTGTCAACACATTGCCTTTAACGCTTTCCTTAAAATCTGCCAACACCTGAGAGATCATGAGTAAACCAATGCCCCACTTTCTGAATTCTCTGCAGGCCTTTTCTAGAGCAACATATCCTCCCTTGCCTCCAAATTTTTCCAATAATCTGTGAACCTCATCAAACACTATTAACAGTTTAAGTGTTGATGCTTCCTCCCAACTCTGCTTGAAAATAGAATTGATAATATTTCTAACGGCGGTATCAAACTGCTCTGGAGTGAGTTTTCTCAGCACAAAAACAGTTATTTCTCCGGGATTTAAATATTTCTTCAAATCTATCTTGGCTTTTGGATCGGTCATTTCGTAAATCATTCCTCTAAAAGATCTGGCTTCATCTTCATGAATTCCAAATTCTTTATAATGAGAAAACATTTTCTTATCCCTGCATGCTTTAAGAAAACCTGTCCATTGGGCAGTTGGGTCGAAAACGACTACTGGTATGCCCTGTTTCAAAACCTCTTCTGCTATCACCATGGAAGAGATGGTTTTTCCCGAACCGGTTGCACCTGCGCAAATAATGTGAGTTGGCAGGTCATCTACAGAGAACTCTGCTCTAAGCTTGGTTTCTGCGATATCTCCAAGCCATATCTTGCCTTTAGGTAATTCTTGAGCGGCAATAGGCATTAGATAACGAAGCTTCTTAAGCTTCCATTTTTTGTAAAATTTACGAATGATGAAAATGAAAGCCATCCCAACGCAAATAAGAATAATTATGAGTACTAATCTAATTCTCTCGAAAGTCCAGAAAGGTTGAGCAATCTCAAAAATATCAACTCCTTTAACCGTTCTGTTCTCATATTTTCCCTCAACTTCTAGGAAATATTTTGCGGGTTTCAAATTCTTAACTTCATTTAGGTTAAACATCTTTACAAAAGAGAGAGATGTTTCTATTGCCAAAGTTTCTTCCTCATATCCCAAAATTTTTTCTGTTGCTACATCTTTAATCCGATAAGTTAGAAGAATGTCAAATCTTTTCTTCATTCCAAGATTGTAAAGCGATACATGATATTTAAGTGTATCATTCGCGCTCAAAACTTTTGTTAAAACATTAACTTTTAGATCAAGCAAAGCTTCTCTTTCTGGAAGCACAGCAAGGGTTACCGGTATCGTTCTAATCACATCGCCAACCCTTACCTGAATATCTCCCGTATAAACACCTACCGGTGTTGTGGGCAAAGTGAAAACTTTAATTTTAGCTGTTGCAACATCTTCCGGTTCTATCTCTACTTTTTCTTTCTCAAATTGTATAAACTCCCATATTCTTCCGATAACACTGAGCTCAGCCTCTACTTTTTTGTCTAAATTATTGGATATCCATAACGAATAAGTTCTCGACTCTCCCGGTTTCAAACTTGCTTCTATCAAATCAGTTTCCATGCTGAACGGAGGCGGGGCTGGTTTTTCTTCAGTTGGAGAGATTTTAGGAATCTCTTGGATGGAACTTCCACCACCACCTCCGCCTCCTCCTCCACTACTTGTAGCTGGAGAGGCTGGAGTTGCAGATGGGCAATCTTTAGGACAATTTCCGCTGTTTTCTCCATAATATTCTTCACAGATTCCATTGCCGCATATTACAGATTCAACAACTGCATAAGCAGAAAATCCCGTTATATTTTCAACACTTACGGTTTCATTTGTCACATCTATCTTTCCTCCTATATTCACCCAACTAGTATTGCATTCCCTTTTTTCGAAATTCCATCCAGAACATTTATAAATTCTTATCGAATCGATCAAAGAATAACCGGTGCTGGCAAAACTTAAAGCAAGATGTGCTTTGGTTTCATTGAATTTCTCTTTTACAGCAATTCCCTTTAACACTTTCCTAATCCTTTGCGGATTAATAAACCTCGTTGGTATTTCGTCCAAATCTATTGGATCAGTCAAATTTTCTCCAATAAAAACATCTTCAAAAACGATAACATGATTTAAAGCTTTTACAACTAGGTCATAACTCCTGTTCAAATGTATTGTAACAGAATAATTTCCTTCTTCATTTGTTTCTGTCTCATTAATCATATCATCTCTTTCTCTTTTTCCTTCTCCCCTGAAGAATTCAAATTTCGTAAATACGGGATTATCTTCTGCATCCTTTACATTACCGCTTATTATTCCCTTTGGTTCTACATCAAACCAACTGCTTTTTCTTGCTATGTTGTTGCTGATGTCTTTAGCTATAATTACAACAGGATAAATACCCTCCTCTAAATTAGAAAGATTAAGAACCCAGGTTGTATTTGTCAAATCTGCGGTTTCATTCTCCATATCATACAGCAAAGAAGTGCCGTTGGGATATGTTATGTTGGCAAAAACTTCTTTAACTTCTAAATTATCAAAAATCAATGCTCTTAGGGTCTGGTTTCCTCCCGGCATAGGATGTCTTCTTTCAACTTTAGCCACTTCTGGAGGACTTACATCTTTGTAAGATAATCCCTCTGTTTTTATGTCGAAGAAATAAGCATCAATTATTGAATAATAACTTCTTAATTTTACATCATATTTTCTTCCATCTGGTATATCCGGGGCTATGCATTTTACAGTCCAAAGATCCTCTATTTCGCTGAAAGAAGTTTCATTAACTTCGCAAGCATATGAATCTAAGTAAACTTCAAAGCTTACATTTTCCTTTAAAGGCAGGTTTTCATAGGTTGCATTCGCCTTTATAGTTATCGTATCATTATAACTCACATTGAAATTCGGTTCTACCGTGATTATTTTTGTTCTAAATTCAACTATTTGCATTTTTATATGGATTATTTTTTCACTTGGCGCAGAAGTATTTGCCTTTATTGTTATGTTGGCTGCATAGATTCCCTTGCTCGCTGTTTCTGGAATTGAATAATTGATGAGAACTGATGTCTTGTGCGCAGCAGTGAGATTTAATTCAGTGGCATTAATATCTATGAAACTTGAAGCATTCCCAGATTTAGTTAGATTGAAGTGCAAATCCATATTTGCTAAAGAGGTAATATTTATATAGCCGATTATTCCCTTGCTTCCCGTTCCTATCTTTCCGAGGTCGAAGTTTTCTGGAACTCTTTCCCAGCTCTCGTTAGATGGAACCGAAACTGTTATGTTGATGGAATCAGAAGTTTTATTGCTGCTCGCATTTACAACCAAAACATAATCTCCCGAAGGATAACCAAGAGGAATATTGATCGTTACATTTATTTTTTTGGTGGAAAGGGATTCCAAACTTGGAACGAATTCCGGCTCAATGCTTACATTGAACTCCTGGCAATATAGAGACGAGCAATTGATCGTTATATTTTCAACTTTATAATTGCCCGTAGAGTTTAATGTTAGATTTAAAACTTTTGTATTTCCATGACCGAGTTCCACGCTAAAGTCATTTTCAATTATTTCAAGCATAGGATTTGGTTCAATGTTGAAGGTTATTTCTTTATCCGCTTTTCCCAAAGAATTGTTGGCATTTGTCCAATTGGATATGATTTTAACTTTATAATTTCCCGAAGCAAATCCTGCAGGTACTTTTATTGAGGCATTTTTCCATTTTTCGGTATTTCTGCTCATATTTCCATAATCTAGCAAAGAAGGTTCTGCCTGCCAACCGGATGGCAATTCAAAACTTACATTTACGAAATATGCACTGCTATTATAAGAATTGTTCAAAGTTATGTTTACACCAAATTCTTTTCCATAATGCTGCGTCATGTCTGTTATATTAATTAAAGTAACATTTGGAATTACTTGCAAGAAAGTACGCCCTATAGCTTCAAAGTTTATTCCTGTAAAATTACTTGTCAGATTTTTGCTGTCCTTTGCATAAATTGTGACATTATGTATACCAGAAATTTTCGGGA
Source organism: Candidatus Aenigmatarchaeota archaeon (assembly GCA_021163805.1). Classification (GTDB taxonomy): domain Archaea; phylum Aenigmatarchaeota; class Aenigmatarchaeia; order QMZS01; family QMZS01; genus QMZS01. The sequence goes on along the minus strand of JAGGTL010000023.1, from coordinate 12,157 downwards.
TATAAGAAGTGTTGTAAGTAAATGGCGGCGATGTTCCAAATTTCTGCATAACGGTCTTTATTTGAGTTCCGTTAGGCAAAGTAATGTTTGCCCATACCTCTGGGTTTAAGTCAGAATTATCGCTAACATTTGCTTCTATCTTGACTTTTTCGTAATTTACATCAAGAAGGCTTGGAGAAACATAAGCTGAATGAATTGTTGGAGGCGTGTTCTTCACATGCATATAAATCCGTGTTATTAACTCATTTGGTATTACATAACTACTGGTATTCTTTATAGTAACTTCAACCACATACAAACCTTCTTGCTGATCTGGGGGTATCAGATAGGTTAATGTAAATTCTTCTGTATTTGGATTGAGTATTCCATTTTCTGGTTTATGAGAAATGAAGTAAGAAGGATTTGTTGTTAACAAGCCTGTGCCATTGCCTGCATAATTTATGGTAAAGTTTATATCCAGATTGCCATCATTTGTTATGTTTATTCTAAATTCTCCTTCAGAATTTAATGGAGTCGTTTTTTCTATCACCTCTGGCTCTCTGCTCCAATTTCCTTTCTTTTCAACGGTTATGTTCAGCCAAAGCCAATCATGGCCTGCATTTGTTGAAGTTACATTTATTTTAGTCCAGTAATCTCCAAAATCTTGATGTGGAGGAACATCTATATAAGTATCTATACTTAAGTTTCCGCCGCAAGGAGATAAACTGGTTTGAGAACCATTTGCGGGATCAAAGATTATCCAAGAAGATGGCAAGTTCCCTCCTTCTGTCTCATAACCCAAACCAACTACCAATTTATTTCCTATGCTGTTTATATCAAAACTTCCTGCAATCTTTATTTCTCCATTTTCAAATGAAGAAATTATGGCTGATTGCGGAACTTCCATTTTTGGATTGCTTGCTATGGTTACAACGGTTTCATTTACTTTATAGCCTATGCTCTTATCGGGATTCTCCCAGGTGACATTAGTCTTAACATATTTTGTTCCCGGCTCATCGCAAACTGGTATATTAACCAAAATTTCTTTAGAACAATTTTCATTAGCGCTCAAATTACCGCAATCGTAGTTTATTCCCGTTGTTGAATTCCAATCAACTTCGGGTAAAATAAGAGTTATGTTAACGAATCTCGCTGTCGCATTTCCTGTATTGTTTGTCGTAATATTTATGTTGAAAGTTCCGCCTGTGTATACATCGGTAGCAAAAGTTCCCTCATTTTGAGGAACTTGTTCATTTGTCAGATTGGTCGTTCCTTTAACCTTGAAATTTCCCGCAAATATTGAATTTGTATTATTGCTCGTATCATTTGCATAAATCGTTACATTATGCAAGCCTCCTTTTTCTGGAATATATGTAACTTTATAGGTATTTCCAGAAATATGGCTTAGTTCAACTATTTGCGTAGAATAAGGACTGGTGATTTCTGCCCATACTTTACTTATGTTAATGTTATCTAAAGCGTCTGCCTGTATATCTATGCTTTCATAATTCGCTTCTAAAATTTCCTTGCTTAAACTTGCGTTCTCAACTACCGGCAAAATATTGTCCTTAACCCAAAGTTTTAGAGTGGTATTCTTGTTTGGCGGATGGGCTTCTAAGTTCTCTATTTTTATTTCCTGCACATACAAACCTAAATTATAGGTTGGAGAAATTGAATAATTTATGATTAAATTTTTGGAAGTTCCATTCCCTACAAAAATCCAGGATGGTAGTTCTATTAACTCAGAGGCATTTCCAGAATAAGTAATTGTGAAGTTTAGAGGAATCTCTCCTGAGTTACTAATAGTTATGTTTAAACTGCCGGAAGTGTTTGTATAAACATCTTTCTCTAAAATCTCTGGCTCTCTATCCCATTCCTTACTTACGATTTTCACTTGGGTCGTATTTATTAAAGTTGTTGGAGTTCCGTTGGGATTGATAAACGCAACCTTGTGCTGAATTTGGTACAAGCCTGGAGGGGCTGCCGCAAAAACGGTTATATTAAATGCTCTATAGCAGTAATTATTGCTCGCATTTACTTCCTCAATTTTTCCACATTCTTCAAAGGTTGAATTTGAAGTGAAGTTTTCCGGCAAGATTAAAGTAATATTAACAGAATAAGCTCCTCCCTCTCCCAAATTAGTGAAATTGTTCCAAATAATAAAACTTACATTCTCAAAGTAAGTTATATTTATTTCTTTGGAAGTCGGCTGAACCGGTAAAACTGCAGTGGTGAGAGGAATTGCCCGAATTGTTTTCGTTGGACTTGAGACAGAATTATCGCTCGTATCTTTGGCAAAAATATATTGGACCTTTGTTCCGGAAGTTTCGAAGGTATAGTTAAGCTCGTAAATGTTTTCATCTGTCTTTGGCATTGCCAAACAACCAAATTCTCCGCAAACCCAAACTTTGTAAATCTCAATATTATCGGTAATATTTGCTCTGAAAGTTACATTTTCTCTGTCTTCGTCAACTATCCCATGAGTTGAAGGAGCAATTATTTCAAAACTGTTTACTGTGGGTGGAATATTGTCTTTAACTTCCAAACCAACCTCTGCTTTTTGCAGAATTGGATTGGCATTTTCCGTATTATTTGGCTTAATTGTTATATTTCCCGAATAAATTCCCGGAGTTCTATTTGTAGGTATTGAATAGTTTATAGTTAAATTCCTTGCTGTTTGTTTCTCAACAACGGTCCAAAGAGGGAATTCCAATAAATCGCTTATGTTCCCTTCTACGCCGATAGTAAAGTTAATTTTTATATTTCCGGTTACATTCAAAGTTATGTTTCCATAAAATCCCGAAGTATTTGTGTAAACTGTTTTAACAGATAATTGCTTTGGTTCTCTTTTCCAAGTCCTGTTGACCGGAACTGTTATATTGATCAGAACTTCATCCCAACATCTTTCAGGTATTTGGCAGATTGTGTCCGTGGCATTTGCTCTCATAGTTCCCAGATAATTGCCGGGAGCATAACCCAAAGGAACGCTTACATTAACTTCTATAGAGGTATAATTGCCGGTTTCAAGCAAATTAATTTCAGAAGGATGGAACCAGACATTAAAATCTGCGCATACCGTCCCAGAGATACATTCAAGAGTTATGTTTTCAAGTTTATAATTACCCGTAGAATTTAAGGTAAAGCTTGTTGTATTAGAACTTGCATGCAATGTTATTGCTTCAATTGCATCTTCCTCTATCTCAAGAATTGGATTGCTAATTACAATCACCTTTATGCTATCTGAAGTTGAGTTTATTGTTTTATCTGCATCTCTCCAAGTGCAGGTTGAATTAAGTATATAATTCCCTGGCAGAGTTGCTTTGGCAACTGTTATTTCAAAAGGCAAGAAGCATTCTTCTCCTTTACCAACATTTCCGCAAGCGTATGAAGAGCTTATGTTGCTGCTCCAGTTAGCTGGCAATTCAATGCTTATATTTAAAGAATAAGCGGTAGCATTTCCAAGATTTTTGCATGTAATATTGCTCTCAAAGATTTGGCTTAATTCTTGGCTTACATTATAAATCGTTATTGTTTCCGGAAGATGCGTTATATTGATTAAAGTTTTTCCAATTGCTTCAAAAGCATGCATTGTTGATGAATTAACATTTCCGCTTGTATCCTTTGCATAGAAAGTAATGTTATAATGTCCAGCAATCTCCGGAACATAACTTGCTTTCCAGATAGAGCCGTATAGGGTGGGATAAGTTTCGTTAATTTCATACTCGCTTCCTGGGACTTTGCTCAAGCTTACATTTTGTTTGCTTCCATTGGGAAGTTCAACCAAAGCCCACACAGAGCTAAGGTTTATATCATCGGTCAAATTAACCTTAAATTCAATTGTTTGATAGGTTTCTAATTGTGTGGCATTCAAACTTGTTTCAATGAATTCTGGAGCCCTTGTATCTATTATATCTATATTCACAAAATCGCTCGCTATACTTGCATTATAGTATAAAGTTGCATTGTCTTCTATCTCGCATTTTATTTCGAATGTTCCCAATCCGGTTGGGTTCCAGACTGAATTTGCATAACCAGAGCCATTCGTTAGAATATAATTGTGCAAACTTGAATTTACCAAGAATTTTACGGGATAGTTTGCTAGTTCCTTGCTTGAATTGCTGTCTTTCACTAAACAAATAAAATCTATCTGCTTTCCATAGCTGTAAATTCCAGAAGGTTCAATAAATTCAACTTCGCTCCATCCTAAAACGGTAATGTTAACTTCATCATGGGCAGAATCATACCATTGCTTTGTAGCATTTGCATGCAGGGTTTCATTTCCGGGTTTGTAATCTGATGGAATCGTCCAGTTTATATCCGTGTTAGCACCGCCTTCTTTAATCAAATTCCATGTTGAATTATGCCACTTAACCGTTGGATAAAGCATATTGCCGTTTTCATCTTTCGTTACGGCATGCAAACTCACATTTTCTGTTTTATGATATTGGGTGTTTTCTACAGGTTTTGCAATTTCAATACTTAAAATTCCTTTAACTACAACCCATTCCCTTCTGCTGTTGCTTGGGTTGCTTCCCGACTTGGTTGCGTTTATTATTATGGTATAGTTGCCGGGGATTTCTGTATCGCTTGGATTATAAGTTATGGTGCAGTATCCAGAAGAATTAGTAAGGCAACTATCAAAATAGGTTCCATTTTCGTAAAAGCTTGCATTCGCATTTTCTGCCGATCCCAGCAAAGATTCTGTTATTTTAACAGTTATATTTGTCTTATAAGGACTAAAGGTATTATTTCGGTAAATGAAACGCTGTTCAAAGAAAGCTTCATCAACATATAGTTTTCTTTCAATAATCATCGAAGCATTAAGTTCGTTCTCCTCGCTTGCATTATAATATAGACCTGACTCATGAGTAATGTTGCATTTTATAGTATAATTTCCTTCTGACTCCTCGCTTGTGTTCCAGTACCAATAGGCATATCCGTCTGCTTGAGTTGTGTTTGTTGCCTGATCTATTAAATGACCTGTTTCATTAAATTCATAAAAATTAACCGTATAGTTTTGGATTGATTGCGTAGTATTGGCATCTTCTACTTTGCATTTAACTTCAACAATTTCTCCGGCTAAAGCGGTTAAATTACTGCCCGTTTCCAAACCAGTTAATGTTATTTCACTTAAATTGCTCCAACCATAGATATAAATTTGCCTTATTGTTGAGTTTGAATCATAATAAGTGCCGGTAACTGTTGCATTTATTTCTCTTAAACCCAAACCGTAATTAACAGGGACCTGCCAATAACTATCTTCTCCCTGAGCAAGTAAATTGCCACTCTCATTATACCATTTGACCTCGTAATAATTCGTTGGTGGCGAACTACAAGAATCGCTAATAGTTGAACTTAAACTTGCATTCTCCATTCTGTGAATAATTTGCAAATTGCTTGGAGAATCTATGACTATACTTAATTTATCCTTTAAAGTGGTATTTGTTGCCGAATTGCTAATTTTTGGGTCTGCAAACAAGATTGAGTTTGATTGAATACTTGCGTTCAAAAAGTAAAATCCCAAAGAATGACTGCAGTTCGCATTCCAAATTGCTACACATATACCAGAAGAATTTGTTAGAGAGGTGTTAAAGTTGGTTAGATTGGCGAACCATTTGCACGAATAGTTCGCGATAGGAGAACCATTAAAGTAATCTCCAACCTCTGCTTTCAGCTCTAAGGAATTTAATCTGTAATAAGTAGGTGGAGCTTGAGTAAGCACGGAAATATTGGCCAGAGTCCAGATTGAAATATTAACTTCATCATATCCGGAATCATAATAGGTCTTGTTTGCTGTGATGTTTAGAGAGAAGTTCCCTAAATCGTGATTTATTGAAATCTTCCACATCCCATCTTCACTCTCATTAAGCAGTTCATTGGTTTCTTCCAGGTACCATTTAACGCTCGCATTCACCATATTTCCATTTTCATCATAGACGGTTGAATTCAACAGAATAGTATCGTTTTTGTAGAATTTTTGCTCCTCGTAAGGAGCTTCTATTTCCGGCCTAAGCAAACCTTTTACAACAAGATAATCAAAATCTTCGTCTCTATAGCTGTGGTCTTCCGTTACATTGGCTTTTATTGAAAAGTTTCCAGGTGTATGCGTGTCAAGAGGATTATAAATCAATACAGCATAGCCAGAAGAGTTTGTTAGATTTTCTCCTATAAGATTGCCTTCCTCATAAAATTTTACTTTAACATTGCTGACATTTCCCACTTCGTCAGTAACATGGGCGAACATCTTTGCTCTATAAGGGCTAAAGCTATCATTTCTATAAACCCAGTCTCTTTCCTTTTCCAAGATTATGCTAAACTGCCTGAAAACATCTATGTCTGCAAAATCTTCCGCATAATCGAAATAATCTTTGCTTGCATTAACCCTTATCCTCCAAACACCTTCTTTATCGGTATTGGTTATTGTATAATTTGCTTCCCAAAGATTGTTTGAGAAATTGAATTGCATTTTTAGATCAACATAACCCGTACCATTCTTATCTATTCTTGCAAAAACAGTTGCATTATCTATAATGTTCTTCTGGTCATCCGTTATGTTTGCTTTTATTATTATGGTATCTCCTCTTAGGAAATTTTCTCCGTTTATTGGTTCTAGTATGCTTGCATTCAAACAACCCTTGATAATTATTGATTCCTCTGTTAGATTAACACTTCCGTGCCAAGCTGTTTTATCCCATCCTATCTCATGTCCTCCCAAAACCCTTGCCGTCCATTTATATTCTCCGGGCTCAATTGAATCAGAAGGATTGAAGTTACAGGCATACACCCCCTCACCAACTTCGTATTTTTCGCAGGTTCCGTTAGGAGTGTAAAATGCTGCTTGAGTTAAATTAAGTCCTACAACAGGATTATTATTATCATCTATGAATTTCACCTTAAAGGTTGTGTTTTGCGGAGAGTTGCAGGAACTCCTGCAAATTGAACTTGTAAAAGCGGCAGCCAATTGTGGATCCTGAACGCCTCCATGCACAATAAAGTTATGAGAAACATTTATATTCAAATGCCACAAGCATTCTCTCGACGAACAACTGCCCTCATCCAATCTGCTCGTGACCATTATTATGGTTGTCATATTATCTCCCGCTTCATTATCGCTCGCATCCCAATCTCCTCCTCTATTGGGCTTAATCTCGCAATCTCTAGTTGAATCAGGAATTGTAAAATTCGAGATATCAACAAGTTGGTCTTTATTATCATAAACCTTCAGGTTTTTATAACCTACGCAAGGTCCTCCGTGGTCATTCCAAGATTGCAATTTTCTGTCTATGTAAGGCGAATCGTAATGTTCCTTTCCGCTAAAATCAATAGTGGTAAAGTTCGCATAACCGATTACGATCTTTCCATGAACTAAATAATCTTTTGATTTGATTATTTGCCCATCATAATTTCCTATTCCTGTAAAAGTAATATTTGGATAAATGATATTTCCGGCATAATTATCCGAGGCATTCCATGTTCCCCTCTTCGTTATGTTATAATCTATTCCCTCTGTTAAAGGATTTCCAACCATATCTCTGAGTTCATAACTCACATTAATCAGGTTTCCTTCAAAGAGAGGCTCCTCGAAATTATCTATTGTTGCATTTTCTTCCGGGCTAATGAACCAGTTCCCTTCTATTCCATTATACCATGTTAAATTCGTTAGGTTAATAACGCCAAGCACTTTGTAATCCGCACTTTCAAAAATAAATGTGTGATAGAAAGGCTTTTCTATCATTATTTTAATTGTATCATTGGTTTGTCCTAAAGGATTGTTATTTGGTATATCAAAGCTTCCATTAGTTTGATTGCTTATAAACTGCTTTCTCCAAGTTAATGTTAAATTATAATCGCTTACAAAATTCCCATTGTCATCGGTTATGTTGGTTATATTCCAGTTTATGCTTACGGAATTGCTTCCGCCTTCATTTCTGTTAACCGGGCCTGGAGGCTCTGGAGTCAGGCCGATGTTTGCATAAATAGTTCCATAAAGATTAATAGTTGCAGAATCTTCTTGCACATCTGGAGTGTAGAATAAAGTTGAATTCTCTTTTATCTTGCAAGTTATTTCATATGTTCCTGGTTCCTCCAAAGAGTTATTCCAGTCAAAGCTTGCTATTCCGCTTGAATTTGTTGTTGCGTTTGCGATATTTGAATTATTTATCCAGAATTCTACGGGATAGCTTGGAATTGCCGAACCGTTCATATCCAGAACTTCGCACGCAATATTTAAAATTCCTCTATTATAATCTCCAGGCAAAGGAGAAACAACCTCAACGCTTGAATTTCCCCAGATTTCTATGCTAATCGCTGAAGTGTTTGGATGATAATGGTCTTTTGATGCATTCACCCTTAGTTCGTGTATTCCGAGATTATGATTTAAAGGAACTTTCCAATCTAAAGCTTCTCCCTCTGCTATCTTGCTTGAATTAACAAACCATTCTATCAAAGCATTACTGTCTGAACAATCAAAGTTTATACTGGAGTTTAAATGGTATGAAGAATTTTTGTACAATTTTGAGTTTGGCAATGGGGTGTCCAAAGTTAGGAAAATGCTTCCAAATATTTCCATAGTAAAGTTTGGGCTTGTTGCATTTTTGTAAGATGAAGTCTCGCTTATATTGATTTTCCACCACTGCGCGCCTTCTTCAAAAGTGCAGTTTGGATCAAAATAAAATTCGCAATAAGGATTGCTCGTGGTATTTTCAACCTTAACAAAGTTTTGGAAGTCATTGGTAATAAACAGTATGCACTCAGAATCATTAAGCGATTTGTTTCTATCAGAATCTCTTACGAGGACTTTCAGCGAAACATTTCCCTCTTTCCTATCAACTGTGCTCGCATTTCCAGCAATATATTCTATAGCTAAATCATCCTTTTTAACTTCAACAATCTCACTAATTTCATCGCTTCCCTCTTTATTGTCTGTAACATTGATTTTTATCCGTTTTATTCCTACATCACTTTCCTGCCATCCCGGGTCTTGAACAAACTCTACAACATAATCCTCGCAGGGGCAGGAAATATTTGTTGAATTTATCAGTTCCCAGGAGTCGGTTCGGTTGTACCACAAACTTACATAAACTACATCCGGATTGATTTCTGTAAGATTAACTTTATATCTCCATTGCTCTCCCCAACCATAATCCTGCTCAACCTCTACTTTAAGTTCCTCAAGCTCTGGAGGCGATGTAATTATCTTGAATATTTCTTCAAAAATCGAAGAATTTTCATGATAATAAGTTTTGCTGGCATTTATTCTTACATCATAAAATCCTGTATCTTGTTCGCTCGGAACATTCCATAAGCATTGATAGGTTCCATTGTTGAAATCTGTTAAGGTGCAGGAAGCTGTGATATCCTGCCAGTTGGAGCTTGCATTGAGCTTAATCTCTACAGAATTGCTCGCTCCAAGAACAAAAGTTTGATTTTCATCAACCAAAGACCAAGTAAAATTAATCTCGTCCTCGCCCGCAGTAAATTGCTGACCCCTAGGATAGGTGAGATTCACCAAAATATCTCCTACTAAAGTTAAAACAAACTCCGAAGAATTTTTGTCCTTATAAGCCTGTTCATTCATAACTCCAACTTTCCATTTCTGCACACCTGTCTCAAACTCCTGTTCATTCGGAATAAAGGTTATGTTCGCAAAACCCTGAGAATCGGTAACGGTTGAATTGACTAACCAGAATTTTGTTCCATCGGTTGTTACAAACAGGCTTGAATTTGCATTTCCTATCCAAACTCCTCTGTCCGTATCTTTAATTCTTGCCTTTAGCACAGCAGAACCTGTGTTCCTATCTATAACGCTCTGATTTCCAGCAACATATTCCAAATCGATATCATCTTTTTCTATTGTGAAGTTCTCCGTTGCATTTACCTCTATAATACCTCTTCCGCTAAGGTCGTCTGCTATTAATTGCCATTCTCTCATACCTATCATGCTATAATTATGGCCCGTACAATAGTCTGCTGTTTCATTTTCAGAAGGATTTTCCGCTATGCAATTGGTTGAATTGATGTAAAATTTCCTTACTGTGAAGCTATCTGTATCTGTAAAGTTGTGCTTTGCTACAACTTGCCACTCTCCCTCCCCAAACCTTTCTCTCAAAGTTACTTCAACGGTATCGTTATCCAAATCCTGGAGTTCAAAAGAAAAAACAAAAGTTTCTCCCCATCCCGCAGAGTTTGGCGTTACGTCAAGATTTTGCAGTTGCGGATTTGCTATAACTCTAAATGAAGTTGTGTTGCTCGTTAGATAATTGTGGCTATCCGTTGCATTTATGAAGATATACCATGTGCCTCTCGTTCCTATCAAAGCATTGCTCACATTCTTTTCATAAGTTCCTCCATTAGGTATATCGGCAATCTTAGTCATTTCCGTCCAGTCTATTACTGTGCTGTTGTCTGGAGGTTTCACAACTTTTACTCGAACGCTCGAAATATCGCTCGCTCCTTCTTCATCGGTAATGTTGGTTCTTATCACAACTTTCTCTCCTATGAAGAACACAGAAGTTTCCGTTTCGTCTTCAAGATAAGTTTTTATGGATTCTATAACCGGCTTCTTGGTAATTTGGAAAGTTCTATTCATATAACTCGGATAACTTATATTATAGAACAATGTAGAATTGTCTCTTATTTCGCATTTTACCGTATGAAGACCTAAACTTTCTCCACTGGTATTCCACAAAAATTCTGCATAGCCGCTGGCATTTGCAAGACTTATGGTTTTTTGAATTCCATCAACAGAAAAATTCACCGGATAGTTTTCTATTGGTTTACTTGAGTTTGCATCAACAACTTTGCACAAAATCTGAACGGTTTCCCCCTGAACCGGCTTATCATTCGTTGAGTTATCCAGCATCTCGCTAAGGTTAGCAAAGCCATAGATATAAACTAAAACTTGAGAGGTGTTTTCATCGTAGTAAGTGCCTGAAGCATTCGCCCTTATTAACTCTGGTCCTACCATATACTCAGCTGGAATTTGCCAGGTGGCATCTTCTCCACTAGCAATTTCTGTCCATGTTTCATTGTACCAAATTACAGAATAATTTTGTGTGGAATTTTGATTACAGTCATCAAGCATGCTCGAATTTAAATAAACCACCTGCGTTTTATACAGAATTTCATTTTCAGAAGGACTTTCTATAGTTATAGTAAGTTTTCCTTTAACAGAGTAATTTTGCTCAGTCGTATTATGGCTCTTATAAGCATTATTAGTTATTTCTCCTTTCCAGTGCTGAAGTCCTACCAAATAAGAGCAGTCTGGTTTTAGGTAAACGCCGCAATATCCGCTGTTGTCTGTTTGATTTGTAAAGTTTGCAGCATAAGTTGAAGTATTCTTTGTAAAGTAAAATGTGCAATTAATTCCTTCTTCAACCCAAACATTTCTATCTGTGTCATTTATCCTTATTCTGAATAATGTTTTTTCATCTCCATATCTTCTGGAGATTGCATCAGAACCGTTTACAATAACTGCTATTATATCATCTCTTTGCACAGAAACAGATTGAGAAGTCTCATTTATCCCACCAACTCCATCGCTCGCATTGAATTTGAAGTATCTCGTTTTTCCCGCATCTTCAGTTTGCCAGCCGGGATCGAAAGTAAAGTTTATAGTAACGGCATAACAACCGGAAGGCGGGCACGCTATTATTTTTGAATCCTTATGACCCCACGTTAAATTATCTTTGGAATACCATAAGCTAACATTTACACTGTTATTATTTGGCTCTGTTAAATTAACCTTATAAGTCCATTTCTCTCCCCAACCGCAATCTTGTTCACAATTATAGAAAATGCCTTCCAAACTTGGAGGTGTGTTAACAACTTCAAAGGTTGATGAGTTTTCATTCACTTGATCATAAGTATCATTTGCCCAAACATGTATTTGCCATGTTCCGAATTCATTGTTCTGCAAATTATTTAAAGTATAATTATACTCAAAAACATAGCCATTTGGTATTGATGAAACATTAATCATTTCTGCATTCTTAATAACCAAATTTCCGTTTGCAGAAGTTATATTTATCAATACGGTATCTATTTCCTCCACTCCTTCAGGGTCTGTAACATTTACTCTAATCACAACCTTTTCATTCTGCTCAAAGTTCGTTTTTTCAACCAAACTTTCATCATAGGTTTTTGGTTTTTCAACTATCGGCAAATTATCAACCACAAT
>JAGGTL010000019.1 GCA_021163805.1 Candidatus Aenigmatarchaeota archaeon | reverse complement strand
GCTCTCTTGACCTCCGGCTTTTACGCTAGAGCTGAAAAGGCAAAATGCCTTCTGGCCTTATAAGACCGGCGCTCTAACCAAACTGAGCTACAGGCCCATATTTAATTTTATTAAATTACTTTATGAATGAATTGCTTAAATTGGCAGACAAAATTGAGGATAAAGAATTGAGGGAAAAAACCACAGATTTGCTCAGAGAAATCAAATTGAGTAATAAAAATTTGAATTATAAACAAATCAAATTAGAGGAATGTCCGGGTGGATATAAAGGATTTGAACATCACATGGAGAAAGGAGGATTAATAAGACATACGAGAAATGTTGCAGAGCTGTCGATAAAAATTGCCGATTTCATCGATCAAAAATATTGCAAAATAAACAAAGACTATGTTATTGCTGGAGCATTGCTTCACGATTTGATGAGGGTTTTTGACTTCAGAAAAAAGGGAAGAAATTATGAACTGGTTGGAAAATTAATAAGTCATGAAGAATTAATTGGTTGCGAATTGTATGCGAGAAATTTTCCAGAGGAAGTTATTCATATTGTTTTAAACCATTTGAAGTTGGAAGGATTGATTCTTGAAGCGATGATCGTGCATTTTGCCGATACAATTGATGCTTACATAGATGCTTATTTAAAGGAATTATTAAAAGAAACCTTAAATGCTGAAATATGAGGACGGTTTATCTGAAATTGAAAATTTTTGCATATTCAGAAAGCAGATAAAATGAAAGAGGAAGCAATAGAATTTCTTAAAAATTTGGAGGGGGAAGTTAAAATTATATCTCATAATGATGTCGATGGAATCTGCGCTTTGGCGATTCTGATAAATTTTCTGAAAAAGAAGGGAATAAGATACACTTATGAATTAAAAGAAGTTCCTCTGAAAGAGGTAGAAAAAGCTAAAACAATGATTTTTCTTGACATTAGTCTGGATAATGCCTTAAAATTTATATCTGAAAACAGTTTAATAATAGATCATCATCAGTTTAATAAAAAACCGGAAATGCCTTTTTATAATCCAAGAGAAAAAGATCCAAAAAGTTATATACCAGCTTCATATCTCGTTTACGAAGTTTGCTCTGAGCTTGAGAATATGGAAGAAATAAAATGGATCGCCGCCGTTGGTGTAATTGGAGATAAAGGAGACGAGAACTCTGAATTTTGCAGAAAATTTATTGACGATTTTGAAAACGGGGAAGAATTGGATTTAATTTCTGATTATATTTTCTCTGCCACTCTTGTAGAACATGATAAAGAATATAAAATATTGGATATATTGCTGAATGCAAAATCAAGTAAGGAAGTTGTTCAAAATCCTTATTTAAAAGAATGTTACAACATTATACAAAACGAAATTTCAAAATCAAATAATAAAATAGAAAGAGAAGGAAACATTATTTTTGTAGAAGTAATTTCACCTTATAATATAAAATCAATTATTGCAACTCAGATTTTGGAAAAAAACAAAGATGCGATTGTCGTTGCCTATTCTGTTTTTGAAGATTCCTGCAATATCAGTATCAGGACAAACACAGAAATAAATCTCGGAGAGATCGCAAAAAAAGTCGCCGAATTTTGTGGAGGAGACGGAGGGGGTCACAGAAAAGCGGCGGGAGCAAGAATAAAAAGAGATAAAATTGAAGTTTTTAAGGAGGAATTTATTTCTGAAGTTGAAAAATTTAAAAATCAATGATTGAATAATATTGTAAAAAGAAAAGTTAATGAAACTTAAAGGCCGAAAAGGGGATTTTCGGTGGCAAACCGAAATGGTAAATCTTCGATCGCCAGACTCGAACCCCTCCCAAGAGATTTCTGCAGGCATATCGAGCCGAAGGCGAAGATATGGCAAATGATTGAACTTTTTGAAGTTCATCCACAGTCTCTTATGCTACCAACTACACCATTTCGGCCATAATATTTAAATTATTTTATTTTTTATCAAAAATTCTTTTACACTTTCAAATATCTTTTTGTGCCCTTCAGAATTTGGGTGCAATCCGTCTTCCAGCAGATTCTCATAATTCAATTTCATCCAGTCTTCAAAAATTTCAATAAAGAGAATTTTGTTTTCTTCACAGACGGATTTTATAATTTCATTATATTTCTGGATATTCTCATTTTTGTAAGATTTATTGGTATCCCAAGGAATTGGCGTTGTTTTGGTTTCATTAACCGGACTTAAACCAACAAAAATAATTTTTGAGGAAAATTTTTTGGCAGATTTGATTAATTTTTGAATGTTCTCTCTGAAGTTCTCTAAAGGTATTCTATTTTTATTTTCACTATGAACAAACTGAGAATCATTAAGGCCAATAGCAAAGATTATAATTGTCTCATCAATCTCTTTTGATCTTTGTTTTGTTTCAAATTCAAATCTTTCTAATAAATCATTGATAGTATCTCCAGAAACCCCTATATTATAGACCAAACAATAAAAATCATAATCTGCTAAATTCTTCTCATCCAAAAACTTTCTTAATCTTTGAACCCATCCACCTTCTTTATCCCAAGCTCCATAAGTTATGCTGTCTCCAAAGATTAAAATCCGCGTCATAATCTGCTTAAAATAAATTTAGCCTTCTCTTCTATAGTTTTCATAACAGGAACTTCAATCAGTTTATAACCCAATTTTGTATAAGTTTCAAAAATCAGTTTGCTGATTCTTTCTGCAGTTTC
>JAGGTL010000058.1 GCA_021163805.1 Candidatus Aenigmatarchaeota archaeon | reverse complement strand
GGATTTAGTTTTTTCTCAAATATTTTTCCATTTGGTTCTGCTTCGGAGAAAATCTGTGCCTGAAATTTATATAGTTGGACAGGTTTTGTAATCCAGGAATTTTCTGATAAACCAGCTTTCAAACACAATTCTGATAAATAAGTTTTTGTATCCCAGTTTTGTTCTATTGGAACCTGAGGCAAAAAAACACCTATATTGTAATGATATTTTAAATACAATCCGTCTTCTCCTATCTTGATTTCGTTTAAATAATCTCTCGGTTCTAAAACAGATATTTTCTGTAATTCTGTCAGTATTGTCAGTTCAATGATGATTTTGTTTAATTCTTCCGTTTTCACGGGAAGAAATCTTGGATCCTGAGTTGCGGAGCAACTTGATTCTATTGTGGCATTAATTAGACTTTTTTCTGGAGTTATCAGGCCAATGCATCCTCTCAATTTATTCTCGGGATAAGTCAAAAGAGTGCAGAAAACACCTCTTTTTTCGAGCAGATTTGGAAAATTTGTTTTTGGAGGTTTTGGCGGGACAAGATTATTTAAATAATAAGATATTGAGGATCTCGCAAGTCTTACCAAATATTCTCCCTCTTTTATGTTGAGTTTCATAAATTATTTTAACTCAATTTATTATGTTTGAAAAAGAAGAAAAAATTGTTCCAGATACTTCAATTTTAATTTCAAAAAAACTTACGGAATTAATTGATAAGGGAAAACTAAAAAAAATAAAAATTCTTATTCCGGAATTTGTTATTGGCGAATTGCAGGCTCAGGCAAACAAAGGAAAGGAAATAGGTTTTCTTGGTCTGGAAGAAATAAAAGAATTAAGAAAGAGAAAAATAAAAATAGAATTTGTTGGAAGAAAAGCCACAATAGAAGAAATAAAACTTGCAAAAAAAGGAAGAATAGATGCACTGATTC
This sequence comes from Candidatus Aenigmatarchaeota archaeon, assembly GCA_021163805.1. GTDB lineage: Archaea > Aenigmatarchaeota > Aenigmatarchaeia > QMZS01 > QMZS01 > QMZS01. The sequence goes on along the minus strand of JAGGTL010000058.1, from coordinate 4,090 downwards.
GGGAGGTTGCAAAACAATACAAAGCAACTTTATATACGAGAGATCTCGTTCAGGCTCTCGTTGCCGAAGTCTTTGGAACCAAAGTGGTTTATCTGCCTTCAGAGACCGAGAGCAAAGAATTAAAATTTATCCCGTTCTTAACAAAAGATACAATGTCCCTACACTTCAAAGTAAATTGTATTCCTCTCGGCAAGAGGGGGAAACCGGGAACTTTTAAACTTGAAAAACTTAGAAAAGAAAAACTAAGTAAAAAAGAATTTGAGAGTTTGGCCAGATCAATTCTGACAGAAGCAAGGAGAGAAAATTATGGTTTTGTTGAATTTGAAGAATATGGAGCTACCGTTCTCCAGATAAAAGATATGAGAATTGCAATTACGAGACCTCCTTTTTCCAATGCGGAAGAAATTACAATTGTCAGACCAATTGTAAAATTAAGTATAGATGATTATAAACTATCTGATAAATTAAAAAACAGAATAAAAGAAAAAGCTGAAGGTATTCTGATTTCTGGGCCTCCCGGATCCGGCAAATCAACTTTGGCCAGCAGTCTTGCAGAATTTTATCAGAAACAGGGAAAAATTGTAAAGACGATGGAATCTCCAAGAGATTTACAAGTTTGCCCGGAGATAACCCAGTATGGTCCTCTGGCAAAGGATTTCGGAAAAACGGCAGAAATTTTATTGCTTGTCAGACCTGATTATACCATCTTTGATGAAATGAGAAATCCCGGAGATTTTAGAATTTTTGCCGATATGCGGCTTGCTGGAGTTGGAATGGTTGGTGTGGTTCATGCTTCGAGTCCGATAGATTCAATTCAAAGATTTATAAAAAAAATTGAATTGGGAATGCTCCACAGCATTATAGATACCATAATCTTTGTAAAAGACGGCGAGATAAAAGAAATTTTATCTCTGAAATTAAAAATAAAAATACCAACTGGGATGGTAGAACAGGATTTGGCAAGACCTGTAATAGAAGTAAGAAATTTTGAAACCGGAAAACTAAAATACGAAATCTATAGTTATGGAGAAGAAACTGTTGTCGTCCCCATAACAGAAAACAATGTAAAAAATGAAAAACTAAATCTCAAAAAACTAATAAAAGAAATTAAAAAATTTGATTCCAGTCCTGTATTTGAAATTGTTTCTTCGGACAGAGTAAAAATTTATCTTAACAGAAGGGCGATTCCAGGATTGATTGGAAAAAAAGGAAGGAAAATTGAGGAATTGGAAAAAAAATTGGGAGTTCATCTGGATGTTTTGGAAAAATGAACTCTTCAATAATTGGAAGGTATCTTGAGATTAATTTATTTTTTAATTTTCCTGACTTTTCTTTTTAATCGGGTATATAGGGTTATATATAAATAAATTAAATATAATTATGATAATAAAAAATAAAACTCCGATTTCAAATTCTGAAGCAAAGAACATTTTGATAAAAAAAATGAAGAAGAGAGAATTAAATTATGAACAGCAACTTGCTTATGAGTATCTGAAAAATACAACAAAATTATCAAAAGCCGATGCGGATAAATTAATGCAGGAATTGAGAGAAACTGGTCTGAATGAAGAACAATTAATAAATGTAATTAATCTGATGCCAGAAAATGAACAACTTCTAAAATTAATCCTAAATAAAGAGAAAAATATAAAACCAGATAAATTAAGCAATATTCTCAAAATTTTGAAAAAATATACTTAAACTATTCAAAAGAAATTATGAAAGAAGAAAAAATAATAGTTTTGGATTATTTGCCAAATGGTTATTCTGGGATGAAAAAAATAGAACCAATAATACAGGCTATAGGTTTTAATTACTTTACTCTGCTCGAGTTGGTTGCAAACAAGGAAGTAAAAATAAATGAAGAAATAAAAATAAATGATTCGGAGAAAATAAAATATATAAGAAGAAAGTTAAGCGAAAAAGATTTAACAAATTTTGCAAAAAACAATCTAAAAGAAGTTATCAAAAAAATTATCAAAATGAGGGAAGAATATTTTATAAAGTTTTTTAATGAATCTACCAGACTTTCCATAAGGATGCATAAACTGGAGTTGATTCCGAATATTGGAAAAAAACATGTTAGGCTTATTTTGTCCGAAAGAAAAAAGAAACCCTTTACTTCTTTTGAAGACTTAAAAAAGAGAATAGGATTAACAGTTGAAATTGAGGAATTAATAGCCAGAAGAATTATCGGAGAATTGAAAGAGAAAGAAAAATATTATTTGTTTGTCGGTCATTTTCCAACACCTGCTTCTTTTAAAAGATAATTTACTACATGGGGTCTATAAAAATCAACTGCCAAAGGGGGTAAATACATATTTGTGAATCTATCATTGAAATTATGTTCATAAGGACCCAGTCTTGAAAAGGCAGTATCCAGACCCAAAGATTCAAAAATTTTAGAAAATCTTGTTTTAATATCCAAAAATTTTTCTTTTAATTCCTTAAATTTGTTCGGTTTTTCTTTTTTGCTTTCTTTCTTCCATTCTTCTATTATTTTATCTATCTCTTCTTCTGATTTTATCTCATTTTCATTTGTAATACCCAACAATTGGTTTATTTCTCTGTTAAATTCTTCCTGCATTATTTTTAATTCAAGCAAAAGAACGAGCAGGACATTCTGACTTACCAGCCAGTTTTTTGTATGAAAAGTTATATCTTCAAGTTCAGATCCACTTGGAGATTTCATCACCACTCTATCGCAGGTAATTTGCAGAAAGACATAATACAATCTGTTCTCTTTCATCCATTCATTTTTTGGATTTGTAATCTCTTTAATCTTTTCTTCAACAAATTCTATGTTGTTCATAATCCAGGGATGTTCCTTTGCCAATCCTTTCTCTCTATTAAAAATTAGTTTTTCTTTTGTAAATTTATCATAGGGATTAATTCCAGATTTTATTAAATCATTTATACTCAAACTTCCTGCTCTCGGTTCTACTCCGACAAAAGGCTGCCATGCAACAATGCTTGTAGTATTTGTCGAAATGGCTTGAGCGGGGGAATGATAGGGAGTGGTGAGTGTTTCTTTGATTATGTTGGATGCGGATAAACCTTCTTTATACAATCTATGTCTTGCAATTAAAGGTTTTAGCCAGCTTTTATATTCTTCTATTGATTTTTTTCTTGAATTCATTTGTGCTACCAGTCTGCGAAATCTGTTTTCAACTTCTGGAATAAAAATTTCTTTCCAATTATTGTATAATCTTTGTTTTGTTGATAAGATAACTGCCTCTGCTCTGGAAATTTTCAATTCATTTTTAATTTTATCCACATTTTCTTCAGCAGGCATTTTTTCTCCAAGAGTCATAAAATCGGCGATTATTGTCGGCCATCTCACAACAATACTTTTTATTGCATTTGCTCCCGTGCTGATATCAACTTCGTCTATGAACATAGCTCTCAGAGAATGTTCGTCATTTGTCTTTATGATTTTTAACAATTCTTTGTATTTTCTCACATCGTGGGCGAGCAATTCATAATCTGAGACGGCACTTGCAACACTCGCAAGACCCTGCTTGATTCTTCCTTCCATCTCCTCTTTTTGTCTTTGAGTTAAAGTATAATAAGACTGATCTACGGGAGAAATTTCCAGCATTTCATTTACTTTTTGAACTTTGTATCCTTTTTTTTCCAGATGGGACACAAATGAAAACCATAAGTCAGTTCCCTTCCCCTTTGGAAAAGTAAAATTAAATTCTTCTCTTGTTTCAAGAGGAGCGACACAAATCCCTTTCCCAAAATATTTTGCAGTTCCTGCCGGGAAGGGAGGACCACAATAAGATTCTATATCATCAATTAATGCCATAATTTAAAAAACCAGTAAATAAACACCAGACAACAAAATAAAAATTCCGATAATAATAAAAATATGAGAGAATGTTTTGGGCTGATAATCTCCCGGCTGAGGAAATTTAATAGTTATAATTAATCCAATCAAAATTAAAATAATTCCGAGCATTTTTTTGATAAATTCAAAAAAGCCAATATAAATTATCAGAAAAGCTATAAAAACAACTAAACAAAAAGATGGAATTGCAAAAGTTCTTAAATCTATTTTAAAATTTCTTAGATGGGGCATAAATAT
>JAGGTL010000031.1 GCA_021163805.1 Candidatus Aenigmatarchaeota archaeon | reverse complement strand
GCAAAAAGTGTATTCCGGAAGGAGGCACTTTGTTTCCAAATGATGGAAATAAATGCTGCGTTGGCTTATCTCCGAGATGGAACTATGAAATGCAAGAAGATGGTAGTTGCAAATCTATTTCGGGTTCATCGGGTCAACAATTAATATGCATTAAATGCGGCAATGGAATTTGCGGAAAAGGAGAGAATGGATGTAATTGCCCTAAGGACTGTAAGGATTTCAAATGCAAAGAGCACGGCGAAATACCAATCTTTTTCCCGGGAGACGATATGAGCATTCAATGCTGCAAGGGATTAAAACATAGGCTTCAAAAGGAATACTTTGATGAAAACTGCACAAATTTATTCGAGAAATACGGAGGGGGAGGTTATGCAGGAATATGCCTTGCCTGCGGTGACGGGATATGCGATGAGAAATTTGAAAGCAAATGCAATTGCCCCGAGGATTGTAAATAAAGCAAAAATACTGACACATTAACTAGTATTTTGGGCGACAAAGAAGTTAAAACAAATAACATTTTATTTAAAAGCCAAAACTTTATAATTAAAAATAAGGAAGTTGCATTCTCCTTCACTTCTCCTCTGAATCTTAATCTATTAACAGCACCTAAATAGTTTCGTTCGTTATATACTCACTTCGCCTAAAAAATTAAAGAAATGAAATATATTCTATCAAAAATACTTCGGTCTTCTTTTCTTATATTTTGTATGCAGTAATTTCTTTGATTTTTCACCAAGAGGTTTTCCCAAAAATTCTTTATAAATCTTCTTAATTGCCGGATTGTGACTTGCAACCCTGATTTCCTTGTTCTTATCCTGTCTGTAAAGAGCATCCATTCTCTTTTTTCTGATTTCTTTTGTTGTTGGTCTTGGCTGTCCTCCTCCGCCTATGCATCCTCCAGGACAAGCCATCATTTCTATAAAATGATATTTTTTCCATCTTCCGCTTTCAATCATTTCCCTAATATTACCTAATCCATGCACTATTGCAACTCTTAGATTCTTGTTTTTTATTTTTATATTTGCATCTCTAATTCCTTCAAATCCTCTTACCTGTCTGAAATCGACATTTTTCAGTTTTTCTCCAGTTAGAAGTTCATAAGCAACTCTCAGTGCCGATTCTGTAACTCCTCCCGTCACTCCGAAAATTGCTCCTCCTCCAGAAGAAAGTCCAAAAGGCAGGTCAAATTCATCATCTTTTAATTTTGCAAACTTAATTTTCTTTTTTTCAATTATTCTGCCAAGTTCTCTTGTTGTCAAAACAACATCAACATCGGGACAACCTGCAGATTTCATCTCTAATTTTTCAGCCTCAAATTTTTTTGAAATGCATGGCATTACGGAAACAACAATCAGATTCTCAGGTTTCACACCAATTTTTTTGGCATAATAGGTTTTTGCAATTGCGCCAAACATCTGCTGCGGTGATTTGCAGGTGGAAATATTTTTTAGTAAAAAAGGATAAGTATCTTCGGCGAATTTTATCCACGAAGGACAGCATGAAGTAATCAAAGGCAAATTTTTATTTTTCTTGATTCTTTCAACAAATTCGTTCGCTTCTTCAATAATTGTAAGATCCGCGCCAAAATCGGTATCAAATACCTTATCAAAACCTATTTTTCTCAAAGCTGAAACCATTTTTCCCGTAACCAAGGTTCCTGGTTCCATTCCAAATATTTCACCAAGAGAAGCCCTTATAGATGGAGCGGTTTGAACAATAAAAAATTTGTTATCTCTGACTAAGTCCATATTCTCAACATATTTAACAAGTTTCTCATTAAATGCCCTCTCTCTCAATGCATTTTCCGGACAATACAGAGCGCACTGCCCGCAGAAAGTACATGGAGAATATTTTAGAGGAATGTTAAACGGAGTGTTTGCTTCCGTAAATATGCCTCTGTTTACAAAGTCTATGTTGTTTATTTTTTGAATATTCTGACAAACCTGAACGCACCTGCCGCACAAAATGCATTTATGATTATCTTTCTCTATTGGAGCCCGCCCTTTAGAGATATCAACATATTTTTTAAATCTGATCTTTCTGATTCCCAGTTCTTTTGCAAGTTTTGCAACTTCAAAATCTTTTCTTATATAAGAAACATTGCTCAAAAGCAATTCCAGATTCAGTCTTCTTGCTTCAAGAACTCTTTTTGTGTTTGTGAATATTTCCATTTTATTCTCAACTTTTGTATTGCATGAGGTAACAAGTTTTTTGTTGACTTCAACAAGGCAAACCCTGCATCTCCCTTCAGGTTTCAAATCCGGATGATAACAAAGGGTAGGAATATATATTTTATTTCTTCTTGCGACTTCCAAAATAGTCTCCCCTTCTTTTGCCTTTACTTCTTTCCCATTTATTTTTATCTGCATAATCTCAAAAATTCCTCCTTGAAATATTTTATTGCGCACTTTAGGTGAGTTGTTGATGAACTTCCAAGCGCACAATAAGAGGTTTCGCCAATGTGATGAGCAAGTTTTTCCATCAACTTTAAATCTGATTTTTTTCCATTTCCTTCTTCAATTTTTTTAAGTAATTCCCATATTCTAAAATTTCCCTCTCTGCAAGGAGTGCAATAACCGCAACTTTCATGCAAGAAGAATTCGGTGATTATTTTAGAGAATTCAACAATGCTTCTGTCTTTTCCGCAAACTATCAGACTTCTCGGACCAAGCATAGCTCCTCGCTCAGAAATGGTTTTGCAATTAACAGATAGATTTTCAAATTTTTTATAAGGGATACAACCTCCAGAAGCACCAAAATAAATAACCTTTGGTTCCGTTTTCGGTTTTCCAAGAGAAACAATTTGTTTTAAATTAGTTCCGGTTTCTATCTCATAAACTCCGGGATTTTTCAAATCTCCAGATAAAGAATAAAGCTCTAATTTGTTATTCCATTTTCCTAAAAAAATCAATGGGACATTTGCAAGAGTTTCAACATTGTTTATACAGGTTGGCTCTCCATACAAACCCACATCAGAAGGATAGGGTGGTTTCTGCCTCGCAACAGGTCTCTTTCCTTCAATTGATTCAAGAATCGCAGTTTCTTCGCCGCACAGATAGGAACCGGCGCCAAGATTTATATTTATCTTAAGATTTATTTTTTTTAGGTATTTCTCGGATTGCTTTATTACTCTTTCAAGTTTTGGTTTGATATAAGAATATTCCCCTCTCAGATAAATAAAAGCTTTATGTACATCCATAGCATAAGAAGCTATTGCAATGCCTTCTATCAGAAGAGAAGGATTTTTTTCCATGATGAATCTATCCTTAAACGTTCCAGGTTCTCCTTCATCTGCATTACAAATCAAATATCTTATTCCTTTGCCCATTAATTCCCATTTAAGACCTGTAGGAAAATTACTCCCACTTTTCCCTTTTAATCCAGATTCTTTAACCCTTTTTATAACTTCTTTTCTACTCATCCCAAAAATTTTTTTAAATCCTTCCCATTCCGATTTTCTCAAAATCTGCATATTATTTCAGTTTTTTTATTATATTCCTGATTTTATTTTTATCAAGATTTTTATATATTTTGTTGTTAATCATAATTGCGGGAGGTGAATCGCAGCAACCTATACAGGAAGCTGATTCAAGAGTAAATTTTCCGTCTTTTGTTGTCTGACCCAAATCTATCTTAAGTTCTTTTTTTAGTACTTTCAGAACTTCTCGCGAGCCATTCAGATAACAGGAGGGTCCATTGCATACCCTGATTATGTATTTTCCGGTTTTCACAGTTGGAAGAAATGAATAAAAACTTGCAACACCATATAATTTTGCTAGTGGGATTTTTAGATTTTCGCTGATATAATTTAAGGTCTTAAAAGAAAGATATCCTTTTATTTTTACGGTTTCTTCAAGCAATGTGAGTAAGTTAAATTCTCTTTTTTTATATTTTAAAATTAATGAATCCAATTTCCTCATAAATATTTCATTATTTATATAAAACTTATCATTACTCTTTTAATTATCAAAATATTCTGCAAAACAGAACAAAAATATTTCAACAACATTCTGAAACTTAATCTCTCCCCTTCCCAAAGGTTCTTCAATATACAGTTAGTAAATATTAATGTTTAAATATATATTTAATATTATGTTGCCAAATACTAGAGATAAGTTTTCTGAATCTGCGGATAAATTAGAATGGTTTAGGACAGGAATTCCCGGATTTGATGATTTAATTAGTAAGGGAATCCCCGTAGGATCAAGCATTTTAGTTGAAGGAGGTCCAGGAAGTGGTAAAACAATTTTCTGTTTACAAATTGCATATAATGCCTGCAAAAGAGGCAAGAAAGTTTTGTATATGAGTTTTGAAGAACCAGAAAGAAGATTGAAACATCACATGTCAGAATTTGGATGGGACGCAAAAAAGTTCGAGGATAAAGGCTTATTTAAGATACAAAGATTTAATGCTTTGGATATTGCAAGATCTGTAGAAGCTTTGCTTTCGGAAGCGAAGAGAGAATTATTAATAGAAATTCAACCTGTCTTAATACCTACCGATTATGATCCAGAGATAATAATTGTTGATTCTTTATCATCAATTGCCTCTGCTTTTTCTGGAGCAGAATCCAGATTTAGGATTTATATGGAGCAATTTTTTAGATACTTGGAGAGACAAAAAATAACAAGTTTTTTAATAAGAGAAATTGCACATCCAACGCATCTTGGACTTGTATATACAGAAAAAGGAGAAGCAATTTCTTTCCTTGCCGATGGAATCATTGCTCTTTACAGCATTCTTTACAGACAAGGAAAAAGAATATCTGGCATAGAAATTATAAAGATGAGAGGAACAGAAATTAAAAAGAAAATTGTAGAAATGAGAATTATCAGCAAAAAAGGAATAGTTGTCTACCCAGAGTCAATAATTGGAGAAGGAATTAAAAGTGCTTTGGCATTCACTTAATTTTTGAAAATTTTTTAATTTCTTTCTCATAAATTTCTGTTTCCTGTACAATTCATATAATTTTCATATATTGGTTTTTTCTCCAGTATATTGATCGCTGACTTAAGGCTGTATTGAAATTCTTTTTGTTTTCTTTGCCATTCCCCATATTTTCTTTATTTTTTCTGGTTTTAGCAGATTTCATTTCCTTTTCCTGACTTTAGCAAGTTGTTCTCTTATAAGAGGAATCTGACTATCAATATCTCTAATCAATTCGCCAAATTTCTTCTCTCTGATATGAAAGGTGTCTTCGCCTATCTTTCTAAATTGAAAATAATCCCTCTGGTTTTTTGCTATTAACTCATTTAAAACTTTCCTTCTCAACTTTAATCTCTCCAGTTTTCTTTCAAGTCTGTACACGTTTATCCTGTTATGGAAAATAACAAGAATTAATAGAATTGTTGCCGATATGAAAACAATTTTTTTCCAATTTTCTTTAATGAAATTTTCAAAAGTTTTTGATACCGCTTCATAAAAAGCTGCTATTCTTGCTGCTCTGGATTCCAGTTCAGATAATTTTTTGTAAGCTTTTTCTATTAATTCTTCGGACTGCTCATATCTTTCATCATTAAACTCTTTGACCGCTTCAAGATAAATTTCCTCAACCTCGCTTGTATTAACATCGCTTTCATCAATTCTTAATCTTAAAGCTTTTAATTCATCTGAAATTCTAAAAGAGTTCTCTTTTAATTCCAATATTTTTTTGGTTCTATCCAAAATTAAAGAGAAATCTGGTTTGCCTCCCGCATTTTTTAAAGCAACCTGAGATTTAAAAATCTGCTCTGCTTCTAAAAACAAGTCGGTAACCCTTTGAACAGAAAAATTTGCCTCTTTCATTTGTTGAATCGCAATTTTCGCTTCACTCAAAGAATTATTTGCTTCTATTGCATCGGACAGACCAAAAATAGGGGTTGCTAACAGAGACAAAATTAACAACCAAACAAAAATTTTTCCTCTCATTTTCTAAACCCTTTGAACAAACTTTTTTTCTTTTCAATTTCTTTTTTATTTTCTGTTAACTTAATCTTCTTCTTTCCAGCAATGTCATCTTCCTTTTCTCTTTGTTTCCTTAATTTAATTCTCTCTCCAATCTTCTTTTCTCTTTTTTTAATCCTCTTCCCCATCCATCTTTTAATTCTCCTTAGAATGCTTTCTTCTTTTCTAATTTTATGTTCGGCTTCCAAGCTCACAAGTTTTTCTTCTACTTCTGCAAACCTTCTCGCATAACTCTTAAGCCTATTTACATAAATTCTTGTTTCCAATTTTCCTTTTTCCAAATAAAGTTTTTGTGTATTTTTTATTAAATTCAATAATCTTTCTCTTTCTTCTCTTAGAGCTCTTTTTCTTCCTTTGAATTTCAGCAGATTCTCTTTAGCTGTTTGATATTTTATTGTATCTGAAATAACTTTACTCAATCTTTTCTCATAATGTTTCATTGATTCAATATATTCCTCCATTGAAAGTTTTTTAAGTTCAAAGCACTCTCTCTGTACCTCTTTCATTAGAGAAAGTAAAATTTTCTCTTCCTTTTTTAAATTTCTTAACTTATTGTTTATTCTTTGCAATTTTAATATATTAAAACCAAAAAATGAAACAATAGATAAGAGAAGAGCCAAACATATTAATTTCTTCCAATTAGTTTTAACAAAATATTTTAAAGAAAACTCTCCCTTAACTTCTGCGGCATAAGTTAACTTTGCTTCCTGAATTCTTGAGAAAGCAGTAGTATAATCTCCTCTTGCAAAAGCAACTTTTGCCAGATTCAAAAGTCTCTTTGTTTTTTCTACTTTTATCTCTTTTTCTTCTGCCTCTTTTATTAATTGAGTTATATCTCTAATTCCATTATTTGCCAAATGTGCTTTTTCTTTTATTTCCAAAATTTTATTGAGTATTTCTTCTGTTTTTATATAATTCTTATTTTCTATTGCATTTTCGCCATCTTTTATCAGTTTTTCTACATCTTTAGAATAAAAATTAAGATTATTAAATTCTTCCAATATTTCTTTGCTTCTGTTTAAATTCATCTCGGCTTCGTGTTTTGAAATCTCAAGGATGATTAAAGTTACTTGTCTGTTCTCTTTTAAATCGGTGAATTTTTTTCTTATTATATTGTCTTTTGTTGTTGTCTCATTTATTGTTGCAACAATTGTGAAATTCAGATAATATATTCCTCTAGTAAAGTATTTCGGCGCCATGATCTGAACTGTAAAATTATAACTTCCGTTTACGGGAATAAAATCAACATAGTCTGGAACCAAAGATAAATATTGGGATAAATAGCCTGAAACATTTATTTTTACATTTTCCATGGGGCCATCAAAAATATTTTTTACTGTCAGAGTGAAGTTTTGCTGTTTTTTTCTTACAACTTCAAATATTTCTTCTGTTTGCATCAGTTTTTTCTTTTGCTCTGCCGTTAATCCAAATGCTGTTCCCGTTTTGCCTCCCATACCTCCGCCTCCGCCAATATAAGAGATTTCTTTTTCTACTTTTGATTTTCCTTCTACCGGAATGCAAATTTGTTTTAAATCTTGTTCTATAACGCAATTTAAGCAAGTTGTCATTAGGTTAAAGCAATAAAGTCCAGTCTCTGTATCATCATCAACAGAGATAGTATAAGCATATGTTTTATAATTTTTTCCGGATTTGCAACTGAAAAAAGATTCTTTCTTCTCGCTTGGTTTTATTGCAAGGCATGACGGCAAATTTGCGAAGAAAACAGTCAAATTAACTGCGCTTTCATTTCCTATATTCTTTATACCTATTATTAAATCCACAGAACTGCCGGCATTTATGGTTTCTATTTTTGAAGTTCCATCAAGTTCAAAATAAGGACCTGCCGTTATTATTTTTATCTGCGGCTTGAGATATATCGTTGTTGTATAATTTGCATTATTTTCTGTGCAGTTTATACAAGAACAATCAACGGGGATTTCTGCAGTTGCAATTCCAAATTTCTTTCCTGTTGCATTTATTTCTCTTTTTTCTGTTTCTGCCGGCTTCAAATCAATAGAAGAACTGTTAAAACTAAAGTTTTCTATGCTTCCTGCGGGCATTACATTTATGGATGTTGAATTTGGCTGTGGAAGGCTACAGGTATAATTAAAGTCTCCCCTGTTTTCAAAATTAACTGTTCCAAGAGCAAAAGTCTGGTTAATTATTGCAGTATCTGGAACTGTTGTAATATTAACTAAAATTGCATAATCAAACCAGACCTGCAACAATCCCGTTAAATTCTGGCTGCTTGAGTTTATTTCATTTCCATAAGTATCATTAGCCCAGATATAATAAGTCCAGTTTCCTCTCGTCCAGTTCTTTAATATTGTTTCATAGATTCCACTTCTATTTGTTCCTGAACTCAAATTCATCTCTGTTTGATTCCAATCTGTTGCATTTAGAGAATCGTTTCTTCTATAATAAAGCAAAACTTTGTCTATTCCCAGATTATCTGTTATCTCCGCCGAAACGGTAATATTCCTTCCAGGGTCTAAATCTGCCGGATCCTCAGGGGTATTGGATATTGAAACAATATTTGGTTTTTCTATATCTCTCACCAATAACTTTATATTTATCCTGTTATTATTTAAAAGCCAGTCAAATGCAGTCAAGTTCAAATTAATATGACCTGCAGATAAATTTGTTAAATAAAATTCCGTTCTGTTCTCTGTGAAGTTTAAATTTCTTTCCTCATTTTCTTTAACTTCATATGTTATATTCAAAATTGCATTCTTTAGTCCATTTATTCCAAAATTCTGGGAATTATCCCTCCACTCCAAAATACAACTAATGTTGTCTCCCTGCGTAGCATTCAAAGTTCTGTTTGTTGCATTTTTTTCTATTCGGTTTGTTGTATTTGTCCCATTGTAATGTGCAATATTGCAACTTGCATTTATTAATTCTGGCGGAGTTGTATCCACTATTAATTTTCTCGTCTTTGAATTTGTCGTGTTTAATTTTGTTCCATTGAACAAATCTGTTACAGAAACATTCCAGTAATAAATTCCGTCTTCTGTTAGATTTATTGTTGTATTTGTATCATTTATTACCATTTCATTTATCAAACTTTTGGTTCTGTTATAAATTGTCAGATTATAGATTAATTTGTCGGAATCTAAATCAGAACCATTCCAGACAAATTTGATTGTCTCGTTTGTTGAGTTTGTACTATTTTCAGGAGAAGTTAAAGAAATTATCGGAACTTCATTTGGAATCACAACATTTTCTTTTGTTATATTTGTGCAATTGCTTCCTCCAGACAAATTCCCATCGCAAACTTCTATCGTTAGATTTATTTTCTGATTTGGAATTATCCAGTCTCCCGCTGTAATATTTCCGGAGCATTTTGCTTCCAGGTGTGTTCCATAATCAATAAAAAGCATTCCAGTTTCATTGCTCTGATTATTCTTGTCAAAATAATAAATTGTGCAGTTGGTGAAATCTGTTTCATTATCATAATCTATCGCAATTGTTGAAACTTTAATTTTGTGTTTCACATATTCGGTAACTGAAATATTGGTTAAGTCTGGAGGATAATTCCTAATTGTTATATTTTCAGAGCATTTCTCATCCGATATTGTATTATATTGGTCCGCTGCCTGCATGCAGATGCTCCAGTTCTCTCCCTTTATCGTGTTTTGATGAATGAGTGTTTCTGAAGTTATTCCCGCTGAATTTCCATTTCTATACCACGCATAATTTTTTGAAATAATGCTATCATTTTCCGGGTCAGTTATTATGTAAGTTGGTGTTAAATCAGTAATCGTTGTTGGAATAGTCTGATTAATCCAAATAGTGATATTTGGCGCCTCGTTTGGAATAGTATGCGCTTCTGATGGAGTGACAGCATTAGAACCCTGAATATCTTCAAATATGAAATAAATATCAAGCGAAGTTCCAACTTCGAAAAAAGAAGCATTTACTTCAACGCTGCAATTAATTTCGTTATCTGAAATATTTATCATATTCCCCGCAAAAAGATAACTATGGCTGCTATTTGAAATATTTACTGTGCAATTTAACTCCGTCCATCCGTCTAAATCTTCTCCAATTGCCCATGTTTTAAAGGCGTGTTTTCCAGAAATATCAAAGAAGTGTGGTCCAGAAACAATTGTTGGAGCGGCATTTCCTCTTATATAGCTCCCGGAGGTTAAAGAACTTTCAAAACCATCAAAACTTTTAACTTTGTAATAATAGGTAATATTTTCCTGTAAGGATAAATTTTCTATTTTCCATATTTCTCCGTTTTTTGTTCCATTTGTATTGTTTTTTAAATAAAAAATCTGAGTATAAATTAAACTTGAATTTGTAATGTTTACTAAGCCAAAAAGATAAGAAATATTTGTTGATTGACTAAGCCAGTTTTGTGAAACATTGGTAAAGGTTGTATTTGTTTTATTTAATTCAAGTTTCCCCAACTCATTGCCATTTATCTTAATCTGCGTTGTATTATTTATAAAATATCTGATTTTTGTTTTTGTGATGTTTGCTTCTTCATCGCATGAATAACTGAAATTGTTGATCTGGTTTGGAACCAAATTTATGGAACTATTATAATAATATCCCTTTGATGCATTTATTTCTGCGATAGAAACGCCATTTATACTTAAAGTTACAAAACCTGTTCCATTAAGTGAAATATTCAATTCAACGGGATTTAAAAGATTTCCAACATAGATTCTGTGAGTTCCGTTTGTTGTGTTATTAATTTGCAGTTTTGTGTCATTTATTTTATCTTCTTTCAGATATTCATAAAAAATTGTTAAATTGCTATTTCCATCCGAACTGATATTTTGCAAATTCAGGAAATGGTAATCGGCAGTATTATTCAAACTTAATTTTGTTTTGTTAACTGCAGTTGAGAGATTATAATAATAAATTGTAAAGTTGGTCCATTCAATTTTATCGTTTTCGTTATCGGTTACATTTGCTGTTAAGTTTATACTATTCATACCCGTTAAATTCTTTGGCTCTGTTTTCACCCAGTTTATTGCTGGTTTTGAATTAAGTCTAAACCAGATATTTGACTCATTAAAAACACAATCCCAATTATCGCAGGCCTTTAACCCAAAAGTATAATTTTTTCCGTCTTCCAAAGAAATACCATAACCAAGTTTCATTTTTCCTTCCTTTCCAAACTCACTTGAATTTACGCTAATATTATTATCAAACTGATAACTTCCATTTTCTTCTTTCACCCAAGATTCAATAATTATTACATCATTTTCTGGGTCTGTTGGATTTGTCCAGTTTATCAAAGGATGATTTGTTATAACATGACTTGAATCATTGAAAGAGTCATTTATTAATAAAGTTAAATCAGTTGGTTTTGATGGAGGTCTATTTGGAATCTGCTGGCTAACTTTTGAAGAGTTTACTTTAGACCAAGAATCAGCGACCTCTACAATAATATCAATCCAGTCTTCCACCTTGAAACAATCACAAGTCCCATTAGTTACTTTTGAATATTTGCAAATTCCTCCTGAAACAATTCCGTTTTTTGTACAACTACACTCCCCATTACTCAAATAAACTTTGCAGCTTAAGGAATCAGAATCTGCATCATTTATTACTGCAGAAACATTGAAAGAATGTTCATCTGAATAGACGGGAGCAGATGGTGTCTGGACTGCTGGCTTATGGTTTATGAGAGTATTATTTTTGTGTTCTGTTGCATTTGTTGCTCCTGAAGAATCGGTGAAAATTACATATACTTCAATTTCATTTTCAACATCATTATCCAAATATTCTGTTGAATTTGAAATTTGCCCCGTGCAGTTGCAGGAGTTGCTTCCACAAGTTAAAGTTCCTGAGAAAAATTTCCATCCAGAACCGGGATCAGTTGGGTTGTAATAATAAATTCTGCAGGAAGAAATATCTGATGCTCCATCCGGATCAAGAGCATTTGCAGAAACATTAAAGCAATGCCCAGCAGAACAATTTGTGATTGAATAAGTAGAAATCTCTGGAGCATAATTTGGCAGGGAATATTCCCTTGTATTTGAAAATCTTTCTATTTCATAATTATCAACAAATGAAATATTGAAATTTGCCGTATTCCCCAAATCTATATCCGACTCATTAATTAACAAACTGCACTTCGCAGGACTGTTCGTCTTGTTCAAATTTCCTGCTTTATCATTCCAACTGCAGTCAGAACAGTGGATATAACAATTTGTAAATTGATTTACACCGCCCGTATGAGTTGCATTGGCATAAATATTAAATTTATGTCCTGCCAAATCTTCAAAAACTAAATCAGAAATTGAAATTGTGTTTGTATGGACAATTCTCTCTTTAGAAGAACTCCACCCAAGAGTATCATTAGACCAAAAATTAAATTTATGAGTTTGATTTCCAACAGAAAGATTATCATAAAATCTCCACTCTGTCTGGTTGTATTTCTGGAATTC
>JAGGTL010000061.1 GCA_021163805.1 Candidatus Aenigmatarchaeota archaeon | reverse complement strand
GTTTGCGGAAATAAAGTTTGTGAGGAAGGTGAAACTTATGAAACTTGTTGTTCTGACTGTGGATGCCCAAAAGGATATGAATGTAAAGACAATAAATGTACTTCTACAACTTCATTTTCTTCAATAACGGGAAGATTCTTAACTTCTCCAATGGTTTTAATTTCAATAATAGGCGGAATTTTAGTAATAATTTTGGGATTTCTATTATACAAAAAGAAAATGAAATAAACTCGGAATAACTTTTATTGGTTTTTACACTTCACAAAAATCTTTCAAAGGTTTTTTGTTTTTTCAATGACAAATTTTTTCACAATATTGAAATCCACAAGTTCTGATAATAAAAAAGGCCTTAATTCTTTTTCCCATACCTTCTTTAAACTATCTATCTTCGCTAAAAATTTATCATATTCAAAATTCATATCAAAAATTTCAAGTTTTTTATCAATTATCTTCCTGTCGGGCTCTACAAATCTAAGCAAAAAGAATAAATCATATAAGTCTCTTGCCTTGTTTCTGGAAAGTATTGAGTGTATTTTTTCGGCGAGCATTTCTTTCAAGTTCAGGACTCTTAAAGAAAAAGGATTTATATTAATATAATGTGGGACATATTGTTTTATCTCATAATTAAAAACAATATTTGAGAGGCTGATATCTATCCTGAGTGTATTATAATCGGTCAAGATTCCTTTAAAACCAAGTTTTATAAGTACAGAAGTTTTCATTTTCTTAATTGATTTTACTTCACATCCAATTTTATCGCCGACCTCTGAGATAATTTTCTCTGGGTCGGTCTTCTCTAAAATCGAGAAATCGAGGTCTTCAGAGAATCTTGGCAAATTATATATTTTGTACAGGCAAGTTCCTCCTTTGAAAACAAATAAATTTGTTTTTTTATAAAGATGGAAGAGAAACAAATCCTGAAAATAGTCTTTTTCAATATACTCTTTATTTGTCAATCCCTTTCTCTTTGCAATTTCCAGCATCATTTCTTTTTCTATCATGTTATAATTTTCCATTTAGTGTTTTTTATTTCTTTAGTTTTTGCTAAAGGATCTAAAGGGATATATTTGCTATCTATATACTTCCTGAGAACAGGAAAAACATCATAGTTATGAATTTCTAGCAAGTACCCAATTCTTTTTATAATACTGCTTTTGCCAATTTTTTTTAAATAGAAAATCATCCTCTCAACATTCAAATTTTCAAAACAATCTTCAATTACTGTAACAGGAACTTTTCCTATAGAATCTATAAGCGCTTTTTCCGGGGTGGCAATAGGTATTTTAAAGTTTAAATATTTTTTTAATTCAAATCCGAAGAAAAATTTTGTACTATAAAAATTTATTCTCTCTATAAAAAAATATTTTCTTGTGGTTTTTGATGTAAAACAAAAAACTTCTTTTGGTATCTGGGTTATTCTGTGATAATAAGAAAGAGCCGATACACTTGAGATATAACTTGGCTTGACCAAAAATGTTGCAATGAGCAGGGCGTCATCATAGAAGGTATATAAACCCTTTCTTATTTTCTTTACTTTACCCGCCTTCACAAGTTTTGATACGACCTTTTTTGCATAAAGTTTATTCTGAATTATCTGGTTAACATCCCCTAAATCAAAGACGGGCATCTTTGAAAGCTTTTCAATTATTTCAATTTCATACATAATATATACTTTTATTTAATGAAAGTATACATAAATATATACTTTTGTTAAAAATAAGGTTGTACTAAAAAACTCTTTATTCATATTGATGCAAGAGTAAATTAATGATAGAAAAGAAATCAGATTAATTTTTACAGAATTAATCAGTTGAAACGCCAATCTCTGTTTTATAAATTTTGCAAAAATCTAATTTTTCAATTATTTTTTCTTCCTTCTTTTTATCAACCAGAATAATTGCAACGCCTCCTTTTCCACCTCCGGAAAGTTTTGCTCCATAGGCGCCGTTCTCCATCGCAACTCTTACAATCTTATTTAGTTTTGGGTGTGAGACTCCAAGTTCTTTTGCGAGGAGATCGTGGTTTTTAAGCATCAGATTCCCCAACTCAATAAAATCTTTGCTTTCAATTGCCTTTTCCCCTTCCAAAACCACTTTTTCAATTTCGTCAAAAATCTCTTCATAACTTCTTTTGTCTAATTCATATCCTTTTCTGACATAACTTACCGTTTCGGCGGTATTTGCTTCAATTCCGGTATCTGCAATTAAAATTGGCAATTCCAATTTTCCAAGATATTTGTATTTAACAGGATTTATTTTAACTTTGTTGTATCCTCCAAAAGTTGATGAGAAGAGTTCAACCCCTGAGGCGGAACCACCGTGAATTTTCCTCTGAAATGGAATTAAAAAATTATAATAATCTTTTTTATCCACTTTTGGAAAAACTTTGTTTAAAGCATTCAAAACCGAGCACAAAACAGCCGTCGAAGAACTCATTCCTCCAGAATCCTTTGGTATATCCGAACTGATTTTTAAATTTATCCCCTCTTCAATTTTAAATTTTTGAAAATAGGTTGAAATTAAATCCTTTGTTAAATCCATCTTATCTTTATACTCCGAAATTTCTCTTAATTCTTCAATTTTTAATTCAAATGTGCCATAACCTTCGGAAGAAACATTTATGAGAGAATCTTCTCTTTTTTCAATTTCACAATAGGTTTTCATTCCTATTGCCGCAATAATCCCGGTTCTTCCATAAACAACGGCATGCTCTCCAAAGAGAAAAATATTTCCGGGAGCAGAAATCTGGGTCATAATTATGTATTTTCAATAAATTCCTTTAATTTATCTAATATATTTGTTGATAGGTGGACTGCTGGACTAAACAACTTAGGATTGTTTTTTAGTAAATTTTTTAATTCATTTACTTCAAAAAGTCTTATTTCAGAGATTTCTTCTTTTTGAATCATAAGATTTTTTAGATTTCCTGTAAATTTTAAGAGATATACATTTACAATTTCTCTATTTATAATCTTTCTTTTAGGGTCTTTTGTTATGAACCTTCTTCTTTCCAGAAAGACAAGTTCTTTTATCGAAACTTTTATCCCCAATTCTTCTTTTAGTTCTCTTATTGCTGTTTCATTATAATCTTCTCCGCTCTCCACATGTCCCGCACAACTTACACTAAAAACATTTGGAAAAGTATCTTTTGTTGGCGCTCTCTTTTGCAACAATATTTTGTTTCCGACAATTATCCAAATATGAACCCCTTTGTGCCAATCTCCATCCCTGTGAACTTCAGACCTTTCCTTTTTAAATCCCAGGTCATTCCCATTTTCATCAACAACATCAAAAAATTCCATGTTAATTGCCCTTCCATTCTTTATATAATTTGTGGTTTATTCCAAAGCAATCCAAAATTTTTCCGCAAACATAATTTATTAATTCTTCTTTTGTTTCGGCGGAGTAAAACTGAATAAGGGGAGGAACAATATAAACACCAAATCTTGCAAGTTTCAGCAAATTTTTTAAGTGAATCTCGCTCAAAGGCGTTTCTCTGGGAACGATTACGAGTTTTCTTTTCTCTTTTATGCATACATCGGCTGCCCTCGTAATTAAATTGTGCGAAAACCCGTTTGCAATTGCGGAGACGGTTTTCATGCTGCATGGAGCAATAATCATTCCCTCTGTTTTGCAGGTTCCGGAAGAAATATTCTTGTCCATATCACTTTCATTATATATAACAATATTTTTTGATTCCAAAAATATTGTTTCACGATTTAACTCATATTTTGCAACAAGTTTTGCTGCTTCTGAAATGATGGCATAAACTTTGTTTTTCTCGGATAAAATTTCTGCTATTCGTTTTCCAATAATTATGCCTGTTGCGCCTGTCAGGGCAACTATATAAGATTTCATATTCTTATCTCCCCCTTAGTTCCGTCAACTTCAACTATATCTCCATTTTTCAGAATTTTAAAAATGTCTGCTTCCGGTTTGTCAACGCAGGGAATTCCCGCAAGGATGACTCCGGTTGCGACAATTGTTTCTGTTTCTAGATTTATTATCGCTGCCGGCGCAACCAAATTTTTTTTCAATGCATAAATTACATAAGAGCCTACCGTGCTTCCTTTTCCGCTTGGAAAAACAAAAACCCTGTCTTTTATGCAGACACCTTCAAGAGGATTTCCCCTTTCAATTATAACTCCAGTTTTTTGATCAACATTTCCATAAAATCCAAAAGATTCTTTGAGAATTATAACTTTTCCTTTTCCAATTCCTTCAGAAATTCCCCGAGCTTTTATTATTTTCATAGTGCTTTTTCAATTAAAGAATCTAAATTTCCAAAAAATACTTTTTTCTTGCAGAAACCAGGCAGATATTTTGCCGCTTTCCCAGAATTTGTTCCAACGCATTCAAAATTGGTTTCTTCAAGAGGAGAAACAACCATGCACGAATCGCAGATGATTTTTGCTCCAGAACATTCAAGTATTTTTGCGTATCCCATTCTGTCTGCCCACATCTTTGCAGTTTTTGAAGTATATATCCAAAATTCTTTTTTTAATTTTTTATTTTTTAATTTTTTCGTTAAATATTCTATTTCAGAGATTGAAGCATGAGGGCATCCAACAACAATTAAATCCGGGTTTTGAGAATCAGATAATTCTTCATAACTTTTTTTCAGGTCTTTCTCCGAAAATTCAATTTTTTCGAGATTGCCTGAAGTAGGTTTATATCTTTCTGCTTCGGGAGTTTTATTTAGAACATGGTACAAGGCAACACCTCCGGATGCGGCCATTGCAGCTCCCAAAGATTTTAGTTTGTCCGTATCCGTTTCTTTTATTCCCTCAAAAAAAGGAACTTTGTTTTTAACAATTTTTCCAACAAAAAATCCAAGTGCTCCAAAATCGGAATTTGTTTTCAGATTGGCATTCACTTTTATCAAAAAATTTGGTTTTCTGTTTTCATCAATGTGAAAACCGTAATTTGGAGTTCTTCCAGTGATTGCCGCTGCCAGTGCTGATGGACCGCCTTCTCTGTTTGTCCTCGCTCCAATTACAGAATTTGCAAAAGAGACGGCGGAAGATTCGCTCCACGCAATATGTTCTCCAACTCTTGGAAGATTGCCGAGCAGATAGGGTGTGCAAGAACAGGCAATTATTATTCCCATTTTCTTAAAGGTATTTATTATTTCTAACTGTTTTTCTGCAAAATTTTCTGATATTCCAAAATTTTTCCAGTTTTTTAAATCCATCCCCGCAGGATTTAAAAAAGTTGGCACTTTAACTTTTGCGCCTTCATTTACGAAACCTTTAAGAAATTCTAAACCAGGGTCTCCAATTGATTTGTAGGAAACTCCGGCGGCCTGAGAAGAAGAAATTTTTATCATTCTGTCAGCCCCGTAAATCTCTCCCAATCTCAAAAGCAATTTCATGCATTTTGCTATTATCGGTCCTTGTTCCCCTTTTAACATTCCTTCTTCTTCATTCGTCAGATACATATTCACCCAAAATAATCATCTAAATTCAAATTTAGAGGCAATTCAGTCTTCTTAAACATTTTACAATCTTTATCCAAAGGTATTGTCGCATCCAGTCCATATTTTGCAGTTGTATGTTTTTCTAAATCAGACGAAGGGTCAAGACTTGAACCCCTCGCATTTGGCACAATTATTAAATCTCTGTCCGGCTGAAATCTGGTTGCCAAAGCCCACTCCACATCCAGAGGATTGAAAATATCAATATCTTCATCAACAACCACAACTCTCTTCATAGAAGGATGTGCTGCAAGTGCTGCAAGAATTGCGTTTTTTCCATCTCCTTCTTTCCTCTTTTTTATAGAGACAATTCCATGAAGCCAGCAACATCCCCCTTCTGTCAAACAAACATTTTTTATTCCGGGCACTGTATTGGAAATAATTTTGTATATCCTCGGTTCTTGGGGAACGCCCATTAAAATTCTATGCTCCAAACCTCCGGGAACAATCACTCTGAAGAGAGGATTATTTCTGAAATATAAGGTATCGCACTCAAAAATTTGTTGCTGCCTCTCAATATCCATTGTTCCGGTTAAATCAACGAAAGGTCCTTCATCTGCGAGTTTTTTTGTTATTCTGCCATGCATTACAATTTCGGCATCTGCAGGTATAACGAAATTTTTAAATTTTGTTAGCTTTAACTTCTTGAGAAGAACAGACGCAAATTTTAGTTCATCAAAATTTGGAGTGTAAGAAGTTGCTGCGGCAAGTTCAACGGCAGGATGAACTCCAATAATGATGCAAACTTCAAGGTCATTCTGTTCTTTATTAAAAATTTCATAAAGATGGCGCGGAGTGATTCTGATTGAAAATTTATTTTTACCGAGATACATCATCCTGTGAAAAGACATATTTTGTGTTCCCGTTTCTTCATTTTTTGCAATGACAATTGAAGAAGAGAAATATCTCCTTTCTTTTTCCCTATAAAAAATTGGCACTGGAATATATTTGATAATATCTGGTTTTTCTATTTTGTTTTCTAAGAAAGGAGTGTTATTTGAAACAGAGAATTCTCCTTTTTCTTCCATTGCCTTTGAAATTTTGAAGATCAGATTTTCTTTTGTTGTTCCAACACTTCTTGCAAGAGACTCTCTGTTTCCGCAGAGACCAACTACCGCCCTTACATTTTTATATTCTTTTAAATTGATTATTGTTGGCTTATCTTCCAATTTACTGCAAAGAGAAGAAAGTTCATAATCTATGGAGACCGGTTTTTTTATTTCTCTTGTTCCAGTGGTTTTTAAATAAGCTCTCATTTGATTAAGATATTTCTTATAGAAGGAAGTCAATCAAATAAACTATAAGCAAGTACGTCGGATTTCAATTTTTCAATATCGTTATATAATTCAATCATAGATTTATAATCTGATTTATAATCTTTTCTTAAAATGTATCTTATCCGATCTATTACATCTAATCCCCATGAACCCATTACCACTAGCTTATTTGAACCGTCAGGATTATAACCGGTTATATCTCTTATCATTCGTTTTTTAACTGTGTTTAAATCAACCTTTTCCATCAATAAAAATAATTAAAAACTTTTAAATATTGCTATATTTCACTCGTCATCTGACGATTTTATAATCGTCCCTTTTATTTTCTCTCCCTTTAATGCTTTTTTAAGATTTCCCGGAACTAATCCATTAATAATTTCTGATTCAATCCCCAATTTTGCAATCTCCAACAATCTTTCAACTTTATGTATCATACCTCCAGTAACATCAATACCGGCAGAACCCGCCAAACAATCTTCAACATTCTTTATATTTTTGGTTGTAATCTCGGGAATTAATTCTGCTTTCGGATTTTTTATTGGGTCATCGGTAAATATGCCATCAACAATCCCGCACACCAATATTTTATCGGGTTTAAATTCTGTTTTGCAAAATGTTTTTGATAGATAATCCAATATTTCTTCTGTTGAGAGAATGCAGCATCCCTGTTTTAAATCCAATCCAACATCACCATAAGGAATTGGAATCATATTGTGTTTTAATAAAATTTTTATTGGTTCTGCATACATATACTTTATTCTTCCATTCTCTGCTACTGAACAGGAAGATACTTGAACTGACATCGCATTCTCTCCAGCATTTATCAATTCATCTATTATTATTCTGTTTAATTTTGCTGCATCATTCTGAACTTTAGCAATGCCTTCATAACTATCTTCATTTATTATTCCTTTGTGGGTTTGATATTTTTTTGCTGAAACATGCGGAAAAGAGCCGCCGCCATGCCCTACAATCAGATTTATATCTTTTTCTTCTCTTGCTTCATGTATTTCCCTTGCCAATCTTTTAATAACCGGAATGTTTGCAGTGTAAGGCTTTGTTTTATCTGTAATTAGAGAACCTCCCAATTTCACGAGAATTAATGGTTTATCCATTATTTTGTTTTAAGAAAATAATTATAAAAGAATTCTGTATTGTTTCGATAGTCAACGAATAATAGATTTGCAATATGTTGGATTGAGATTAATATAAAATTATTCTATTAATTTAAAAGATTAACTTCTATATTATGCAAGATGCAAGAAGAAATTGAACTTACTGTGGGGGATTTATCTGCAAACAGACAGGATTATGGAAGAGGTCTGGCGAGATTAAGTTCCAATTTTATGAGTAAAATAGGAGTTAGAGAAGGTAATTATATACAGGTAGAAGGAAAAAGAAAAACCTATCTTATTGCCATCAGGTCTTATCCAAATGACATAGGTCTTGATATTATAAGAATGGATGGTATAGCGAGAAGGAATTGTAAAACTGGCGTTGGTGAAAAAGTAAAAGTTAGAAAAGCCGATTTAAAAGAAGCGAATAGAATTGTTATTGCCCCAGCTCAGGAAGGAGTTATGATACACACAAATCCGGAATATATGCTGCAAAACTTATTTAAAAGACCCTTTGCAAAGGGAGATATTTTCGTTCCAACACCCGTCGTGAGAAGAAGAGATGTTGATTTTTTTGGAGATTTTTTTGAGAGTTTTTTTGAAGATCAAACCAAATTTTTTACCCCTTTTGGAAATATAAAATTTATTGTTGTGGATATTTCACCAAAAGAGGGGGGATATATAGGCGAAGAAACAGAAATAGAAGTTTTGTCAAAAGCGGTTGAAGTTAAAGAGGAGGAAAGAGTTCCTGAAGTAACTTACGAAGATATTGGCGGTTTAAAGAGAGAGATAGATTCAGTAAGAGAAATTATTGAATTACCCATCAGACATCCGGAACTTTTCCAGAGGCTTGGAGTAAAACCTCCAAAAGGCGTTTTATTGCATGGACCTCCTGGAACGGGAAAAACTTTGCTGGCGAAGGCTGTTGCCAATGAGAGTGGTGCAAATTTTTATTCCATAAATGGACCGGAAATCATGTCGAAATGGTATGGTCAATCTGAAGAAAACTTAAGAAAAATCTTTGAAGATGCCGAAAAAAATACTCCGGCAATTATTTTCATAGATGAAATAGATGCAATTGCTCCAAAAAGAGAAGAAGTTACAGGTGAAGTTGAAAGAAGAGTTGTTTCTCAATTACTTACGATGATGGACGGACTGAAAGGAAGAGGTAAAGTAATAGTTATAGGAGCAACGAACAGACCGGATTCTTTAGATCCCGCATTAAGAAGACCCGGAAGATTTGATAGAGAAATTGAAATTGGCGTACCCAATCAAGAAGGAAGACTTGAAATTTTACAAATTCATTCCAGAAATATGCCTTTGGCAAAAGATGTTAATTTGAAAAAATTGGCCGAAAAAACCTATGGATTTGTTGGTGCCGATTTGGAGGCTTTATGTAAAGAAGCCGCAATGCATACTTTAAGAAGAATTTTGCCCGATCTTTCAAGTTTGAAAGATAAAGAGCTGCCGAGAGAAGTAATAGAAAAATTAACCGTAACAAAAGAAGATTTTGATTATGCGATGCAAAAAGTTGAGCCAAGTGCGATGAGAGAAGTTTTAGTTGAAATTCCAAATGTCAAGTGGGAAGATATTGGCGGATTGGAGGAAATCAAGCAAAAATTAAAAGAGATGGTAGAATGGCCTCTAAAATATCCAGAAAAATTTGAACTTTTTCATGTAACTCCTCCAAAAGGCATTTTGCTTTATGGACCTCCGGGAACGGGAAAAACTTTGCTGGCGAAGGCTGTTGCCAATGAGAGCGGTGCAAATTTTATTTCTGTAAAGGGACCAGAATTACTTAGCAAATGGGTTGGCGAAAGTGAAAGGAAACTGAGAGAAATTTTCAGAAGAGCAAAGCAAGCAGCGCCTTCAATAATTTTCTTTGACGAAATTGATGCAATGACTCGTACGAGAGGGACGAGTACAACACAGGTTGTAGATACTTTGGTTTCGCAATTGCTTACAGAATTGAGCGGAATAGAAGAACTTAAAAATGTGGTGGTAATAGCTGCAACGAACAGGCCTGATATGGTTGATTATTCCCTTCTTCGCCCGGGAAGATTTGACAGGCATATTCTAGTTCCTCTGCCGGATGAAAAAAGCAGAAGAGAAATTTTGAAAATTCATTTGAGAAATGTTCCTTTAAATAAAAATGTAAATTTGTCAGAATTGGCAAAAAAAACAAAAAATTTCTCGGGAGCAGATTTAGAAGCTTTATGTAGAGAAGCATCAATGCTCGCATTGAGAGAGAGCTTAAAAGATAAAAAAATTGATAAAGTAGATAAAAAACACTTTGAAGAAGTTTTAAAGAAAATTAGACCATCAATTCCAGAAGTTGTAGCAAAAAGTTATGAAAAATTTGAGAAATCTTTAAATAATCCAATAACCAATAAAGAAAAAAAAACAGAAATACCAGATTATATGAGTTAGTTTTTTTCTCTATTGAACAAATCTTTAGATATTCTTTTTTGATATTATTATAATTTATGGATAAAGGTTTAGCTATGAACATATTATTCTGGATTTTAATATTTTTTGTAGTGCTCATTATTTTTGTTGCACTGGCCATGTGGGGAAAAAAATTTTCTTTAAATATTTTAAAAGCACTGTTTGGTTTTATTCCTTAATATGAGAAAAGGCATTTCCATGATTATATTTTGGGTAATTATAGCTTTTCTGTTTCTTATTCTTGTTTTCTCCGTTGCTCATTCAATTTTTTCAGCATGAAAACATTATTTTTTATGATAAAATGGAGCATCTTTAACTTGGGCGGTCTTTTTTATCGCTTCGCTCCAAAAACTTCAACTAAAAAAGAAAAATTCGGTATGAAAGGAATAACAATTAATATGGTGGCGACCATTATCATATTATTTATGGTTTTTATAATATTGGTTGTAATTTTTACAAGAATTTACAATGCCATTCCTTCTCCATTATGAAGGGATTTAATAAATTTATTTTGGAAATTTTGGTTGTTCTTATCGGTCTGGTTGTTGTATTGAGTTTAATAGCGGCTCTTATTTCTGAACAGAAACCGACAACCTTTATGAATCTTCCCGGAGGTGTTGAAATCTCTCTTGAATCTGCAGATACAAAAATTTTTGTTTTGCCTCCGGTCGTCTGGTTCGGAAAAGAACTCAGTTTAAATGGAAATTCTGTAAATTTTAAAAAAGTTTTTAATGAGAGCAGTACCAGACCAACAGATTTTATTTTTCCGACAAATAGTGTTTATATTAAAGAAGTCATAGGATTTCCTTCAACTAAAAATTTTGAATATTCTGATATTCTGGTATCTGCATTATTTCTTGCAACACTGCCTTCAAACTTTCTAACTTCATTTAAAAATCCGATTACATTAACTTATATATTTACGGTAAAAAAACCAGTTTCTCCCATTATTGCATTTTACCCTTTAATAACCGACGATTTTGGTTCTCCGGTTTCTGAAACTCCCGCAAAATTTAAAACAATTGGTTTAGAAAACTTTTATCATCTGGATCCAAAAAAACCTTTTGGCACAATAAATTTTACTCTCACAATTGATGTGAAAGAACTCAAAAAATATTACAGTTCAAAACATAAAATTTTTGATAAAGATAAAGCAGAAGACAATATATATTTAAATCTAAACTATTTAACAGACCTCGATTATAAACCAAATAATTATCTAAAAATAATTGGAATTAATAAAAATACAACGAGTTTGGGAGATCTGAAAAGAAGAGGTATTTGTAGAAAAGATTCGAATATATACTCCTGCTCCTTTGTTTTTGATGTTGCCAAAAAATGTTGTCCGACTTTCGTAATTATAAAACCGATTTTTATAGTAAATTTAAGCGAAAATGGCGTACAAAAAAGGAAAGAAGAGAAAATTGATCCAATATCCTTTCAAATTGTTTATTATTTGGATTATCTGAAAAACAGGGACTTTATTTTCAAAAATTTTTCAAAAATAAGGGAAAGTTTCAATGACGAAATAAATCCCAATCCCGTGAAAAACCTTCTGATTTATCCCTGCCGGGCAATAGTCAGACTGGATAAAAGTCAAATTCCTTTGTTGCCCTCCAGAGTTAAATCTTTTAATAACAAAATGATTGACTGGGATGAATGCCAATCCGCAAATAATTTTATTCAATTGAAATATAAAGATTTAAATAAAAAATCAACGTGGTTTTGTAAAAATTCCAATGGAAATTATTTCCTTTATAATCCTTATGCTTTTTGTAAATTAAATGGAAAAGAACTGCCGGGAATTCCGGTGCCTGTATATCTGCAAGGAATTATTCCCTCCGGTAGTTTTAAAAAGATGACGCCAAGCATACCAATTTATGTCGGTCCCGGTTGGACTCCAAAGGGAGGTTGGAGTCTATACTTATTCAGAAATCCGGAAATAGTTTACAAGACTTACAGAGAAACAGCTCTGGTCTGGGCAACTTATATGATTTATCACACCACCAAAACTCTGACAGAAGGAGGAAATATAATTTTTCCCGAACCAATATTTATATCACCAATAACATTGAAATTCAAATTTTTTTATTCCAATATTTAATAATGGGACCCAGAACAATTGCTTCAATTATTTTAATTCTCATAACAGGTATTTTAATAATTCTCCTTATGGTAAAATCCCAACTTTCTATAGATATTCTTTCAAATCTCTTTTCAATTATCTATCATTCTATAAAGAATATTCTTCCAGCAGTAATATGATAAAAATAAAATTTAAGATTCTGCTGAGTATAATTATTGCTTTTATAATTTTAACTGTAGGAGGATTTGTCATATTTAAGTTATTTTCAGAAGCCCAACAAATTCCAATCTTAGAAAATATAGGAGAAAGAACGGATATTATTGTTTCTGACAGGATTTCTTTGGGTTGTTTTATTCCTCCAGAGTTAGATGGTATAACTTATAATGAAATTTCAAATAATGATGATTTAAAAGAGAACTGTCTGAAAATAGGAGATAACAAATATATTGATTACGATGAATGGAATGAAATTAAAAACAGAATGCAATATGGAATCAAATTAAATGGATATTGCCATAATTGTTTGGGAAAAAGTTGTCTTTGTTTGGAGGAAGACGCGCCAGGTTGGGAAGGCATTCTTACAGAAAGAAGAAGTATTGATTTTGGAACAAATTATCCATCGGATATAGGGACGAATCTGAAAAAAAAGAGTTTTAGAGAAATAAGAGGGCAACCTTCTGTTATTGTTGTAGATAAATCAAAACCCGTGCATCTTTCAATTTATGGAGGAATAAAAACGGGCGGTAAAAAAATTGTTGAAAAAGTCACCGCCGCTCTATATAACAGAGAAGGAAGAATTTCAAATATTGCCGGAAAAGAAAGAAGTTGCTATATAGGAAATAATTGGAATTGCTACCATAGTTGCGAAACTAATGGCAATTCGGAAAATGATTGCAGGGTGAAATGCGATTGTTATACAGACCAGAGATATTATGATGAAAATTCTTTGGAAATTTGCAAAAATTATTGCAAAAGTAAAGAGTTTGATGGAACAAATTCTGATGATTGCAAAATTGGTTGTAAAGAAGGAAATAATATGAATTGTTATAGAGATTGCTTTATTAAAACTCAAAATGTCAAGGATTGCGAAACTAAATGTAATTGTTATTATTGTGGCGGAATTTTTGAAAATAAAAAATTTGCTTTGGTAAATTATCTTTTCTGTGAGGAGGGATTGACAAATGATGACCAAAAACGAGGATGTGAAAAATTCCTTGAAATAGAAAATTCGACCTTTCACACAAAAATCGGAGAATATGCGGTCTTTAAAATAGGAGATGTAACTCTGACTGATCCAAATTATAGAGGCATTGCTTGGGCAGTAGCAAATTTGACAACGAAAGAACCACATCCGGGCATAAGTTGTTATAATTACAATAAATACGATTGTTATCATCAATGTTGTGATGAAGTTTGCGAATATGCAGATATAGAATGTAGAGGAGAAGGCAATAAATGCAAAGATGAGAGCGAATGCGATGAAAGATGCAATTGCTCTACAACAACCAGAACAAATGCAGAATTTGATGATCCTTTTATTTTGTGTAAAACTTTCTGCAATTCAAGAGATGGTTATTATGGAAATGGAACAAAAATTACGAAATGTCAGGAAGGTTGTGACTGGGCTGCGAGACAATATGGAAAACCAGATTATATTGATTTCAAAAAAAATGTTGATCTAACTTTTGTTATTGATACGAGCGGAAGCATGTGTCAACCCAATTCGGATGAGTGGAGCACTTTATGCAGTATCATAGAATATATTATCTCAACTGTTGAAAAAAAAGATTATAAAGTTAATGTAACTATCTACGCTCTGGGTGAAAACGGAAAGGCCGGCAGTTGCAAAACAAACTGTGCATCAACATGTAATGAGCCAAATTGCAGGTACAAAATATTGAATTGTTCAGATATAAGAAAGGATTTGGGGATAACAATTGACTGTACCGAAGGTAATTGCAATACAGAATCTTGGGGTCCCGGAGCAGAGTGGGTTGTAAAAAATCATCCATGGAGAAAAGATATTTTATCTAAAATTTTGTTTGTTATTGGCGATGAAGGTCCTTATTGCGGTGGAACCTGTTCCCGTTCAAATCCTCGCTGCGATGATCCTTGGGATACAGATGAAGATATATATTATGTAAAAAAAGCCGCGCAGGCAGCAATAGATAATAATGTAACAATATTTGGTTTATGGGGCATTGGTATAGCAGAAGGATTGAAAAATCTATTTAGAAATATCTCTAAACCAACTGGAGGAAATGCAACCAAATTTGATACTTCGGATCCAAATGAAGTTATGAAAATTATCACCAGTTCAATTATAAGAGAGGGAGAATTTGAGACTGGTTACGACAAATTTGTGAATTTAACCAAAAAAGAAAACATCCTTCCATTAGAAAATCCTTACGTCTGGAAAAATGTTTACGAGGAGGTTTGGTCCAATTTAATTTATATTGTTGATTGGGATTTTTCTGGTGCTGATTGGAGCTATCCCTGTAAAGGAAATTGGGAAAAAATCTGCACGCCGAAATTTAATAAATCATTTGAAATGAATGATCTTATTAACGAAATTAAGAAATTATATTAATATGATAGGAGAGTTGCATATTTTGCCCCTTATTGAAATAATTGGCCTATTTATCCTCATTGTAATAGCATTGATTATTTTTGGCGGGGGAATTATTCCATTTACAAATTTTGCTGTAGAAACAATCAGAAATTTATTAAGTCCCTTAATCGGAATTATTCATTAATTCAAAAAAATTAGTTTTTTCTCATTTTTTCATTAATATAATATTGTATTCATTATTATGATTAAAGGATTGCAAAACAAAATATTGTTTGGAATTCTGACTTTGATGATTATGCTTGCGATAGTAATTGGTTTTTTAATTATTGGTGCTCAGGGAAAATTAATAAACCCCTTCGAAAATAAAACCGAACTAAGGTCTAAATGCGAAATGTGGAATTGCCGGGAACCAGTTCCTTTAGATATCCTGTCGAAACTTGATTGTTCTACGGTAAGTGAATGTATCTCCAAATGTAAAAATATTGGAGCTTTAATGTTGAGATGTGAAGAATGAAAGGAGTTGAAGGAAGAAATGCAGTTTTGCTCGTGGTTTTTGTTGTGCTTTTGTTGTTTGTAATAGCTTTCGGATTTGGCATGGTTCAGATAGCCTCCGGCAAAGGAGGATTATATGAAAAAATGAACAATCCGCTGGTGTGGGGTGCAGAAAAATTTACAGAAAAAAGTGCAAAAAAAATGATAAAAACCTGCGAAAGTTTTGCGAACGAAGTACAGAGTCTTTTTGTTCATGGTGAAGTCGAATTTGAATGTTCAAGATGGTATTCCAATTGCGTTAAAGATTTGGAAGAACCGCCCCAAAATCCATGGACCAATCCAAAACTGTCAGAAAAAGATATAGAATTGGTGAATTATCTCAATCCAACTTGCAGAACTTCCGGAATAGAAAAATTAAGAAAAATGTGGGCAAATAAAAATTCTTATTTTGCCGGCAAAAACGAATTTGAACAATATACTTTAATAAAAAATGCCTGCGGTTCAATTTTAGTAAAAAGAATATTTGGTAAATGAATTAGTTTTTTGATAAAGGAATTTCTTTATCTCAAATTAAAAGAAAAATATATTATGCCCGATAGATATAAGAATAAAGGTTTGTTGGTGGAAATTTTCTTTTTTCTGTTTGGTTTATTATTTTCAATCTTATTTGCTGGTTTTTGGCAACAAATGGGTATGTCCATGGCAACAGAAAGAATGAGTGAATTGAAAGTAAATACGGTTACACAAATAAAGAACATCCTTTTATTAATGGAAATAGCCCCGGTTAAAACACACGCCTGTGTAAGTTTAAGAAATTGCAATAAAATAACTATTCATTCAGATTATATAGAAATCTGGGGTCCCGCAAATAATTATTTAAAGGAAGGAGAATATTTATCAAATTCTCTCGTGGGAAATCTAAATTTGTACGAATATAATGAAACCTGTGCTGCTCGGGGCGGAAATTGTGATTTGTGGAATAAATTAACTGAAGAAGGTTATACAACGGCATGCAATTCATTTATTTGTTTCGAAAAAGTTAATGAAACTTCCATACACATAATTAGTTCAACATAAATATGAAAGGATCAATAAGTTTGCCTGTTAATATGGTGGGATATATTGTAGTTTTAGCCATATTTCTTGGAATTATGAGTTTAATAGCTGCCTATTGGTTTGAGTTTCAGACACTGCCCAAAGCAACGGAATCCAAAAAAACAACGGCCTGTGATCTCGCTTATATGCTTTCTATGTGGAAAAATTTGACCGTTTATCCAAATATTTTCAGCAAAACTTTTTTAGAACAATGGAGGGGAGAAGAAGCAAATAAAACTGCAAATTCCATCTTTGAAAATATGACCGAATTCTTTTTACCGGGATCAGACTATTTTGTTCATATCTATGGGGAGGATTCGGAACCATATTCGCTGTATATTCCTCCAGAAAGTAAATCTGCTTTTGAAAAATGTGCTTTGCCGGTGGGCGTTTTTGATATAATTAAAATAGGCGTAAAACTTGGTGTAAAATCTGTAATTCTTGAATTTTTGAATCCTTTGGAATATATCCGTTCACAGACGGGCATATTAACTCATATAAAAAAAGAAGATTTTGAAAAAATTGTTACTTATGATAAAATAAAAGCGGATTGTAAATTAATTACCTTCATTGCGGATGGCAACAATATTAAAATTGGAACAATGATTGCGGGACTAACAACAAATATAGCAACTAAATTAAGGGAAGGATTTTATTCTGTTGGAGTAAAAGGTAAACGTAGCGCATATCTTGATCTTGGTATTTATCCTCAGGGTTGCGTTGTGAATAAAGGCGGTTATAAAATAGAAGAAAAAATCAAAATAAAAAAAGAAGGAGGCATTTTTGATATTCCGGTAATAGGATGGATTTTTGGAAAAATTTATGATGCTTTTGCATATGTTACAAATGTAAAAACTTATGTAATTTGCGGTTTTAATTGGAATTTTAATAATACAACGAATGTTCTTGAAGTTATTCCGGCTAGTGGAGAAAAAGAGTGTCCTTTAATGACGAGAATTCCGAAAAAAATTGTAAATGAAAGCAATCTATCGGCAAAAATTTGCCAACCAAAAAAAGTTTGGAATATAGTTTGGTGGCCATACGGAATCGATATACCAGGATATAAAGAAGGAAGAAAACATTTTTATTTGAAGATTGAAAATATTAAACCGGAGGGAGAATGGAGTAAAGAAAAGCAATTGGAGTATTGCAAGAGAGAATGCCGGGAAAATCCTGTATATCTAGGATTTGGAAAAGTGTGTGAGGTCTATTGCAATAAATATTACGAAAATCCAGATAGATTAAATAATAAGACCTATTGTTATGATGATGCTCGTATTCAGGCCCGAGGTGTAAGTTATGTAAGATCCTGTAAAACTGCAAGAGATTATTATTTATTGTATGAGAGATTGCCTTTCAATGCCATAGATGTAAAATATATTATTGTTGATGAAAACAAATTGGCTGGAGGAAAGAGCATTTCCGAATTAAATAAAAGTGATTATAGAGAAGTATCTGCCTGTGCAACATGGCCGGGAATTTTTGAATGTGCTAAGGCTGAACAATGTGCAGGGACTTCATGCGTTGGCCATAAATGTTCTTCCTGTAATTATGATAATGTTCTCGAATCTTGCTCTCCAGATTATTTAGAAAATTCTCCATCTGTAGAAGAGGGATATGTGTGTCAGGAAGTTACTAATCAGTTATGGCCATCAAATAATATTATGTACGAATGTTTGCCGGCGATAGCCGTAAATAAAACGCATAATGGTATGGAAATAGAATCTGTTAGTTGTTCCGGTAAGGGAATGCATAATGCCGAAATAACCTGGATTATCAATGCTTCAAAAATTTGTTGTGAACCAGATGGATGGATAACGGTTAATAAAGAAATTATAAAGAACGATGGAACAACCGAAATAAAAAAAATAAAAAAATGCAAAAGACCTTCTTTAAATTGTCCAAAAATGAAATTCTGGCCAAATATCAATTCGTCCAATGTCAAGATTTTGAGACCTCTTGGAAAAGAAGGTTATGTTATTAATATAACGCAAAAAGTTTGCAGAAATGGACATCCTTACAATAATGCAAATAAAGCTTTTATTGTAGCTTACTATCCTGTAAAAAATAAAGTAATAGAATATTCTCTCATGGGCTCCGAAATAGAATTAAATTCTTGAAATTATGAAAACAAAAAAATTAGAGGGGGGGATTGAGTGGCCCGTTACTGCAGTAATACTTGTTTTTATTGGAATGTTTGTTTTAGCCATGACAGTGGGTTTTTATTTAAGATCCGCCGTAGTAGGAAAACCGATAAAAGTAAAAACATATACAGAATACAGATGGATGAATTATTTTCCTTCTTCTATTTTATATTATCTTTCTTATCCTTCAGACAGCTGGAAAGCCTTGAATGAACTGGTGAAACTTGATTTTAAGAAAATAAAACCTGTAAAAATAGAGCAAATATATGCCGAACATCCCGAAATTACTGGGTTAATCAAATTAAAAGAATTACTTGAAAATTTGGAGGAAAAAACAAAAAAAAGGGATAATACTTATATAATCAAAGATCGGAAAGGATTGATAATTTCCATGGGTTTGCCAAAAAATAAACTGGAAGGACCGCTGATAACTTTTCCCGAAGAATATCCATACAACTGCTTTTATAAAGATATGCCAATTTTTTCAAAAGAAACAAAAAATATGAGAATCCGATTTGTTGTTTGTTGTTATGATATTAAGGAATGCAGTAATTATTTAACCGGTCCAGGAAGGGGAGAATGTTCTTCGAATGATCCATGCGGAGTTGGACCCTGCAAGCTCGTTATGTGCAAAGAAAATAGCAACCTCGAAGAATGCAAAATGGTAAAACGGGGGACGAGATTATGCCTGAAAAATGAATTGCCAAAAATAAATTTTACTGCAAAATTTGATGGAGATTCAAAGTGGATAAAGGAAAGAATTAAAAAAGAATTTAAAGGAGATACCAAAGTAAATTTTAAGTTAGAAGTTGAAAAAGAATTTGAAATCAGCAATATAACTGAGATAATTTTAGATTTTGGAGATTCAAAGAAAACCTTTTTTATAAAAAAGAATCCAATCGACCTTGAAATAGAAAAATGGGATTCCAAAAATGCAATATTTAAGTTTAATCATACTTATAAAAAATATGGTGATTATACAGTTACCTGTGTTGTTAGAGATGAAGAAGGAAATGAAAATAAAAAAGAAGATGGAAAATTGATTGTTATTT
The DNA here is from genome assembly GCA_021163805.1 of Candidatus Aenigmatarchaeota archaeon. Lineage (GTDB taxonomy): Archaea > Aenigmatarchaeota > Aenigmatarchaeia > QMZS01 > QMZS01 > QMZS01. The sequence continues at coordinate 5,025 of JAGGTL010000061.1, read as the reverse complement.
TAGCAAAGGACTAAAGTATGAAAGGAATGAGTATTTTGCAAATTACAATGATTGTTTCAGTTATAATTGCCGGAGTTTTCGTTATATTAATGGGTTCTGTCGGAGAAACACCGATCTATTACCACACTTTGCCGGAAATTCAGTTTTCTGAATTATTATCTTCTTTTATTCACACAGAAATAAATTTAAAGAGAACCATAGAAGAAGATTCGGACAGATTTTTTGATAATGTTCGGGATTTCCCGGTTGAATGGAATGAACATTGGAATTCTTACTCTAATTTTAAGCGAGATTTTGAAATTTTATTCGGAGAAAAATTAGGAGAGGCCGCAACTAAATATTTTGGTTCGGTTTATACTCTGGAAGGAGCAAAAGTCAATGCTTCTATTGTAAATGTTTCGGGTTCTGGCAGTAAAATCTCTTATGATTCTTCAACTAAAAAATTAATCTGGAATTACACTTATAGAATTTATTTAAGCAGCAAAATATCCGTTAAAAATGCAAAAAATGAAATCAATTCAACGAGAAATATGATTACGGAATTTGATTTTATGAATTTAGAAAAAATTTATGATTGCGTAAATAGTTCTTTTGCGAAGATGAAGAAAAGTGTGTATAACTTTCAAAAACTAAATTCAAATGAACTTGAATGCGGGCTTACGCAATGGCTTATGAACAATATTTCAAATTGCAATGATTTTGAAGTTTCTTTAAAAGTACCAATTTCCTGCAAGGGTCACAATTGCGATTGTAGAGATATGCAAAATAAACCTGTTAAAATAATTTTAAGTTTAAGTCAGCCCGGAAAAGGGACGGTAACTTTCTCGGAAGAATTTGATAATTTTGAATGCGGTCAATTAAAAAATACTTGTACTAAAGGATCCGAATGCGATGGAAAAGATTGCATTGGTGTCTCCGCCACTCTTGGATTTTGTGGTTTTTGTTTAGATTCTGATTCGGCATGCAGTTTACAATGTTCTCCGCGGGATTCATTAACTTCCATCTCAAGCGGAAAATATAGGTGCCATAAGATTAAAGGAGCAAGAAAATACAAATGTTTGAATAACTATGATAATATTGTATTGACTTTAAACGACCTTCCGATATCAAAAGAAATTAAGTTAAACTGCGGAAAAAAACACGAAATTTTAAGAGTTAATGGGATAACAAATTATTTTTTTGAATTTAATGGAGTCAAAATAGATTCTGTAGATTCTGGCGATTTGGATTTATGTGATACATCAAAAGTTCCGAGAACAGACGGAATACTTATAATTTATTCAAATTCAAATGGAACTTATTATGAAGTTGAGAGGCTCTATGTTGATTTTGCTCTGTCAGAATATATAAGTAAACTAAATAACAAAGAATTTATTTACAATTTTGATAATGAAAAATGTGATAAATTCAAAAATAATGTAAAAAAAAGAATTGAAAATTACATAAAAGAAATCGGAATTGAGGGCTACAATTTCATTATATCTTCTTTAGATGTTAAGTGTGTAAAGGACAATCCAACAACTTGGTACGATGAAAAATATTCTTTCTTTAAAATTGATTTCAGAGAAAAAAGTACTGGAAAAAATGTCGGAGTTTTTCAAGGTATTGTAAAATATGAAGCCCCTTATTAACTAATTTTTATCTTTTTATATTATTATGGAAATGCCTTTCAAAATTGTTTTTGGTATAATATTTTTGTTGGTAATGCTAATATTGGTCATATCGGGTATAATGCATCACGGAATTTTAGTCGGTTTTGAGAATATACTGAGCATTGGCGGAGATTGGCTGACAAAACTTTTTAGCTGATTTTGTAAACTTTTAATATATTTCCATAAAAATCGCGTATATATTTAATCATATCATAATCGCTATTGCTGCCATCCATGTAAACTTCAATTATTTCAATTCCAGATTTATTGCGCAATATATTTTTGACAATTTCTTTTTTTGTAGATTTTTTTGATATATTTTCCGTAATTACTCCTTCCTTTACTTCTAAATATATAGTTAGATAAATTTCATCGAAAAGATCAGGTGGAGCAAAATATTCTCCACCGGGATTATCGGTAATCAATACCAAAATATATTTCTCTTTCTTTTTGTCATATAATAAGTTTATTAATTCTTCATTATAATCAAAATAATCTTTTAATTTCAGAATATCCGATAATTTTTTATCTTTCAGAATTTTTAAAAAATCTGCAATTTTTTCAATATCCTTATCATTTATATCCAATCCTAATTGTTTTTTATAAACTTCCAGAGAATTTGAAATTAATGTGCCATCTAGATCAACTATTGCAAATTTCATTAGTGAATATAAATTATAATATATTTAAATGACGATGTTTTATTCGTCAATTGCCTTTTTCAAGATTTGAAACTCTGATTTTTGTCTCCAGAAAAACATCTGGATTAACAGAAATGGAATCTATTTTATTCTCCAGCAGAAATTTTGCATATTCGGGATATTTTGAAGGAGCCTGTCCGCAAATTCCAACGGGTTTTTTGTATTTATGGGCTGTTTTAATTAAATTAAAGATTAATTTTTTCACGGCTTCATTTCTTTCATCAAAATTAAGCGTTGGGTTGTCTCTATCCATTCCCAAAGTAAGTTGTGTCAAATCATTTGACCCAATCGAAAAACCATCAAATAATTTTGAAAATTTGTCTGCTAAAATGATGTTTGAAGGAATTTCTGCCATTACATAAACCTTCAATTTTTTTCTGAGCCCGATTTCATTCAGAATTTTTAAAACCTCTTTGCCCTCGTCAATTGTTCTACAGAAAGGAATCATTACATTAACATTCTTCAAATCTTTATCTTCTATAACTTTTCTTATTGCTTCACATTCCAATAAAAATGCGGGTTTGAATTTTTTATCGATATATCTTGATGCTCCTCTCCATCCAAGCATTGGATTATTTTCTGTTGGTTCATATTTTTCTCCGCCCAATAAATTTCTATATTCGTTTGTTTTAAAATCTGAGAATCTGACAATTATTGGATTTGGATAAACAGAAGCGGCGAGTATTGAAATTCCTTCTGCAAGTTTATCTATGTAAAAATTCTGTTTTCTTTTTTCTATTGCATAAAGAGGATGCATTTTTATCCAGTTACTTATAATATATTCTATTCTTGCCAATCCTATTCCATCAGGTTGTAAAAATGCAAAATTAAAAGCTTCTTCCGGAGTACCAAGAATTAACATTATTTTTGTCTTTGTCTTTGGTAATTTTTCAATATTAATTTTATTTATTTTATATTTCAGTTCTCTATCCCAAACAATGCCCCTTGAACTTGTACAATCAATGGTTACTTTCTGCCCATTTCTTAATTTTTTCGTAATTCCGTTTGCTCCAACAATGCAAGGAACTCCAAGTTCTCTCGAAACAATAGAGGCATGACTTGTGCTTCCTCCCGATTCGGTTATGATTCCTGAAGAGATTTTCATAATTGGTTCCCAATCCGGATTCGTTTGTTTTGTAACAAGAATTTTTCCCGGTTTAAATTTTTCTATTTGGTTAATATTTTCAATAATCTGAACCTCGCCACTGACAATTTTTCTTCCAACGGCAATACCTTCTGCCAGTTTTCTACTTTTTTCAAGAAGAGTGTATTTATCGATTTCTTTCTTTTTCATATATACGGTTTCCGGTCTTGCCTGAACAATATATAATTTATTGTCAAGTCCGTCTTTTGCAAATTCTATATCCATAGGTCTTTTATAGTGTTCTTCAATTTTAATTGCATAATTTGCAAGTTCCTTTAGTTCTTCGTCTGTCAGAATAAATTTGTTTCGATCTTCCCGTTTTACTTTTTTTTCTTTTGTGCCAGTTTTTGAAAAAATCAATTTAATCTTTTTATCTCCAAGTTCCTTCTTTATAACTTTTCTTGTTGGCTTAAATACAAAAAATGAATCTGGTTTTACAACACCTTTTACTATATACTCTCCAAGCCCGTAACTTCCTTCAATGCATACGACATTTCTAAATCCCGTATTTGGATCCAGAGTAAACATCACTCCAGAACAAGCGAGATCACTCCTGACCATTCTCTGAATACCTATGGATAATTTGACAGAAAATTGCCCAAATCCTTTTTCTTCCCGATAGGAAATTGCTCTATCGGTGAAAAGAGAGGCATAACATTTCAAAATAGCTTTTAATAATTCTTTTTCTCCTTTTATATTTAAATAAGTTTCCTGAGCCCCTGCAAAACTTGCATCCGGCAAATCTTCTGCCGTTGCCGAACTTCTGACGGCAACGGAGATTTCCTTGCCATTGCAAAGTTTATTATAACTTTTTAAAATTTCTAATTCAAGTTTTTTTGGAATTTTTGACTTTAAGATTAATTCTCTTACTTTTTTTCCTTTCTCTCTCAGATTTTTTATATCCTTTATATCCAAATCACCTAAAATCTTTTTGATTTTCTCTTCAATTTTGTTTTCAAATATAAAATAATCATAGGCTTTGGAAGTTAAAGCAAAACCGTTTGGGATTCTAATTCCCTTTTTTTTCAATTTTGAATACATCTCTCCAAGACTTGCATTTTTCCCTCCAACTAATGGAACATCTTTATTTCTTATTTCTGAAAAAAACAAAATCAGTTTCATAAATATATAAGATTGGTTTTTACTTTAAATTTTATTTTATTTTTATGGATAATTTAAAAAATATAGAAGAAGAAATAAAAAAGACGCAGATAATTGTTCCCGCTGGAGGAAGAGCAAAGAGAATGGGAAAAATTGATAAACCAAAGGCATTGCTTGAATTAGATGGAAAAACTTTATTGGATTATTCAATCGAATTTCTTGTAAACTGTGGCTTTAAGAATTTTATTTTTTTACTTGGATACAAACACGAACAAATTGAAGAATATATTGGAGACGGATCAAAATATGGAATAAAAGTTGTATTTTCAGTAGAACCGGAAAATATCAAGGGAAGGGCAAAGGCATTGAAATATGCTTTGATTAATAACAAAATTGATAAATCCAGAAGAGGCTTGATTTGTTATCC
>JAGGTL010000040.1 GCA_021163805.1 Candidatus Aenigmatarchaeota archaeon | reverse complement strand
TTTCAGTTTTTAATTATTTTAAAAATATGGGGAATTTCTTTGATTAATTTTTAGATACGCTCATATTATCTTTCTTTATATAAATATTTATCACTTATGGAAGAAGGGAATAAACATACTGATGATGGGTCAAAAAATAAAACCGCAATATTTGAAGATAAATATGGTGTGGACATAACTTCTATTTACACGACTGAAGAGGTTGATAAAATTATAGAAAATAGAACAGGTAGAAAATTAGGTGTTATCGACCTTCACGGTAACTTAATAAATTGTGATATAGATAAATTATATTGTGATACAATAAAAACACCTAAACGGAAATTTTTTAATATCCCCTACTTTTTTTCTTAGTATTCTGTATTTGGTGTTCTTATAAATCAATAATTTTCACACATTTCAGTTTTTAATTGTTTTTAAAAATAATTCTCTCCCCGTCAAAATTCTAAAGTTTTTTAATAAAGGATATTTCAAAGAGATAATTTTAAAAAAAGAAAAATAATGGAATTCTATATTGAAACTTATGGATGTGCGGCAAATAAATCTGATTCTGAAATTATAGCGGGGATTCTCAAAGGTGCTGGTTTGAATAAAACAGAAAATATAGAATTGGCAGATTTGATTATAATAAATACCTGCGTTATAAAACAGCCAACAGAAAATAAGATTCTGGAGAGAATCAGAGAAATTCAGAAAAAATTTAAAAAGAAAAAAATATTGATAGCGGGATGTATGCCCTCTGCTTATCCAGAAATTTTAAGAAAGAATTTTCCAGAGTTAAGTATGATTTCCGGAAATAGAACAACTGAGATTCTCAAAGTTGTAAGAAAAATTTTAGATGGAAAAAGAGTTGAATTGCTGGGGGAAAACAAAAAGGAAAAGGTTTATTTGCCAAAAATCAGGGAAAATAAAGTTATTGATATTGTCCAGATTTGCTCCGGATGTTTGGGAAATTGTGCATATTGCGGAGGAAAATTGGCTAAAGGGCAGTTGTTTTCTTATTCAATTGAGAATATTGTAAAGGAAATCAAAAGTGCAAAAGAGCAGGGATGCAAAGAATTCTGGCTTACTGGACAGGATGTTTCCTGTTATGGTTTTGATTCCGGTTCAGATCTGTCAGAACTGCTAAAAAAAATTTTGGAAATAAGAGGAGAATATTTTATAAGAATTGGAATGTTAAATCCAATCCATCTTTCAAAAATAATTGACAATTTTCTAAAAGTTTGCGAGGATGAAAGAATTTTTAAATTTTTTCATATTCCCGTTCAATCTGGTTCGGATAAAGTTTTAAGGGAAATGAACAGGGATTATGCTGTGAAAGATTTTGAGTTCATTGTAAAAAAAATCAGAAATAAATTCAAAATGGCGACAATCTGGACAGATATAATTGTTGGCTATCCTACTGAAACTGAAGAGGATTTTCAGAAATCCCTAAATTTATTGAAAAAAGTGAAACCAGATTGGACAAATGTCTCAAAGTTTGGAGTGAGGAGAAAGACAAAGGCGGCGAGATTAAAACCTTTGGACTCAGAAGTTGTAAAAGAGAGGAGCATAATTTCAAGTAAATTGGCAAAGAAAATTTCTATCGAACAAAATAAAAAATGGTTGGGTTGGGAAGGTGAAATATTAATTGATGAATTTTTCAAAGGAAGAAATTTTGCCTATAAATCAATTCATTTAAATTCAAGAGAAATCGGGAAATTTGTTAAAGTTAGAATTAATAGAATTGATGGGTTAAAATTGTTTGGAGAAATTTTGGATTCCTGAAAAAAATTTGTTTCTATTCATTTATCTCCAATATTTTTATGAAACTGGTGTTTATTTCTTTATGGAATACAATCTTTCACCGAATCAATGAAGGGGTGGTTAATAGCCTTGAAGATTCATTATTTAAAAGCAATTTCGGTGAAAGTAGATAAATAAAATGAGTGCGGTGATAGGAATTTTGAATCTCAAAATAGAAGAAAAATATTTTAAGAATTTACGAAAAAACTTGGTTGTTAGAAAATATAGTCCAAAGACTATAAAATCTTATATTCACTACAACAAAGATTTCTTAGGATATGTAAGGAAAAAACCTAATGAAATTACTAATGAAGATGTAAAAGACTATCTATTCTATCTGGTAGAGGAAAAAGAAGTTTCCGCATCCACTTTGAATACAGTGATCAACGCATTGAAGTTTTATTACGGTGAGGTGCTAAAGCGGGGATTTGTTTATGAGCTAAAGAGGCCAAAGAAAGATAAGAAGCTTCCTGTGGTTCTCAATCAGGAGGAGATTTCAAAGATTTTGTCATCGATTACCAACATCAAGCACAGGCTGATATTGATGCTTATATATTCAGCGGGGTTAAGAGTGAGTGAAGTGGTGAAGTTGAAACCTGGGGATATTGACGATGAAAGAAAGCTAATTCACATAAAAGGTGGGAAGGGTAGAAAGGACAGGTATACGATGCTTTCTGAGGTGGCGACGGAGATGATAAGGAGGTACCTGAAAGAGTATGGTCAATCAATATGGTTATTTTCAAGCCAAGATAAAGAGAAGCATATAACAACTCGGACGGTTGAAAAGATATTCTCAAATGCCTGCAAAAAGGCAAACATTAAGAAGAACGCCACTGTTCATTCTCTCAGACATAGTTTCGCTACACATCTACTGGAAAGAGGTACAGATCTTCGGTATATACAGGAACTACTCGGACATAAAAGTTCGAAGACGACTGAGATATATACACATGTAAGTAATAAGGATATAGGTAAGATTAAAAGTCCACTGGATAGCTTACAGATAAGC
>JAGGTL010000002.1 GCA_021163805.1 Candidatus Aenigmatarchaeota archaeon | reverse complement strand
TTTTTTATTTAATCAGAAATTATTTCATCCACTCTTCCAACTATGAATTTTTTGCCAATTCTTTTTGGTATTCAACATATGAATAGATAATTGTGCAGATTGCAACTAAAATTACAGGAACAAGAATGAAAAACAAAGCATAATTTCGGAAGAAAATTCCAAAAAGAACAACTATTCCGGAAATTTTAAACAACTTTCCTCCGAATTTATGTGTTTTATCCCAGACTGCATCATTGCTTAAGGTCCAAGGGGTTCTGATTCCGATAAACCAGTTTCTTTTTACATTTTCTGTTAAAATTCCGCAATAATAAAATAAGATGCCAAAAGCCGGTGCCAATAATTGAATTATATCAAATCTGATGCCCATATTCCAGAAAATAGTCAGAAGATGAAGATAAAATAAAAATATAATAATCAATATAATAAATCCATCATAGTATTTTCTAAATTTTTCAATATTTGTTTTTAAGGGGTCTATTTTTGGAATTGTAATAAAAAGCAAAAATAATCCCGCCGATATTAGCGGCATCAAGAATAATCCCCAGAATTTTGGCATATAACCGTCTACTTGTCCTTGAACATTCCAATGCGAAGCTATTTTCTCGGGCATTTGAGGATAGAAATAAATGCCAAAAATGAAAGAAAATAGAATTATCCCAAGAATAATTATTTCATTTTTTCTTATACTCATAATCTAGTTTCTCGGATATTTAAAAACAACTTAAAACCCAAACAAACTTGTCTGCTTTCCTTTCTTTTGCCCTAGTTTGTCAATGAATTTTTGCACTCTTTCTTCAGAAAAATTATGTTCATCGCAAAGCAGTCTTTTTATTTTTTCTGGTTCTAATTTTCCAGACTCAATTTTGTAATTTTCAAAAATGGGAGGATTTAAAAAGAAATTGTAGAGAGTTTCCATGCTTATTTCAAAATCCCAATTAACTTTTTTTTCTATTTCTCGTAGCGATGTCGTTTTCTTAACCAGTTCTAAAGCTTTTTTTGGCCCTATCCCCCTGATTCCTGGATTGTAATCTGTTCCGACCAATAATCCAATCAAAATCAACTGTTCTCTGCTCAACCCTGTTTTTTTCAATTCTATCAATTCCAAAGATTCCGCTCTGCTTATTGATAAATTTCTCAGTGTCTTTGGAGAGCCAAAAAGCAATGAATCAAAATCTTGACTTGCAGTTGCAAATGCTTTTCCATCCAAACAAATTTTTGCACATTGAGCTTCTCCTTCACATTTTGCTTGAACAACCGGAAATCCAAGATAACTCAGCAAAAGTTTGCTTTCTTCAATTATATCTTCTGAAATAGAAGAACTCATTCTGGCATATTTTTTCGCTTCTTCAGTTTTCCCTTCTTTTAAAGCAATTTCCCATTTTTCTTTTGCTTCTTCCCTGATTTCTCTTCTTCTCTCAATCTCTTGTTTTTTAAAATCTGGAGGTTCTCCATCAAAAACAAAAATTAAATTAATCCCCTTAGAAACCAGATTAATTGTCCTGTAAAAAAGTCCAGATAAATGCGAAGTCACCCTGCCCTTTTCATCCATCAAAGGAGTCCCGTCTTGTTGCCTTATACTTGAAAGAAACTGATAGATTATATTATAACTATCTACAGCAAAAGTTTTTCCAATTAAAAAATCAAAATTCACCTTTTCGGGCTCTATTATTGAGGATAAATTGACACCCATTATAAAATAATCCGAAATATATAGTTATAAAAAATAAAGATTCAGCAATTGTTATCTTTATTCCGAAAAATAATTTTTTTCTATTTTCCCATCAATTCTTTTACATCTTTTTTTCTGTTTTCTTTCTTTTCAGCATATTCGATGCATTCTTCTTCAAGACTTTTATTTGTTTCTAAATTCATAACCTTTTTCTTCCTGATTTTTACAAATAAAGGAAAAGAACTCGCTTCTCCTACTAAAACAGCTTCACCAACATCTAAAGAACTGATTTGTTTTTGAAGTTCACTTGTTATTCCTTCGCTGCTCTCCGAAATATGTTTCAAATCATATGGGTTTGTTATTTTTAGAAACATAAAAGTATTACATTGAGATAAACTGGTTGTACTTAAATGAACCGGTCTCTGAGAAATCAGACATAAAAGAGCATTAAATTTTCTTCCTTCTCTCGCCATTTTAATTATAATTCCTTTTGAGAAATTTTCCTTTGAACTTCCTTCTGGGGCAAAGTTATGCGCTTCTTCAATAAAGGCAATAAAAGGCGGGATTTTTCTTTTTATTCTTCTGTTGAAAAGTTCTCTCAAAAAATAAGCTACGATCATTTTCTTTTTTTGGTCATCTGTTATGTCAGAAATATCCAAAATAGAAATCTGTCCAGGAACAATTAAATTATTTATGGAAGGTATGTCATAATAACCAAAAAGTCTTAAAGAATCGAGAGAATAAAGATTTGATATTAGAACATCTTTTGTCGCCTGTTTTATATTTTCACTTTCTTCTATTTTCTGAATTATTTCTTTAATTCCAAAAACATCTTCGGTTTTTTTCAGTTCATCAATTATTTTTATCAGATCTCTCTCCTGCGCAAAACTCAAATTTTGAAGGAAAAGTTTGTAATAATAATTGGAAAGATGCGGAATACCTATTCTTATATCTCTTCCATTAATCAGAGTGGTTTTTTGTGAAAAATTTTCATCGTAGGCAAAACAGGAATATTCACCATGAGGATCAATTATAATAATGCCCACCTTGCCCTGTTTATCATTTCTGTTTAATAATTCTTCAATTAAAACTGTAGCCGCATAACTTTTTCCAGCTCCCGATAAAGCAAGAATGGCGAGATGTTTCTGAAACAGTCTGTTTAAATTTAATCTTATTTCCAGATTATGTCCGCTTAAATTACCAATTTTTAATCCTTGTTCGTCAAGTTTAAATAACCTTTCAAGATTTTTGTTCTCTGCAAGTTTAACTGTCTCTCCGGGAGAAACCGGATAATTTGCTTTTCTAACGATTTTATTCAAAATTCCAAGACAATATACCTTGCACAAAAGAAATTCCCATTTATCTGTTGGAAAATGCAGGTTAATATTTGTTTCATAATTTGAAATTGTTTCGGGTTGCATAAAATAACGGTTTGTTTTTGTAATCTCTTCGATTCTCCCGATAAGCAGACCTTCTGTTGTATTTGTTTGAACAAACAGACCTCTCTTTACTTCACTTTCTTTTGTTGCAACAAAATAAAATATGGTTGTATTGGGAGTATCATCTTTGCAGACAACCGTGCCGAGTTCCATAATTTAAGAACATATAAATTAATTCTATTCTGAAAGCGCAGGATAATAAGTTCCAAAATTTTCAGATAATTCTACCAATTCCATTAAAGTACGTTCTAAATGGTTTCCTTTCTCATAATTCCAGTTAATGTTACCATCACAAGAGGATCTGATAAATCTGCAGGTCTTCCTCTATCGTTTTTATCAAATAAGGCTTCTACATTGTAAAAGATTCTTCTATCCTCTGTTAGTAAAAATCTTGGCCTACGTATATAGACACCATCTGATAAAGAAGTTTCTTTAATACCAACCCTACCATCATATTCTCTTTTTATTATCTTTGGCCTGTAATTCTCTCCAATCTCTATAACAGGTTCGTAATTTAATTTTTTAGTAATAATCTTTCTTGGAATAACCCGCTTTAATTTTCCATCAGAACATTCAACAATCCATTCTAGTTTATAATCTCCTAATAAAATTCTTGTTACTCCTTTTGGAATAGAATAAATCTCGCCTTTAAACCAACAGAAATCATCAGACCATCAAGGATAATTAAGAGGTCCCTCCTCAATTATTACTTTAACTGGATTTTCTTTAATAGAAGCTCTTAGATTTCCTAAATATGCTTTTGGTCTTTTTCTGCGAATTTCTTTAAATCTTTTAAGTTCATAAATTAAAAACAAATAATTTCTTTTCTCTAGAATTAAATTATGACCTCATTAACTTTTTATGGAGGCATAAAGGAGATAGGAGGAAATAAAATTCTTCTTGAAGATAAAGGAACAAAAATATTTTTAGATTTTGGAATGAGTTTTGGAAGAAGAGGAAAGTTT
>JAGGTL010000046.1 GCA_021163805.1 Candidatus Aenigmatarchaeota archaeon | reverse complement strand
GAATCTGCAAAGAGATTTTGGAAATTCAGCTCAATTCTCTCAGAATATCCTTGTTTGAACTTAAGACTCTTATTCCTTCTTCCTTCAATTTTTTTATCAGCAATTTATCAAAAGTTGCAACGGGATATTTGTATTTTTTTGCAACTTCTAAAATTGATTTATCCGCATTTTTTTCTTTTGTCTGAATTACTTTTATTTTATCAGTTAATTCCAATAAAACAAGATCTCTTTTTTCCTTTGCAATTTTTCTGACTTCAGATAAACACGGGTTTGTTATTGCCAATTCTTTGCTCCTGAAGAAAAGTTTTAACTTTTTGTATTCCATTACGACATTTGTATCAACTAATAACATTCTAAATTTTAACTTTCATCAAATCTTTTGCAACAAAAACATTTTTGTATCTCTTCACTTTTTCTTCAAGTTCTGATTGGCTCTGGTATTGCCTCCCGATATGGGTCAGATAAATTTTCTTTGCCACTTTTCTGAATTTGAGAACATCCTGCAAACAGGAATGCATTTTGTCTTTTATATCTTCTTTGCTAAAATAAGTGCATTCATGGATTAAAATAGAATCTTTGCAAAATTTTTCCATTTTTTTAAGATAAACTGTATCAACGGCATAAACAATTTTTTTGCCTTCTGTCTTGTAAGATATATCTTCTAATTTTATCAATTTTCCATCTTTTTTTATTTTTCTTTTTTCTTTTATCTCTCTGCATTCCTGCCAGGTTAAACTTAATTTTTTTATCTTTTTTTTATCCAGTTTTAATCTGTCTTTCTCCTGAAATTTATAAGCAACCGTTTCTATCGTGTGTTTTACCGGCATCGCCTTAACCAAAAATTCTTCTTCTTCGCAAATTACACCATTTTTATAAGAATCAAAAAATTTCACGGGAAAGGGAAGTTTATAAAACTTTAAAAGTCCCGGCCCTATTTTATTTCCCTTTGGCGCAAAAATTTTCAATTCTCTCTTTCTCTTTTCAAAACCCATGGAAACGAGCAAACCGAAAAGGCCAATAAAATGGTCAGCATGCCAGTGGGTTATAAAAATATGGTCTATTGACATGAAATTTATTCTAGCCTTTAAAAGTTGTGTCTGGGTTCCTTCTCCGCAATCAAATAATAGAGAATAACTATTCCTGCCTTGATAAGACAAGTGGATGCTGGAATGTCTCCTTTTTAAAGTCGGAATTGCTGTTCCCGTCCCCAAAAAAGTTAAATTTATGCTCACCATAACTTAGATTAAGTATTATATTTCTCTGTGAACTTTTATGGTGGAAAGACCCAAGATAAAAGTTGATAAAAGAGAATTAAAAAGCGGGATTACGAATTACTTGAAAAATTTTGGTTGCGAAATTGAAGAAGAAAACTTAGAGATTGCAGATTATATTGTTTCAGACAGGGTTGCAATTGAAAGAAAAACTTTTGCAGATTTTGTTTCTTCAATAAAGGATTTAAGATTGTTTTCGCAATTAAGGGAACTATCAAAATTTGAGAAACCAATTTTGTTGATAGAAGGTTTTGAATATTTTGGCAACCTGAACAATAATTCTTTTTTTGGCGCTCTTGCATCTATAATTTTGGATTTTAAAATTGCGACAATTTGGACAAAAAACAAGATTGACAGCGCAAATTTTATTTATTTGGTGGCGAAGAGGGAACAATTCAAAGAAAAAAGAGAAGTTGTTGTAAGAGTTAGAAAAAAGTTCCAAAATCTGAGAGAAGAACAGGAATATTTGATAGCAGGATTGCCTTCTGTAAATTCTGTTTTGGCAAAAAGACTTCTTGAAAAATTTAAAACTCCAAAAAAAATTTTCAATGCAGAGAAAGAAGAATTAATTAAAATAAAAAATTTGGGAGAAAAAAAGGCCCAGAGAATTTTAGATATTTTGAATACAGAGTCTTTTTGACAAAATAAAAAGAAGTATAATTAAGCAAAGTATAGAAAATGGAAAATTTATCCAACTTTAACTCAGCCACTCCTTTCTCTCAATTTTTTCTGGCAGATAATTGTTGGTGATAAAAGCTATATTTTTTGAACTTAAAGCTTCAAGTTCCAATTTTACGCCTTTTTTTAGCATATATTCCATTTCTTCTCTCCATTTCTTTTTTTGAAACCATTTGTAATTTAAAAGTTCTTTAATCCTTTTTTTATCCCCTTCATTTAATTTAATCGTTACTTCATCCGGCAAATTATATTTTTCCTGATCAAACGAACTTAAACCTATGAATCTTGCTTCTGGAACTGCCATTCTCACGGATTCGTAAGCCAGTTTCATAGAACCCTGCCTGATAACTGAGTAGATGTAAAATCCCCACGGATCATTATCAACGAGAACATAAATCGGCAATTTTAATTCTTCATGCATTCTTTTCAGTAATCTTCTAACACCTCTTGGTGGTTGACCTCCCCCGTGAATTATAATGCAGTTATGTTTTTTCCAGAATTTATCTTCATTAAATCTGCCCCAAACCGTATCTTTCTCTATGAATAGCACAAATTTGGCTTCACATTCTTTAAATTGAATTGTATGAGGCTCGACTATTGAAGGCACGGCCCATCCTCCTGAACCCATCTTTCTTAAATCAATTTTATCCCCGGAATCTACAATAGTAAGATTTCCAACCATTGCTCCTTTGCTGTTTGCTCTTAAATGCAATTCTTCTCTTAAAGCATCTATACTGACTTCTATATCTTCAATTATAGGATTTGACTCTTCCTGTTCTTCGAAAGTGTTTTCTTTGCTATCTCCAATTGTGTGCTTTGTATTATAATACAGACTTCTTATTGAGGTAGTCTTCCCGGATTCAATTAAATTTTTACACGCGTTTGCAACGAGTAAAGTTTGCATGAATATTCTCGTCTGTCCGACATTAAAAAAAGCTCTTTTTTGTGTTTTGTTTCCAAGTTTAATCAATTGTTCCTTTTCATCAAAAATTATGTTGCTGAGGCCTCTTACAATCACATCTATAGTTGGATCTTTTCCATTTTTCAAATCGGAGATTATTTTCTCTCCAAATTTTTCTTTTAATCTTCTTATTATTTCTTCATCTGTTTTCTCTCTTTTTATATTCATAATCCTTCACCTCTTTTGGCTATTTCTCTTTTAAGCAGAGCCATAATATCATCTTTATTTTTACCTGTTAATTCTGCCAGAGAAGTTGCAACTTCGGTAGAATATTTTTCGTACAATTTTATTTTTCTTACTTTGGCATATTTTTTTTGTTCTGCAGAAATATATCTTTGAAGTTTTCTTCCCAACTCCAGCAAAGCAAGTTTTATTTCTTTGACAATTTCTGGATAAGGAGCAATCGCCTGTTTACCTTCAGAAATGAATGGAACCCATACAGAAGCGACGTGAATAGCCAAAACTACGGGGCCAATGGGAAGACTTCCTGCCGATTGTTGCAGCCCATATCTCTTCCAAGAAGTCTTTACAACAGCCTTATAAGTTCCACACTCGGATTGCTGATAGAATAAGGGAACTTTATTTGCAAATCTGATTAAATTAATTTGTTTATCTGTTGGAAGTTCCTTTGAATAAACAAGTCCAACTTCCACTTGAAAAGGAATTGCTCTGTAAACTGCCACTGGCCGGGTACAAGCCGCAACAAAATCTGCAGGGTATTCTTTGCTCAATCCTTTTATAATATTTTCTTCTCCTATTGGAGATAAACAATCTGTTGGAGGTCTTTGCAATTTTACCTGTTGCATAGCAGCCAATAATTTTGAAGCTTGTTCTCTGTTTATTGCATTAGGTCTCGTCTGCAGGTTGAGTTTTGCGAGACTGCATATTTCTTTTGCTCCGGTATTCCCAACTTTTGAAAAATCATTTATCAAAAATGCTTGCAAGGTTCTTGATTTTGTCTGACCCAACATTTTTATGAGTGTTCCAAGTTCAACACCATGAGGATGCGGTTTAACTTTCTTTGGTTTCTTTGGCAGTTTATTTACAACTCTTTTAAAAACTTTCTTACTTCCATCCGGGCCAAAAAACGTAATCTGTGCATGAGGATTTGCAATGGCAACATATTTTAGAAAATCTTCGGGACCCTTTACTTTTCTATAAACACCTTTTAATTTCAATGTAATTTTCGTGCCGTGTTCTTTGATAGTTTCCAGTTTTTTTTCATCTATTATAACAGGAATATTTTTTGAAGTGTCTATGATCAATTTGCAAGAATAATGCATCTTATTTTTTACTTTTGATTCTATCAAAGCTGGTTCTCCGGTTGTTAATTGTGCGTAAAGGATTGAAGCGGAAATACCTATGCCCTGCTGCCCTCTTGATTGCATTCCAGCTTCTCCAAGAGATTTAAATTTCGAACCAAAAAGTAATTTTCCAAAGACCTGTTTAACGTATTTTTCCTCAATTCCGGGACCATTATCTTCAACAATTATCTGAAAAATATTTTCTTTTATATTTTTTATTTTCACAATAATGTCGGGCAAAATATTGGCTTCTTCACAGGCATCAAGGGAATTATCAACCGCTTCTTTTATAACAGTCATTAAAGCCTTCACTGGATTATCAAAACCCAATAGATGACTGTTCTTCTCAAAAAACTCAGAGATAGCAACTTCTTTATACTTAACCATAATTAACTTTGATAAAAATTTTAAATTACGAAATTTTAATAACGATGTGGATGAAAAATAAAACAAAGAAATGAAAAGACGGAAGGATGATGTTAAATCTGTAAGGAATAAAGGAAGACAATGATAGATTAAAGAAAAAAAGCGAGAGCAAATTTATTTTGATATTTTTATAAAGTGCTGTTTACTATCTTATATAGCAAATATATTAATATAAAAAATTGTGATTATATATTTTATTGAAGATGAAAGTTTGCATTATTGGCTGTGGTCCTGCAGGAATAGAATGTGCAATGACAATAAAAAAATTAAAACCAAAAACTGATGTGATTATATTCGGAAAGGAAAAAAATATTGCGGTTAAGTGTTCTCTGCCATACGCAATATCTGGAGAAACAAAACTGGAGAAATGTGTTAAGCCCGATGAAATGCTGACTAAAAGAAAAATAAACCTCATCAGAGAAGAAGTGACGGAGATTGATACGAAACTTAAAAAAATCCGAATAAAGAAAAACGAATATAAATATGATAAACTTGTATTTGCAACCGGAGCCAAGCCTTTTGTTCCTTCAATTAAAGGCGTTGATTCAAAAAATGTTTTTACTTTGAGAGATTATTCTGATGCAAAAAAAATTGCAAAGTTTTTAAAAAATGCAAAATATGTGGGTTTGATTGGCGGTGGTTTAATATCTGTTGAACTTGGCGCTTTGCTATCAAAAAAACACAAGGTAACAATATTTGAAATTTTGCCAAATTTGCTCTATTCAACTTATGATCGAGAGATTTGCGAGGAAATAGAGAAAGTAATGGAAAAGAATAAAGTAAAATTGGAATTGGGAGCAAAAGTTGAATCAATAATCGGAGATGGAAACCTCAGTTATATCAAATGCAAAAACAAAAAAATCAGGGCAGATGCCATAATTCTTGCAACTGGGATAAGGCCGGAAGTGGAATTAGCAAAAAATTCTGGAATTAAATGCGGAAAATTTGGAATTATTACAGATAAAAAAATGCAGACGAATATTAAGGATATTTATGCAATTGGTGATTGCGCTCAATCTTTCTCTCTTATTACAAAAAAACCAGTTCCGTCGGGATTGGTGATTTCAGCGGTAAGGGAAGCAAAAATTGCGGCCAAAAATATTTGCGGAATCGAAACAAATTTTGAAGGTCTGCTAAATCCTTCGGCGGCAAAAATTTTCAATTACTGTATTGGCAGAGTCGGTTTAACAGAGAGAGAAGCGATAGAAAATAATATTAAAGTGAAAATTTTGAAGAGCGAATTAACGACAAAATATGATACACAGAAAAAATTCGGAAAAATAAAAACAAAACTTATCTTTGATTCAAAAGACAGATTGTTGGGAGCTCAGTTTATTTCTTCCGAAAACATCGCAGATCTAATAAGTTTTGCTTCCTTCGCAATTTATAAAAAAATTAAGAGGGAAGAATTAACAAACTTAAGTTATCCGGCACATCCAGAACTGACAAGTTTGCCTTTCTTTAATCCGGTTGTTTCTGCCTGTGAAAAATAAAATTGTGGTAATCCTAAAAACAGATTATAACTATTGCAGTCATATTTTCGTAATCTTTTGCACATTTTGATTTCATCATCCGTTAATCTATATTTTTTAAGAATTTCTTTTCGTTTCTGCAACCAGCTCTTCATCTTCTTTTATTTTTATTTTTAATTTATGGAAAAACAAATACTAGTAGGAGGAGCCGCTGGGCAGGGAATTGCAAAGACGGCTTTTTTAATTGGAAAACTTTTTGCAAATTCCGGTTATTATGTTTTTAATTACAGAGATTATCCTTCTTTGATAAAGGGGGGGCATAATTTCAATATTTTAAAGATTTCTGATAAACCGGTCTATTCTAATGAAAATTATTATGATGTAATTATTGCTCTGAATCAAGATACCATAGACAAACACGAAGAAAACTTAAATGAGGGGGGTTTTGTTTTGGGAGATAAAAATTTGAAGGCTAAAAATTTACTTGGGTTTGATTTATCTAATATCATTGAAAAACTGGGCGGTTCTCCAAAACTGGGCAATGATATATTGGTTGGCGCATTTTTTAAACTTTTTGGTTTGGAGATCGAAAATGTTTTGAAAACCGTCAGAGAAATATTTAAAAACGAAACAATTGAGAAAGCGGTAAAAGAAGGCTATGATTTAGTTGAACAGAAGATTAAATTGCCCGAACCCGGGAAAAAGAATAAATTCTTTATAACTGGAAATGAAGCCATTGCTTCTGGAGCTATTGTTTCGGGGATTGATGTTTATTTTGCATATCCAATAACCCCAGCAACTCCAGTTTTGCATATTCTCGCCTCAAAACAACTTGAACACAATTTTATGGTTGTACAACCAGAAAATGAAATTGCAGTAATTAATGCCGCTTTGGGTGCGAGTTATGCGGGAGCCATGAGTATGGTTGGAACGTCTGGAGCAGGTTTTTCTCTTATGAACGAAGCAATAAGTCTGCAGGGAATTTCTGAGACTCCTTTGGTATTGTATTTAAGTCAGAGAACTGGACCAGCAACGGGAGTTCCAACCTATAATTCGCAGGGAGATTTAAAATTTGCTTTGAATGCTGGTCACGGAGAATTTCCAAGAGTGGTTGTTGCTCCGGGAGACTCAAAGGAATGTTTTTATAGAACAATTGAAAGTTTTTATTTATCCTATAAATATAGAATTCTCTCAATAATTCTTGGAGATAAACATGTTGGAGAAAGCAACTATTCTTTTGATGACTTTGAGGAACCTAAGATAAAACCTTCTCGTTTCATTGCTTCTCCAGCAGAAGACTATAAAAGTTATTTAATAACGGAGAATGGAGTTTCGCCGAGATTTGTTCCTGGAGAGAAGGCAAAAGTAAGAGCATCAAGTTACGAACATGATGAATATGGCCATACAACAGAGAAAGAAGAATGGATTAAGAAAATGAATGAGAAAAGATTCAGAAAAATGAAATATATAAAAGAAGAAATAAACAAAATGAATCCAGTTTCCGTCTATGGAGAGGGAAATAATTTAATTATTGGTTGGGGCTCTACAAAGGGTTCTATTCTCGACGCTCTAAAAAAACTTGAAGATTTTAGATTTTTGCAGATTTCATATTTAAGTCCTTTTCCAACAGAATTTGTAAAAAAGGAAATAGAAAATTCAGAAGAACTCATTCTTATTGAAAATAATGCAACGGGATTGCTTGGAGATGTAATTGCAGAGAAGACAGGTAAAATAATTGAAAAAAAGATTTTAAAATATGATGCGAGACCATTTACTTCTGAAGATATTATTGTTAAAGTTAAAAAGATTTTAAAATGAAAGTAGAGGATTTAGATACGGGGGAAAAAATAACCTGGTGCCCGGGATGTGCAAACTTTGGGATTTTAATGAGCGTAAAACAGGCAATAACAAATCTTGTAAATAATAACAAACTTGATTTAAATAAAGTTGTTGGTGTAAGCGGAGTTGGATGTCACGATAAAATATATGACTATTTGAATTTAAATTTTTTTCACACTTTGCATGGCAGAACCCTTCCAACATTATTTGGAATAAAAATAGGAAATCCTGAATTAACCGTTATAGGTTTTGGTGGTGACGGGGCAACTTATGCGGAGGGAATTGCACATTTAGTTCATTCATGCAGGTATAATATAGACTCAACTTTTATTGTTTTCGATAATCAAGTCTTTTCCCTGACAACTGGGCAGGCAACTCCAGTCAGTGAAAAAGGACTTGTCAGTCCTTCAACACCTTTGGGAACAGGAGAAAAACCTGTAAATCCGATAGCCCTCACATTGAATTGTGGAGCAAGTTTTGTTGCCAGAGGTTTTGCTTTGGATATCCCTCACCTGACAAAAATTATTGAAGCAGCAATAGAACACAGAGGATTCTCTTTCATAGATATTATAGAACCCTGCATATCTTATCACAATACTACAAAATTTTTGAGAGAACATGTTTATAAATTAGAAGAAGCAAACCACAACCCCGCTAATTACGAAGAAGCAATGAAAAAAGCTCAGGAGTGGGATTATTGTTATGGTGAAAATGCAAAAATACCAATTGGAATTTTTTACAAAATTGAAAAAAGAACTTATACCGAGCAATGGCCGCAGATAAGGACGTGGCACAAATTTGAAAGAAAAACAGATTTCAGAAAAATTATTGAGAGATATAGAAGTTAGTTTTTTAAAAATTATTTATTAATTTCAGATTTTTCATCAAAACTATTTCTTTAATTTTTGAAGTTCTTTGATATTTCCAATATTTAAATTCCAATGTTTCTTTTTTGTATTCTCTAAATCAAACTAAATTATGGATAAAGGATATTTTTTAGGAATTGATGGAGGGGCGACAAAAAGCACTTTGGTTTTAATTAATTTAAAAGGAAAAAAGATTTTTGAAACAACCGGAGAAAGTTTAAATTACAGGAATTTGGATGAAGAAAAATTTATTAAGAATCTGAATGAGTTGATTATTAAGGCAAAAAAGAAGGGAAAAATTTTATTTTCCTGCCTTTCTTTTGCAGGCATAGATACTGAGACCGACAAAAAAAGAGTTATTAATATTATAGAAAAAAGCGCAGTAAACAAAATACTGAAATCTAATTTTATTGTTACGAATGATATAGAAATTGTATTGCAGGCTGCCAATGTTGAAGATGGGGCGGCGGTAATTGCGGGAACAGGCTCAAACTTCTTTGCAAAGAATAAAAATAAACTGGCCAGGGCTGGAGGTCTGGATTACATTTTAAGCGATGAAGGAAGCGCCTTCTATATAGGACAAAAAGTTTTAAGGGCGGCTGTTAAGTCAAGTGATTTGAGAGGGGAAAAAACAATTCTGGAAAAACTGGTTTTAAAGAAGTCCGGGGTTGAAAATATGAGAGATCTGGCAAGTTTAATTTATGAAGGAAATTTAAAACAAAAAGTTGGCGAATTTGCTCCCTTAACCGAACCTGCCTTGAAAAAGAATGACAGAATTGCGAAGAGGATTCTTTTGTCTGCCGTTGATGAATTAGAAAATGGAATTGCAATCGTAATAAGAAGGGTAAAATTAAAAGGAAAATTCAAAATCTGTCTTGTCGGAGGCGTTTTCAGAAACAAATATCTGCTAAACAAATTAGAGACAAAACTTAAAAAAAGATTTAAAAAGGCGAAGATAATAATCGTAAAAAATCCGGCAATTGGTGCCGCTAAATTGGCGAAGAAAGAATTTGAAAAATTATGTAAGTAGTTATTTTTAGAAAAATCAATGTCTAAAGCAAAATTTCAGAATTATCTCGCCTGCTTCTTCTTTGGAATAAAGTAAATAAACCATACAAACCAGACAATCCAGAGGGCTTGTAGCCAGTCTCCGCTAATAATTCCCCGAATTCCTTGAAATCCCATAAATCCAAGAAAACCCAACATCCAATTTTTTTGCACCATAATATTATTGTTTATTTTTATTAAGTATATGACAATAAAAGTTTTAGTAGTTGGAGATTTGCATGGAAATAAACCAAACATTTATTTTAAGGATTTTGATGCAATTATTGCTCCTGGAGATTTCTGCTCAGACTCTCCAAGAAAATATATGTTTCAAGCATTAAGAAAAAAATTAAAAAATCCAGAATGTAAAACAGAGTGGTATGACTATATAGGGAAAAGAGAAGCAAGAAAGATGATTGAAAAATCTCTTTCAGACGGAAGAAAAGTGTTGGAATATCTTAATTCTTTTGGAATTCCAGTCTATGTTGTTCCTGGAAATTGGGATTGGACAAAAGATGAAAATTCTGATTGGAATTTTTTAAGACAAGATCATTACAATGCTCTTACAAAAGAACTCTCCAATATTGTTGATGTTCATTATAGAATTATTGATATAAGAGATTATCAAATAATAGGTTATGGAATTTCTTCTGGACCAGAATATCCGCAATATAAAGAAGATTTGGAGAAACTAAAGCCAAAAGAATTAGCAAAAAGAAAGAGAGAATATGAAAGAGATTTAAAAGAAGTTTCCTCTCTTTTTGAAAAAGCATCCAAACCAATTATTTTTTTATCCCACAATGTTCCATTTAACACATCAATAGACAAAATCAAAGATAAAAAGTCGCCAAGATATGGCTACCATTATGGTTCATTAATTGTTAGGAAAATGATTGATGAATATCAACCTTTAGTTTGCATCGGAGGGCACATGCATGAAAATTTTGGGAAATGCAAAATTGGAGAAACAACTTGCATAAATGCGGGATTCGGTTCTTATGTGAATGTTTGGTTAGAATTGTCAGAAGATAAAATAAAGAAACTGAAATTTCATAAAGGAGAGCATGACTAAATTGGTTTTTCTGTTATGCGACAGAATTAAAAAAATTTAAATATTTTGTTATGGAGAGAATAGATAACTCTATGCGAAAGGATATTTTAAATTTTCCAAAACAGTTTAAAGTCGGACTGGAAGCCGCCAAGAATATTAAAATAAAAAAAAAGTTCGAAAATGTTGTTGTTTCCGGAATGGGAGGAAGCACATGGCCAACCGATATTTTAACTACTTGGCTTAATCTAAAAATTCCAATATATGTAAACAGAACATACAATCTTCCACCTCAAACAAATAAAAAAACATTATTAATTTTCTCTTCTTATTCTGGAAATACAGAAGAACCAATTTATTCTTATGAAGAGGCGATTGAAAGAAGATTGTTCTCAATAGCAATAACTTCTGGAGGAAAATTAAAGGAACTCTCAGAAAAAAACAAAACTCCTTTAATTCTTATTCCAGCAGGTTTGCAGCCAAGAATGGCAACTGGTTACATTTTTTCTGCATTGGCCGGAATTCTATTTAAGATAGGTCTGATAAAGAAGAAACAAATTTTAGAAATATTGAGTTTGGAAAAAAAATTAAAACCAGAAAGTTTGGAAAGCAAGGGCAAGCAGATAGCAAAAAGATTATTCAAGAAGATTCCGATTATTTACACTCCTGACAAATTTAGATCTCTTGGATATATCTGGAAAATAAAATTCAATGAAAATTCAAAAGTTCCAGCTTTCACCAATTATTTTTCGGAACTTAATCACAACGAGATGAACGGATGGAAGAATCCTCTTTTTAACTTTTTCATTATAATTCTGCGTGATTTAGAAGACCATCCGAGAATGCTAAAGAGAATTGAACTTACTGCCAAATTACTCAAATCAAAAAAAATAGAAGTTTTGATAATAGATATGCCTGAAGGAGATATTTTAACGAGAATTTTTAATACCATCCTTCTATCCGATTGGATTTCTTATTATTTAGCTTTAGAATATAAGATAGATCCAAATAAGATAGAAATTGTAAATAAATTTAAAAAACTCATGGCAACAGCTTAGAAATATCTGCTGTAGCGACACAAACTACCGAATCTGCACCACCATAATAAACATATAGTTTCTCTTCTAAAACAACCGCTCCGCAGGGGAAAACAACATTATTAACCTGTCCAATCCTTTCATATTTTTTAATAGGCTCAAGAATTGGTTTTTCAGATCTAAACAGAATTTTTTCCGGATTTTCCAAATCTGTCAATGCAAGCCCCACTCTGTAAATATTTCCTTTTCTTGTTGCCTGCACTCCGTGATAGATTAACAGCCAGCCTTTTTCTGTTAAAATCGGAGGAGTTCCGGCCCCAATTTTGAGATCATCCCACCTTCCTTTTCTAGGTTTCATTACTCTTTTTGGTTTTGTCCAATTTTTTAAATCTTTTGAGTAAGAAACAAAAATATCTGGTTTAAATCTTGGATATAATACAAATCTGTTTTTTATCTTTTTTGGAAAAAGCACAGCATTCCTTCCATCGCAATCCGGAAACAAAATTCCATGTTTTTTCCATTTCCACTTTTTATTTAAAAAATCTTTAACATCTATGGAGGCAAGAGCAATGTAAGACACTCTTCCATTTACCGCAGCATAAGTCATGTAGATTTTTTTTCCTATTTTGACAACTCTTGGGTCTTCTACTCCGGAATTACGAAATTTTACTACAGGTTCTTCAAATTCTCCGCTTGGAACATAAATCGGTTCATCAAGCCTCTCATCAATATGAAAACCGTCTTTACTGGAAGCATAACCAAATCTAGATATCCTGTCTTTTCCCATTGCTCTGTAAATTATGTGAACTTTATCCTCAAGAAAAATTGCTCCCGGATTATAAACATATTTTTCCCAGTCATGATTTTTTATTGGCTTCAAAATCGGATTACCTTTAAATCTTTTCAGTTTTACCATATTATTACCTTTTACTTTTTTATATTAGAGATTAAAATATTTTAATTCAAATAATCTGTTTCAATTTCTTTCAATACTTTGCATGCTTTATGGATTTCAAATAATTTGCAAGTTTCAATTATGGGAGAACAATCTATTGGGAAAATAAGGCAGCCTATTGTTACGGTTTTAGGGCATGTGGATCATGGAAAAACAACCTTGCTCGACTTTGTAAGAAATACTGTTGTGGCAAAAAAAGAGGCGGGAAGAATAACGCAAGATATAGGAGCAACAGATGTAAAAATTTCCGCAATACTCGATATTGCTTCGGAATATTTGAAGAATATAAAAGATAAAATAAAAATCCCAGGTTTACTTTTCATTGATACTCCGGGACATTTGGCTTTTACAGCAATGAGGGAAAAAGGCGGAGCAATCGCCGATCTTGCAATTTTGGTTATTGACATAAATGAAGGAATAAAGCCTCAGACAGAAGAAAGTTTAAAGATTCTGAGAAAATTCAGGACGCCTTTTGTGATCGCTCTGACAAAAATTGATAAATTACCCGGATGGAGAAACACGGGCAAAGATTTTTTGATCAATTTTAGAGAACAGTCAGAACATGTGAAACGAGAATTTTATGAAAAACTTTATAGAATAGAGGGAGAACTATCAAATTATGGATTTAATTCCGCTATTTTTTCTGAAATTAAAGATTTCACAAAAGAAGTGGCAATTGTTCCCTGTTCGGGAATAACGGGAGAGGGAATTCCAAATTTATTTACCGTCTTAATAGGATTATCGCAAAAATTTTTGGTAGATAAATTAAAAATATCCGGCAAGGGAAAGGGAGTTATTTTGGAATTAAAAAAAGATGAAAAATTGGGAAACAATATGGATGTAATTTTATATGATGGAACTCTAAAAGTCGGAGATGAAATTCTGGTTGAACTCGCCGAGCCCGTTTTTGTAAAAATAAGGGGTTTACTGAAACCAAGTTCTTTGCAGGATATAAGGGTGGAGAAAAAATTTGTAAGCATAAATAAAATTAGTGCTGCTGCTGGAGTGAAGATTATTGGAAAAAATGTTGAAAAAGTTCTGGCTGGAGCCAATTTTCAAGTTGTTAACTCAAAAGCAGAAAAAGAGAAACTTTTGAAGGAATTGAAAAAAGAACAAATCTCAAAAGAAATTGAAGAACAAACAGAGGGAATTATTTTGAGGGCATCTAATTTAGGTGGTTTGGAAGCTCTAATAAATTTATTTGAAGGAGTTAGAATAAAGAGGGCGAAAATTGGCCCACCAACAAAAGAAGATATTATTGCCCTTGAAAGTGTTTCTCCAGAAAATAAAGTTTTAATTTGTTTTAATGTTGAAAATCCTTTCAGGGATGTAGCAAACAGCAAAGGAATAAAGGTAATTGAGGGAAATATCATTTACAAATTGTTTGAAGAATTTGAAGAGTGGAGAGAGGAATTAAAAAGGAAGGAGGAAGAAGCGAGAAAACAAAAAATGAAAAAAATTGCGAAGATTAAATTATTAAAGGGTTTTGTTTTTAGGCAAAGCAATCCAGCAATTGTTGGAATAGAAGTTTTAGCAGGCATTTTGGAAGAAGGAGCAAAATTGATAAATAAAGAGGGGAAACTTATCGGAAAGGTTGAACAGATACAAAGGGAGGGGAAAACTATCAAGAGATTGGAAAAAGATGGCAGAGGAGCGATTTCAATCCCAAAAGTTACAATTGGCAGACAAATAAAGGAAGAGGATATTCTATATTCTTATATTTCGAGAGAAGAGTACAGAGAGTTGAAAAATTATGAGGAAGTTGATAAAGAGTTGCTTGAGGAGATAAAGGAAATCTTGAATTATTTATAAATTTGCTTAAATTTTTAGTGACTTATTTTTAAAAACTTAATTATGGGAAGGTAGCTCAGCCTGGGAGTAAAAAAAACCAAAAGCGCATGGCTGAAGACCATGATGTCGTGGGTTCAAATCCCACCCTTCCCATTCACACATTATCGGATGTAATGAAATGAAATTGGATGAACTCTGGTGGTGGCTCGGAGAAAGACAATATTTAAAAATTAAGGGTGATGTATGGAGATATAATGAGAAAAATCAAGAAAAGAAGCGGGCAGATTCTATTAGAGATATTAAAAGAAAACTCAAAAAGAACAACAAAATTGGGTTCCTATAAAATTATTGATTTTAGGTAATTATGTATAAACTTACCGAAGAAGGGTTAAAATATTTGAAAAAAGGTTTACCGGAAATTAATTTAGTTAAAAAACTCAAAGAAAAAGAATTAAAATTTACCGATGCAAAGAAACTGGAAAATTTTAACATTGCTCTTCTATGGGCAAAGAAAAATAATTGGATAAAGATAGAAAAAGGAATTTTAAAATTAACGGAGAAGGGAGAAAGAGCAACAAAAGAAAAATACAAAATTGAAGAATTATTGAATAAGGTGGAAAAAAACGAGTTAAGCGAGGAGGAAGTTAAGATATTGTCAAAAAGAAATTTAATCAAAAAAGAAAAAGAAATCCGGATGGAGAGAAAAGAAATTCTAAATTTAACACCGGAATTATTGAAGACCGGTTTGTGGAGAGAAGTTAAATTCAAAAAATATAATGTTGAGGTGCCGGGTAAAAAAATCTATCCCGGGAAAAAACATCCTCTAAATCTAATTATAGAAAAAATCAGGGAAATTTTTGTTGAAATGGGTTTTGAAGAACTAAACGGTCCTCTAATAGAAACTGCCTTTTGGGATATGGATTCCATGTTTATCCCTCAGGACCATCCTGCGAGAGAAATTCAGGATACTTTTTATTTATCTGGAAAAGGTGATCTGCCAGATAAAGAGTTGGTAAATAAAATCAGAGAAGTTCAAGAGAAAGGAGGAAAGACCGGGTCGATAGGATGGAAGATAAAATGGAATCCGGAAATAGCAAGGCAATTATTATTGAGAACGCACACAACGGCAGTAACTTACAGGAAATTTGCGAAAGGTATAAAAATTCCAAGCAAGTATTTTTGCATAGGAAGAGTTTTCAGAAATGAAGAAGCAGATTCAACACATCTCCCGGAGTTCCATCAGGCGGAAGGATTTATTGCGGCGGAGGGTTTAAACCTTAGAAGTCTAATGGGATTTATAAAAGAATTTTATTCAAAAATCGGAATAGAAAAAATAAAATTTAAATTCGCTTACAATCCTTATACTGAGCCAAGTTTGGAAGCCTTCGGATATTCAGAAAAAATGAAAAGATGGATAGAATTAATAAACTCTGGAATTTTCAGACCAGAAGCATTAGCTCCTTATAATATAAAAGTTCCAGTTATTGCGTGGGGTCTGGCGGTTGAGAGACTTGCTATGTTTGTCTTTGAAAAAAAGAGCATAAAAGAGATATTAGGTCATACCTGCGATTTAAAAGACCTGCGAGAATATGATATTTTAAAGGTGGAAAAATGGTAATGCTGAATACAAGCCTGGAGTATTTGAAAACTTTGATTAAGAAAAAAGTTTCCGTAAAAGAATTAGAGGATATCCTCTTCAATTTGGGTTTTGAAATTGATTCTTTAAAAGGAGATGAAATAGCAATAGAAATTACTCCGGACAGACCAGACCTTCTCTCAACTCATGGATTGGCGAGAGCAATAAATGTTTTTCTTTTTGAAAAACCAAAAAAATATGAAGCAAAAAAATCCGAAATCAAAGTCTTTGTTGACGAGAGCGTTAATTCGGTAAGACCTTATACCGTTTGTTCTGTTGTCAGAAATCTGAAATTTGATGAGCAGAATCTGAAGGAAATCGTAAATTTTCAGGAAAAATTGCATGAAACCTTTGCGAGAAAAAGAAAGAAAGCCGCAATAGGGGTCTATCCTCTCGAAAAAATAACCCCCCCAATATACTATAAAGCCGTTGAACCACAAAAAATTAAATTTGTTCCTTTAGATTCGGATAAAGAGATGAATGGAAATGAAATTCTAAAAAAACACGAAAAAGGAAGAAAATATGGAGAATTGCTTCTTGGAAAAAAATTATATCCGATATTCATTGATTCCAAAAATGAAATTTTGTCAATGCCTCCAATAATCAATTCCGCGAAACTAGGAAAAGTCACGACCAAAACAAAAGATGTTTTTATTGAATGCTCTGGAGAAGACATATTCACTCTGCTTAAAACTTTGAATTTGATTGCAACAACTCTGGCAGATTTTGGCGGGAATATTTATTCCGTAGAAGTTATATATCCAGATAAAAAACTTGAAACTCCGGATTTAAAACCGGAAGAAGTAAAAATCAATATTTTAAATGTGAACAAAATTCTTGGGACAAACATCAGTAAAGAAGAGGCAATAAATTTTTTGGAAAGAATGGGTTATCTAATTGAAGGCGGAAAAGTTTTTGCACCTTGTTACAGAACAGATATTTTGCACGAGATTGACATTATAGATGATATTGGCAGAGCCTATGGAGTAAAAAATTTTAAGCCAGATTTTCCTCTAATCGCGACAACAGGAGGATTACTCAAAGAAACCAAAATAAAGAACAGAATTAGGGAATTAATGATTGGGCTTGGTTTTCAGGAAGTTTTTACTTTGATTCTGAGCAGTTCAGAAGAACAATTTTCAAAAATGAGATTTGAATCAAAAGCAATTTTTCTGCAAAATCAGATAGAAAAATCAATAAATATGTTGAGAGTTTCTCTGCTCCCCGAGTTGCTAAAAGTTCTGAAAAACAGCCAACACTATAGATTTCCGCAAAAAATCTTTGAAATAGCAGAGGTGATTCTTCCAGATGAAAAAACTGAAACGAAAAGTATAGACAAAACAAATATTTGCGCTTTGATCTCAAATTCTGTTGTAAATTACGAGGAAATATCTTCTGTTTTGGATTCTCTGTTTTCAAATTTGCATATCAGTTATAAATTAAAAGAAGTGAGAGATAAAAGGTTTATAAATGGCAGGAGCGCAAAGATCGTAATTGATAAGGAAGAAAAGGGAATTATTGGAGAATTTTGTCCAAAGGTGCTGGAAAACTTCAATCTTGAAAATCCTGTTGTCGGGTTTGAAGTGGATTTGAGTTTATTACTTAAACATCCCGGAAATTAATTTTGAAAAAAATTCAATGATCCTGTCAAAAAATTTCTGCAGAGCAAAAGAATTATCTTCTGTTTTTGGCAATTCTGGAACTTCAATTTCATAATTAATTTCTTTTCCTTCCCTTATTGGAACTTCAAAACTCATCTCGTTTAAATCATCAGTGCAATTTTTTATTTTATCCAAATTCAGAGAGTAACAGGGTTTAAATTTTTTTCCAAGAATGTGTAAAAGTATGCTGTTTCTCTCAATTTCATTTTCAACACTTTTGTTTATTTTTAGCAGGTTTTGATAAACTTTATGCAATGCACTTCCGTTCTCTTTTAAATATTCTCTTATAAACAACTCTGAATAAGCATAGCCAAATTCTCTCCTGTACTTCTCTTTATATTTTGCTGGATACCAATAGGAAACCCAGTTTTCTCCTTTTCTGTAATAATTAAACAAATCTTCTGGTTTCAGATCTGATTTTAAAATATATGTTGTTCTACCTTCTCTCCATCTGACATCCTTTCCAAAAATCTGGGGTCTTGTTTTATTCAGCATCCTGTACACAACAGCCGTAACATAACACGCAACGCCTTCATCAAACCAGGAAATATTTGTTTTATCCCAATTAAGAGCAAAAGAATTTATACCATGAGTTGTTTCATGCATAATCGTTGCTATTTTATCTTTTATATCTTCTTCCTCTCTAATGAATATAATTCCATTATCGTAAGTTCCGCTACTCCACTTTTCCAGAGTTATATTATATTCATCTCCAGATAAACTAACTATCCCAAATTTTACAGGAACTTTTAATCCGGTAATGCCTTCTGGAATCCAATAATATTTTTCCGGCAAACTTAAATTTAAGTTTGAATTCGTGAAATAATGTTTGCTTTCTTTTTTTCCTCCAAAAATTATTCTCACATATATTGCTCCCATTTTCTTGGCTTTTATTTTTTCTCCATATTCCACATTAGCATCAGGTGCAAAAAAATATTGGAAATGAGGAGAAATAAGAATCGTCGTATCATTTTTGAAACCAAACAAATTCAACTCGGCAATTTTAAAACCATATTCTTCTTTTAAATCTTTTTTGAATATCAGATTTACAATTCTTATTTTTGCTTTTTTTCTATTTGTTTTAAATTCCAGTTTATTGCCAGAAAAATTATAATTTATCTTTCCAATTTCGTCTTTTAATTCTGTTATTTCGGTGTTCTTAGGCAGCATTAATTTCAATTTCCAATAATCCAGTTTTTCATCTGATCTTAAGATAATGGTGGAATTTATTAGTAGTTTATCCTCAATTGGATTTATATTATAAATTATTTCTCCATATACGGGAAAAATAAAAACCAGAAGTAGAAAAATCAAGAGCAATTTTTTCATTTGCGAAAATTAGCACTTCAATTTTGTTACTTTATCTTCTGAAAATTCATTCCCGGCACCACAAATAAAAATTTCATTATATTTATAACAACACAGAATATTTCCATCATTTGTTGCGGTATAGTATTCATAATCGGGACAACATTTATTTTTTGCAAAATTTGTTTTAACATTTTTGTAACTTGCATTCAGTTTTTTATATTCCTTCTCCAATTCGGATAGATCCTTAAGAATATGGTCCAAACTATCCTTACAGGCATCTAATTTTTCCGATAAATTATTTTTTATTTCTGTACATTCATCTAAAGAAGATTTGTAATTTTCTTTTTCCCATTTGCAATTACTTAGATTTATTGTTAACGAGGAGATGTTATTTTCCAAGTTTAATATTTGCCTTGAAAGATTTGTAGCGGCGTTTTTACAATTTTCCAAATTGTTCTGGCAGGTCTTCCGTTCCAGATTGGTTAGGTGCAATTTCTCTTCTAATTTATTTTTTTCCGATAAAGATTTTAAGATTAAATTACCAGTAATAGAACCTGTTCCGATCATAATCAAAACAATAATTACTATGGATACTCCAAAAAACCTTCTATCTTCCTTTATCTTCTTCACCAAATTATTGAATTTTCTTATATATTCCTCTCTGTTAATCATAATTAATAATTTTAATTCTAATAAAGTTAATCAAATTATAACAATTTCTCTTTGATCTCTCTTTTCTCATTTTCATCCACGGCATTTGCGCGAGCAGTTTGAATCATTTGATTTGTGTTTTACTTTCAGATTTTCCTTTTGCATAATGTATTTTTTATCCGGATATGTTTTGATATTTTATTTCAATGCCCTTAGCGAATCAAAATCCTGTGAGACTCTTTTGTTCTCTTAAAAAATCATTTTTTGAATAACCAAGAATGCCAAGAATTCTTATTGCTGCTGGAATAATCTGATTATTTATATAATAGTCGGGATCATAATTTTTTGCTTCTTCAAACCATTTGGCCTTTTCTGAAATTGTTTTTCCTTCTTTGGTTATTATATATTGAACGATTAATCCTTTGTTAATTTTAATGCCTCTTCTTTTCAATTCTCTGGCAACTTTAACATGAGGAGCAGTTTGTGAATAACTATTCAGGTTCTTTGTTAATTGTCTGCTAATAATTAATTTTTCTTTTTCTATCTCCCCTCTTTTTATTTTTCTGATGATATTATCTACAAATTTGATTGCTTCTTTTTCATTATTGTCTAAAACAAATTTAAGAACTTTTTCTTGAGTTTCTTTTGCGATCAGACTCCAATCACCCCTTACAAACTCAAAACCCTTAATTTCCACATTTCCTTTTTCATCCATTAGAGCATATCTCTTTTTTGCTCCTCCCGTGGCAGAACCGACAAAAATTCCTCTCTTATAAAAACCTTCATATTCAAGTTCCATTATTTTTGGCAGACTTTTGTTAATTTCCTCAAGAAAATTTTTTATTTTGCTTCCTTCTCCAATAACCATTAAACTGTCCGTATCTCCATAGATAACTTTAAAACCCGTTTTCTCCGCTTTTTTAATTGTTTCGGTAATATATTTTCTTCCAAGGGCGGTTATTGATTCGGCGCATTTTAAAGAATACCATCTAGCACCAAAGAATCCGAGATAACCGTAAGTTGCATTCGCAAGAGTTTTCAGAGCTTTTTCATCAACGCCCTTTCCGTATTTTTTCTTTATTTCTGCTCTTCTTCTGATTAAATTATCTACAACATCAACAATAAACCCCTTCCTTCTTTTTGTAAATTTATGCACCTTTCCGTCTATTTTTATTTCTATTTCTCCATTCTCATCCAGACTGTCTGGGGAGATATTATGAGAGACCAAAATGCTTGGGTATAGAGATTTAAAATCCAAAACGTGAATATTCTCATATAATCCGGGAATGGGTTTGTACACATAACCTCCCATATACGTCTTTCTTTTTCTCTCTTCAATTTCTTTATCTGTTGGTTTGTTTTTTATTAAAATATTTTTTCTTACTGCTTCTTTCATAAGATAGTTCTCGACAAGTTGGCTAAATCCGCTCCTTGTAATCTCAACTAAATTTACACCAATTAAGTTTGAGAATCTGTATTCTAAAGGAAGAACTTTTTCTCCAATCAAATATGTTATTCTGCAATCCTGCAAATTATAATTTAAAATTTCATCTATTTTTGAAATATCATTTGAATCCCATATCTCTTTACTTGTTCCATTTTTATAGATATCCAAATCCATTTTTCCTTCCCCCAAGAAAAACTTTGCAACCTCATCTAATTTGTTTGTTCTTGTTTTTACTTCTGCACTTAAATGTTTTGTGATGATATTGTACAAATCAATAT
>JAGGTL010000017.1 GCA_021163805.1 Candidatus Aenigmatarchaeota archaeon | reverse complement strand
TTAGAGAAATTTCATTCTGCAAGAAATACCACATATTTAACCTTTACTGTTCTAAAGCACAATGTTTCCTTGATTTATAATGGAAATTGCGAAGGTAATGATTCAATTGTCTTCAGGAATGAAACAATAAATCTGTCAATTTTTATTAATGATACGAATTCGGAGGAGACGGTTATTGGAGCGAATTGTTCTCTTTGGGTCAATAATACTTTAATAAATTCTACTCAAACTAATAAAAGTGGTTATTGCAAATTTACTTTTAAACCAGGCCAAACTTTTGAGCCAGGAAAAACAAATTGGCATATAGGAATAAAAAATGATGATTATTACAACGATAAAAATTCGACGGAATATAATCTGACCATAAAAGGATGGTTAAAACCAACAATTTTAAATCCGGTTAATTTTTCTTTCTATAAAAATGAAATTGCCATACTTTCCGCCAGATTAGTTGATAGATATGAAAATTATGCAAATCTTTCCAATTATGCTTGTCATTTTTATTTAAATGAAAGTCTTATCGGAACCAATACAACCAATTCTTCTGGAATCTGTTCTCTAATTTATATACCAAATTGCAGTTTAAATGTCGGAATAAAAAATCTATCTGTTGAAATTAACGGAACCCATGATTTTTATAATATCTCAGACAATCATACCGATGAACAAATAATTTTAAGAGATAAATTAAATTTGTCAATAATCTCCCCAAAAGAGAGAAACTATTACAAGGGACAAAATATTACTCTGAATGCTTCCGTATTAGACACTTGTTATGAAAATATTACCGGGTTATTGATCAGATGGCATCTTGTAAATAAATATAAATTAAATCTTACAATTAAAGATTTATCCGGAAAAAATAGAACAAACTATCCGATAATCTTGAACGGAAGTTTCTTTAGTTCAGATGATTTTGAGTTAGAAGACTGGAAATTAAATAAAACCAAAATTTTATTCAATGAAACAGAACTGCCATTTTCTTTATATTCATGGAAAACGGCAGACAAATTAGAAATAAATAAAAGTCAAGAATATATGACTAATCTAACCGAATTGGTTTTTTTGGTTAATTTATCGGCAAATGAAAGCAAAACTTTTGAAATTAATTTAAAGAAAGAAAATTTTAATTCTTATAACATAAATTATAATATTCTAAACGCGGGTTTTGATTCCGGAAACCTTTCATATTGGAATTCTTCTATTTGCAGCACAGTCGGTTGCTATAGTAATGTTTCTCATGTAGATTCTGACTATGTTGCAAATCTATCCGCAAATGGTGGAGAAACAAAATTATTCCAAAGACTACCGAACTTTACTTATCCAACTTCAATAAAAATAAAATACAAATCTTGGGGAGAATTTAATGAAAGCAATTCAAGTGGCGAGTTCTATATAAAAGTTGGAGAAGTTATTTGCAATTTAACTAGAGAAATTATAAAAAATACAGGGCCCTCCGGAGATGTTCCAGAACCGGAAAACTGGACCATCGATGTTTGCACCAATCTCAGTTTTGCATCGGCAAGGAACATATCCATTATAGTCTGGAACGAAAAAAATACCGGTGCGGGAGAGGGAGATGCCGTTTTTGCTCTAATTGATTATCTCTGCTTTGCAGACGAAAATGGTGAGTGTGTAAGTTTCCATTCTGGTGAGCCCGTTCAAATTTATCTGAGTTCAAAGAAAAAAATCGGTGAAAATACGACGAATTACATACTGAATGGAACAGAAGAGGTTGGGAGAAGAAAATTAGTTGCGGAGGCAGAAAAACAGTTTTATGATTCTGATAAAAAAACCCTATTTTTTAATTTAACCGGCTTTGCTTATATAAATAATCTTACCATAGTTTCCAGCTATTGCACTTTTGTTAATATAACCGAAGGTCTATTAAATTATAAATGCATGAAGAATGCAAATTTATCTTTATTGTGCAAAGTTGCAGATAATTATACAGAAAGAGGAATACCGAAGTATAATGTTAGTTTTTATAATACCACCACGCTAATTGGATTTAATCTGACAGATGAGAATGGATTATCTGTTAAAAATTCCAAAGTTGGAGGCGAAGGCAATTATAATTTTTCCTGTAATATAGCAGATCAACCAGATCTTTTTTATAATGCAACGGAATTTAATGAAAAGAAGATTAAGGTTGAAGTATCTTCGGGAAATACGACGGCAGATTTAATTCTGAGTTTGAACACTTCAACAGCGGAGGGTATAACAATAGAGAATAATGCAACACTCTTATTAAATTTCTTTTTGAATAATACTGGAAATGGCACAATGTATAATCCCTTAATAAATGTCAGTAAGCCCGTCGGAATTTTTATTCCGGCCATATATTGCGAACCCATACCAACCGGAAAAAATTGCACAAGACAGATTAATATTACTGTAACTGCCGAGGCGGAGATCGGAAATAATCAGATAAATTTCACCGTTGAATGGCAGAATGCAGACGGTACAAAAAATAATACCATGGAAAATATCTCAATTGATGTTAAAGAAAACAAGAGAATAAAATTTTCCGAAAATAGTTTAAATCTTACCATTCCCATCACGGCAAGTAGAACGGCAAATTTTACTTTGATTAATTATGGAAATGTACATCTAACCAACATTATTTTAAATTTAACCGGAGATAATTCTGATTTGATAAATAATTGGACAACTTTCAGCAATAATAATTTCGATTTAAATAAATTAGGTAATTCAACAATCAACATGATTTTAACAATACCGGACAATAATTCTTATATTAATACCTATCATCTGAATATCACTGCAACCATCCAAAATTGCACAGGAAATTGCACAGACTACCTTCCTCTAATTCTTAATATAACTTCTAGGGATTGGGAAGTTTCTCCGATTTGCCTAAACAAAACGGTGGGTTTAAAAAAAGAAATAAATAAACTTGGCGAAATTATAATCACAAACAAAAAAGAGGCGGATTTTGAATTTAATTTATCTATCATCCCGGAAAATGAAACAACAATTAATTATTTAACCTTAAATGATACAAAGCAAGCAAATCAAACTTCAATAAGTGTAACAAGCAAAACAAAGAAAACCATTGAAATTTTTTATGATACTTCCAATAACCCTCTGATAATTGGAACTTACAATTATACCTTAAAAATTGAAAACTTGGACGAAAGTGCTACTCCAAAATCCATTGAAATTCCAATCAGATTCAAAATAATTAATTTCACAGTTGATATTATTTCTCCAAAGGAGGAAAATCCTTATCCGGAAGAAGTTTCACCAAATCAAAATTTAACAATAGAAGTAGAATCAAAAGAAGGAAATGTTCCAGTTCAGGCCGACATTAACTGGAAAATTTTAATTGGCGGAGAGGAATGTATTATTACGGATTCATATTTTCATACCATATTCAACAGATGGTTTATTACATGTACAGCTCCAAGTATTACAGACAACCCCATTAAAAATAATCTGGAAGTTATCGGAAATTATACGGCAAAAGAAGTTGTTCTTTCTGATATAGAAGAAGATGCAATTGTTTATAAAGACTATACTTCGCCTTGGTTTTCGAATATTCACACCTATTTTATAGATAATACCTCTTATACTTTGTCTTACATAATTTTTAAGGTTAATGTTACGGATAACAAAAAAACGGAGTCCGTATGGGCGACTATCAATCATACTGGAAGCGACTGGAAATCGGGCAAGATATATCCCATTTCCAATAATACTTTGCCCGCTGAAAACGATTTTGATAAAAGAAATTTCGTATTCAATTTTTCCAATCCAAAATTGATAGGCGATTATGATATAATCGTCTATGCAAATGATACCGAAGGCAATCCCGTAAGCAGCAAAAGAGGGTGGTTTGATATTTATCTGCCAATACAAACGACCGGAAATTTAACAAACCCGGATGGAGAGAAAATCAATGCAAACTTCACTTTTTACCGGGAAGAAAAAAATTTAGCAGAACTCTACAAAATGCATGAATTTTCCATTAGAGATAATAAAACATATAACTGGACTTTGCACAAGAGAAAATATGATGTAGAAGTTGATTTGTTCGGTCAGAAAATAATTTTTTATAATGCAGACTTAAATTTAACCGAAAATGAAATAAAAAATCCATTTAAATTTGATTATTTTGGAACTTATATAGAGATTTCAAATAAAACAGATGTGAACAAACCAGACGAAACTCATGTTCCGATTCTCGGATTTGTTGTAGATACAAGTATAAATCTTAGTAAAGCGAGATTGATTTTGGATGCCACAGATGCTTATAATTACGTGGTTGAAAAATATGGTTGGGCAATTAATCCGCAGCATCTTAGAATTTTTAAATGTCATGATTGGAACTATATTGAGAGAAAATGCAATTCGGATTTGACCAGTTCAGATATATTAAATGCCACACCAGAAAACAAGAAGTTTAATTTTACCGTTTCAAGCCTGTCGGCGTTCTTTGTTGCAGAAGCCTGTTATTCTGGCAGCAGTTTAGTTCCCTGCACTCCTTATTCTAAACAAGAAGAAAAAAAAGAAACGAGTGGAGGGACTAGCGGGGGAGGAAGTGGTGGGGGAGAGAGTTATATTCCTTCAAGAGAGAAGAAAGCGGTTTGCGGAAATAATGTCTGCGAAATAGGAGAAAATTGGCAGAATTGTCCAAATGACTGTCCAATAGAAAAATTTCCTCTTGTTAT
>JAGGTL010000016.1 GCA_021163805.1 Candidatus Aenigmatarchaeota archaeon | reverse complement strand
TGCTGTATCATTCGCCCATCCGTAATAAGCGTAAGTCCCGTCTTCCAGGTCCGTTAAATTGTTGTAAAATCTCCATTGGGTTGAGTTGTATTTCTGGAATTCCGAAAGGTAGTGCATTTTTATTTCGTCCTCGCTTAAGGCTCGGTTGTAGATGCGGACTTCGTCTATTGTGCCGTGGAAATAGTGACCACCTGCTTGATTATTTTTACCAATAACTACACTATATCCATTAGATACAGGATTATTTGATGTTGCAGTCTCTGCTTGTTTTTCACCATTTACCCATAATGATACCTCTCCTGTCAAATTATCATATCTTCCAACAAGATGAGTCCATACATTCCTTTCTGATGTTGTATCTGCCGCCGCAATATGATATTCTCCATCATAAATACAAAACGACCACTTATCAGTAGCAAGTCTGCTCCTAAGCCAATACTGGGTATCCCCTTTTTGAACAACAGCATAATTATTAACATCTGAGTCTACAAGTTTCACCCACGCCTCAATCGTAACCGCACTTTCAATATCCAAACTATCATCATTCCCGCAATCCACATAATCATCTGTTCCGTCAAACTCCAAAGCGGAGCCGAATTTTCCAGTTGTCCAAGTTGCTCCGTGAATTGTTCCGTTATTCCCGTATTTTGAAATATCCACCGCTTTTGTTGAATTTTCTCCAATAGCGGAATTGTTGTTGAAGTTCATCGCCAGAACTAAAGAATCATCGTAATACCTCGCCCTTGTTGATAGATACCTCTGCTTGACTTCCTCTGCCGATAAGGATTTGTTGTAGATGCGGAGTTCGTCTATTGTGCCGTTGAATTGTTGACTACCATCCTGTCTTCCACCAATTACTAAATTACCATCAGTTATGTGTATAGTCCCAGGAAAAGAAACACTGTCTTTTAAAATACCATCTTTATAAATTTTAATATATGTTCCGTCGTATGTTCCAACAAAATGATGCCACGTATTATCAGGCGTGTGAGAAGCGAAAGCAGAATTGTGTGTTAAATCACTGTCTCTTCTTATCCTAAATCCAATTTGGTCATTAGCATTATCAAACCATATAAGATAAGCGTAATTAACAGGCTGTTTCACGACAATTCTTGGATTAGTGTCTGTTCGGGAAAAGTGTTTAATCCATACCTCAACGGTAATCTCATCAGTAATATCCAAACTATCATCATCGGGAACTTCCACATAATCATCAACCCCGTCAAATTCAAGCCCCAACTGCTTCTTTCCTTCCGTGTAGTTCGGGCAACTGCTTCCAGAGCATGTTCCGTTGTTTCCAGTTCCGGAATAATCGTAGAAATGGGTATTGTCCTCTCCATAGGCGGAATTGTTGTCAAACCTCCAGTAGCCGACTAAATAATTGTCAAGTTCCGTGTAATCCCGGTCAAAATCAAAAGCGTCTAAATCGGGTTCGTCTATCGTCATGTTTACTTCCGTCCAGTTTCTTGGAATTGTTGTTCCGTTGGGTTCTGTTGGAGACGTAAAATTGATTACAGGAGAAGTTGCGTCAATCGTAATCTCCCTCACCTCGCTCTGATTGGTTACTGAGTTGGCGGTGCAGTTAACATACCAATCATAAGTCCCATCTGAAAGAGAAGAATTTGCTGTTATAATTGTTGGTGTGTTGTTGTTTGCTGTCTCTGTTCCGTATCCCATGTCATTTATAAACAATTCGCAGGAATAGGAAGATTCCGTTCCAGAGACCGTGAAGTTGAAGTCTGGAGTTGAATCGCTTGTCGTTGTCTGGTTTGGCGGGGAATTTAAAAAGACCGATAAATTAGCAAAAACCAGATTCGGAATGGAAAGAGAGAAGATGATGAAGATGAAAAACAAATGAACATTTAGCTTCCAATTTATTATTTTACCATTCTTTAATGCCTCCATAATTCTTTTTCTATTCATATTTCTCATCTTTTTGCATATTAACAGTTTTAATATAATTTTTGCAAAAGTTTAGAGTTTCTTTAAAGTTAAGGATTTGTGATTTTTCTTTTTTGATTAATTCTTTCATAGTACTATTCCCTTCACATACTTTTTCCATCTTCATAATATTATCTGAATTCCTCTTAGGTCAATAATATATATATTTGAATAATATCTATATTTTTATATTGGTCCAAAATTTCTTTTTTATTCTTCGGAGTTGTTCCAGTTTCAATTTCATAAACAAAAAATTTGTTTCATCTAATACCCTCTTTATTAAGTTGGGAGTCAAAATTTCTGTTTTCGCCATTCTGTTTTTCTTTTTCAATATTTTGGAAATGGGAGCTTTAACAAGAAAATGTTTTACTGGTTCTGAGTTGTTACGAGAAAAAACTCCGTCGTCTATGTCAATTCCGAAAATGAATTTTGGTTGATTTTTTTGACTGAATAAATCATATTTTTTTATTCTTGCTTTTACAAATTTTCCATATTTTAACATTCTCCAGCAATTTTAAATTGATTTTTTACTGATAAGTTTCTCGATTTCAAAATTAGATCCTATGCTTCCTCTTTAACAGCTTGCTGTAAAATTTTTGAAGTTTCCAATGAACTTGAAAGGTCATTAATCATGGTGCGGTTTAACAATTCTGCGAATTCTCTGTTTGGGCAATTATTTAACTCTTTTAATTTCTTAAATTTCCTGCTTTTTCTATGAGATAAAAATGTTTTTTATGAAAATCTAAAACTAATTGTCTTTTCCAGAATTTTATATCTATCAATTTATCATTTACAAAAAAGGACTTGTTTTTAGATTGGGTTTTTTGCAGATTCTAATGCTTTTCACTTCATCAATTGGCTTATAGCTGTCTCTTTTGAAAATAACTTCAATCGGGATAATGCCATTTTTTTGAATTGCTTTTGCAAACTTTTCAATCTTAAATTCTTTTCCCGTCTGATTTTGGTCCGGAAATATTTTATCAATATGGGGTTCCTTAAAATTATATTTCATAATAGATTATTCGATTTCATATTTTTGTCTTTTTATATATATCTTTACAAAAAATAATATTATGGACAATAAAAAATTCAAAGGTGTGACGCCGGTGATTTCCAGCATTCTAATAATAGGTGTTCTTGCAGTAATTACCGGAATTGCCTATCAGCAGGGGATACCGATGATTCAAAAACATATAGATACGACTTCTTTACATAAAGCCGAAAAGTTTCTGAGAGAACTGGATAACTCGATCTCCGATATTGCAAGAACTGGAGGAACAAAAGAACTGATATTTGATTTGCCTGGAGAAATTAAAATAGATCCCGAAAAAAATACGATAGAATTTTCTCTGAAAACCAGTGGAAGCATTTATATGCGGGGAGGTTTTATTTGTCTCAACAGAAACGGGAATTGCAATTTAAATGACGGGGTGTGGGGAAAAGACTCTTATTCTATCATAGGTGCTCAGACCGATCTGTTTGATGAATATGCCGTACTGACAACCTACAAAATAATGTACAGAAAGCTCATAAGAGGAGAAGGATATAATAAAAAAATATATCAACTGGATATTGTAACTTCTAAAAATGTAACGGTTGTTGGTTCCAAAAATTCCAAAATTTTAATTGAAAAAATCGGCGAAGAGAGAGGAGATATAATAAAGACCATTATCAAATTGGATATTATATAAAAATAAGTTTGCAAAATTAAAGCAAGAAGAAATTAATAATAAGAGGATGCAATAATCAATTGAAACTAATAAATATTGCAAGAATAGATATTTATGGACGGTTCAATTAATTGTTTTCTCCGGATTTCTATTTTATTGGCATTTGCCTGTTCTCTAATTATGCCTGTTTTTGCCGTCAATATAACCTCCTGCCAAATATTAAATGAAACTGAATATGATCTGACTGCCGATATTACGGATTTAAATTCTGAAATCTGCATGAAAATTACCGCGCCAATGGTGTCTTTAAATTGCCATGGGCACAAAATAGTTGGAAAGGGGAAAGCTGGAATTTATTCGGACAAACCAATGATATTCATAAGCAACTGTATTCTAGAGGGTTGGGATAGAGGAATAGATTATGAAGGCTCGGATATGGGGATTATGAAAAATGTCACCATATCTTCGTGCAAGACGGGAATTTATCTCTCTTCTTCATCAAATCAGATAATTATAAATTCCACAATAAAAGGAAATGATCTCGGATTATATATTGGTTTTTCATCGGGAAATAGAATACATAACAACTTGTTCAACAACACAAACAACGTTAAAATCATCGGAAATTACACTCATTATTGGAATACAACGATGAAAAAAGGCAACAGAATTTATTCGAACGGAACTTATATTGGAGGAAACTACTGGGCAAAACCAGATGGAAGGGGATATTCGGAAATCTGTTCCGACTCAAATACAGATGGATTCTGCGATTTAGCTTACAATCTAAGTCAAAATAATGTTGATTATCTTCCATTAAGCAATAAATATACTCCGGATTTGACGCCGCCAAAAATAAAAATAATTTCTCCCAAAGATAATCAGATTATTAACTCTTCCGAGATAGAAATAAAAATACAGGTTAGTGATTCCAGATTAAATTATGTAAATATATCTGCTGAGCAGAACGGAGAAATAAAAAAGTCAGTAACAATTACTGAAAGCGGAACCTCTGTTGCAAAACTTGTGGTGGATAAAGGAGGATATTATAATATTACTGCGACCGCCTATGATTATGCGGGAAATCAGAATTCAACAAAAATAACGAATATCCTCACACCTATCGGAATAAGTAAATGCGATAATCTGAATATAGAAGGAGAAAATTATTTTTTGGAAAAAGACATAACAAATAAAGAAACGGGAGGAATTTGCATAAATATACAGGCGGACAACATAATTCTTGACTGCCGGAATAATACCATTTATTATTCTGCGCACGGCATCATTACACAGGGCATTCACATAGACAACAAAAAAAATATCATTATAAAAAACTGCAAAATAAGAGGCTGGACTTACGGAATTTTGCTTGAAAATTCTTCAAAAAATACAATTTTCAATTCTGTATTTTATAATAACACTCATGGAATATGTCTTAGTTCTTCTTCGGAAAATAAGATATACAACAATCTGTTCAACAACACAAATAACGTCCTGTTTAGCGGAGATTATCTCCAAAATATCTGGAATATAGAAAAACAGAAGGGAAACAGAATTTATTCGAACGGAACTTATATTGGAGGAAACTACTGGGCAAAACCAGATGGAAGCGGATATTCGGAAATCTGTTCCGACTCAAATACGGATGGATTCTGCGATGAATCCTATGATTTGAGCAAAAATTCTTTTTCATTTGGAATGGGCAATTTTATTTACATGCTTTTCACGGGATTATTTTTATTTGAACCTCCATCAGAAA
This sequence comes from Candidatus Aenigmatarchaeota archaeon, assembly GCA_021163805.1. Lineage (GTDB taxonomy): Archaea > Aenigmatarchaeota > Aenigmatarchaeia > QMZS01 > QMZS01 > QMZS01. Next base: position 2,065 of record JAGGTL010000016.1, on the reverse strand, counting down.
AAAATGTAGATTATCTGCCTCTAAGCAATAAATTTATTCCGGATTTAATTCCGCCAAATACAACAATAAAGGGAATAAAAGAAGATGGAACAAACTATACTTTCGGAGAATGGACAAATTCAAGTTATGTTAATATAACCTTGAACTGCTCAGATTTAAGGTCTGAATGTGATAAAACTTTCTATTGCATAGGGAACGATACATGCGAACCGGATATAGAATATTCCGGCCCAATTCAGATATCCGAAGAGGGAATAACCTATATAAGATTTAAAAGTATTGATACGGAAGGAAATAATGAAACAACAAAAATGGAAATGATAAATATTCTGTCAACTGAACAGAAAATATTAATAAATGATCCGGTAAGCAATAGTTATTTGAATAATTATACGTTGACAATAAATATCTCAATTTTAGATAATAAAATTCTGAATTATACAAATATTTCGATCTACAATTCAACAGGGGATTTGGTAAATTCAACGATTAGTTTTGAAAATGGAACTTTTACAGTTAATTTATCTGTTTTTAAAGACGGAATTTACAATATCACAGCCACTTATTACAGCATATATGGATTAACAGACGAAACAGTTTCCGATAATATTGTCGTAGATACCGTTCCTCCATACATCATATCTTTTGAAGTAGAGAAAGAATATAGAAGAGGTGAAGAAGCATCGGTTGTTTGTTTTGCATCGGATGATGTAAAAGGGGATTTTGAAGTTGTTGTCAATTTGGATACCTCTACAATCGGAGATAAAATTGCAACATGCACGGTAAAAGATGACGCGGGAAATAATTATACAGAAACCAGAAACTATGCGGTGATAGAACCGATCTGCGAAGAAAATGAAAAAAGATGCTTTGGAAAGGAACTGCAGGTATGCAAAAATTATGCATGGGAAACAATAGAAATCTGCGAATATATGTGCGATTCTTCTCTTTTAAAATGCATTCAAAAACCCGTTATTTGCAACAAAGGCGAGAAGAGATGCTTTGGCAACAATCTGCAAATATGCAAAGATAATAATTGGACCACAATCCAAACCTGCAGATATGGTTGCAATGAGACGCGTCTTACCTGCAACCCGAATCCGAATCCGATCAAATTGCCTCCAATGATTATTGTTTACATTGTTATTCTCGTTGTTATTGTTGGATCAATACTCGCATTCGTCTATGCAAAATTATTTGAAAAACCAACAACTACAAATTTAAATCAGGAATTTTCAAGACTGGAAACTAAAATAAAGAGATTAAAGATACAGGGAAAAAATGTGAAAGAGCTAGAAAAAGAATTGAATCTTGCAAAACAGGATGTAAGAATGGGCCTGCTTGAAATGGCAAAAATGAGAATTAATACTATCAAGAAAAAATTGAAAAAGATAAAATAGTTAAAATTATATGATTTGTTAAGAATCTTTGGATTTGCCAAAGTCTTGATTACTCCGTTTTTTCTGAATATTTATAACAATACAAACTTTCAAACCATAATCTGTTTTTTCCGATCAATTTTAATCCGAACTTTTTTTCAAGTTCCTTATATCTGTTAAAGGAACTTAACAGAATTATCGCTTCTCCGCCTTCATTGAGATAATTGCAGACTTCGGATAAAAATTTCTCAATAATCTCCTGACCTCTCTTTCCTCCAGTGCAACTTAAATCTCCCCTTCCCGGAAGATAGGGAGGATTAAAAAAAATTAAATCAAATTTTCCAGAAACATTTTCAAACAAGTTGCTGACCCTGAATTCAATATTTTTCAAACCCATCAATTCTGCCTTCTCCTGAGCGAATTCAATTGCTTTTGGATTTATATCAACGGCAAGAATTTTATCAACAAAACTGGCAATACTAAAGGATACTATTCCGGATCCTGTTCCAATCTCCAAAGCAGTTTTAATTCTTCTATTCCCGATTTCCTTCTTCAGACAATCAATTAAAAAATAAGAATCTTCATTCGGAGGGTAGATTTTTGTTTCCATTTTTTATAGCAACAATTTCTCATTGAGGATCAAATAATAATTATCGGTTTTAAAGTATTTATTATTTCAATCTTTT
>JAGGTL010000001.1 GCA_021163805.1 Candidatus Aenigmatarchaeota archaeon | reverse complement strand
TTCTTGCACTCTTCTAATTTTTTATAATCTCTAATAAAATTCTTCTCTTCTAACCTCAGAATAATTTGGAGCTTTATCCTGTTCTTCAAGATTAAATTCCTGCCACTCTCTTTCAGAACTTTTTGTTGACTCTTCTTTTATTTCTTCTGATTTTTCTTTTTTTTGCTCTTCTGATTTTTCACTTTCTTTAAATACTTCAGAATCCTCAATTTCTTTTTTTATTTTCTCTGCAATTTTGGGCAAGTCCTCTTTTTTTACTTCCATTCTTACGAGTCCCTGAATCGGCAAGCCGTTATCTCTTTCAAATCTAGGAACTATGTGGAAATGCAGATGAGGCACTTCTTGCCCAGCGAATTTTCCATTGTTTATCCCGATATTGCAATCTGTTGTTCCAACACTTTTTGGAATAATCTTTGTTAATCTAAAAATAACAGAAAACAATTCTTTTGCTTCTTCTTCTGGCATCTCCTCCAATTTTTGGTAATGCTTTTTTGGAATTATGATTGTATGTCCCAAAGAGGAGGGATTTATGTCAAGAAAAGCAAGATTTAAAGACTCTTCATAAACTTTTAAGGCGGGTATTTCCCCTCTTACAATTTTACAGAATATGCAATCCGGCATAATACATTTTGGTAATTTAAATAAAATTTAATATTGTCTTAAATTTAATTTAAAGACCGCCTCTATTGTTAACGAACTTTTTGGAAAGTGAGCAGAATGTATAATATACCACATTCTTTATAACAGAGGGACACTTCTTTAAGCATTCTAAAACCGAACCCTTTTATGATATGCTAAACCACAATTGAAGCAATTTTTCCAAGAGGTAAGAATCTTTCAACAACTTCCTTCGCCATGGGACCTTTTATCTCCGAACCCAAAGGGGCGATTTTTTTGTCAACCAGTATTAATGCGTTATCTTCAAAACAAATTCTCATTCCATTACTTCTTCTATATTCTTTTTTTTGCCTTATTATTACCCCATATTGAAGTTTATGTCTTAATTTAAAATCACCTTTTTTGACCACACAGGTGACAACATCCCCAACGCCACCGCTGGGATATCTTCTTTTCCTCCCCTTATAAGTTTTAAATGAGATTATCTGAACTTTTTTTGCCCCGCTATTGTCTGCACAGTTTAATATACTCCCTGAATTTAAGGCTTTTACCACCTTTCCTGATATTGCTTTCATTTTATTATTTGATAAAAAAATAAATATTTTAATTTTTTAACATACAATTTTTTAAATTTTCTACGCTATCCCATTCATACTTAAAATCAAATAAATTAAATTTGTGAGACACGTTTCAATATTTAAAGAAGAACAGTCCATATAATTGAACTTTCTAATTAATTTTGATAGAAATCAGCTTTTATCGTTCATTTTCTTTTTTTAAAAAAAGATTTATGGAAAAGCCAAGAGAACTAAACGCAAAAAAAGAAGATTTTTCCAAATGGTATTTACAGATTTTGGAGAAGGCCGAATTGGTTGAAGACAGATATAATGTTAAAGGATTTAATATACTCAGGCCGTGGTTAATGGAAATAACCGACAAAATTTATGGAATCTGGGAGAAAGAATTAAAAAATAAAGGGCATAAAAAAGTTCTATTCCCCACGATAATACCGGAAGAAAATTTTGAAGTGGAAAAAGAGCATGTTGAAGGCTTTGCTCCAGAAGTTTTCTGGATTGATCGGGCGGGAAACAAAAAACTGGAAAGAAAGCTCGCTCTAAGACCTACAAGTGAAACGTCCTTTTACTCCATATATCCTTTCTGGATAAGATCTTATCTAGATCTTCCTTTAAAATTATATCAGAGTTGTTCTGTATTCAGATATGAAACGAAAGCAACAAAACCTTTAATTCGGACAAGAGAATTTTTGTGGATAGAGGCACACAATGCCTTTGCAACAGAAAAAGAAGCTCTGAATCAGGTTAAAGAAGATATGGAGATTACAAAAAAAGTTTATCACAAACTAGGCATACCCTTCTTATTTTTTAAAAGGCCGGAATGGGATAAATTTAAAGGTTCAGTTTTCACCTTTGCAGCGGACACAATTCTGCCGGATAGAAAAAGATTGCAATTACCAAGCACGCATTATCTGGGGCAGAATTTTTCAAAACCCTTTAATATAAAATTCGTTGATGAAAATGAAAAAGAAAATTTTGTTTATCAGACCTGTTATGGACCGCCCATATCCAGAACAGTTGCAACGATTATCTCTCTACATTCGGATGATTTTGGTCTTATTTTGCCGTTTTTTCTTTCTCCAATTCAGATTATAATCATCCCAATTCTGAAAAAGGGAAAAGAAAATGAAATTTTAAAATATTGCGAAGAAGTAAAAAAAATATTGCAAGATTACCGGGTTGAAATTGATAAGAGAGACAAAAGCGCGGGATCAAAATTTTACGAGTGGGAATTGAAGGGTGTCCCCGCAAGGATTGAAATTGGAGAGAGAGAATTGGAAAAAAAGGAGATTTGTTTATTTAAGAGAGACAAGAGAGAAAAAGTTTTCATTAAAATGGAAGAATTAATTGAGAAAATAAAAGAATTGGAAAAAGAAATTGAAGAAAATTTAAAAGAGAGGGCGAATAAATTTTTTGAAAAAGCAATATCAGAAGCCGACACAAAAGAAGAGTTGGAGAGAAAAACTAATTTCGGTTTTGTAAAAATTCCTTTTTGTTCGAGAGATGCGGAGGGAGAAAGATGCGCAGCTGAATTAAAAGATATTTGCGAAATTGCCGGAACTTTATATCCAGAAGAAGAAAAGCCAAAAAACAAAAAATGCGTGGTCTGCGGAAAAGAAGCGAAGGTTTATGTTTATGCTTGCAAGAGTTATTGATATATTCAGATGAACTATTTAGATATTCTTTGCAAAGATGCGAACAATGGCATTCAAATTTGCAAAAGTCTTTTATACTTTTTATTTTCTCTTCTAAAGCTATTTGCCAGATTCCTATCTTGAAATACTCTTTTATTGTGTTTAAAAGAAAAATAAAAAATCAAAAAATTATTTATTTGGTTTGTAAGTTTTGAGAATATGAATCTTTCCCACCCTTATTTCAACAGTTACTTCTTGTCCATCTATTTGAATTTCTGTAATTTCATACCGGGGACCATATCTGCAGACATAATTATGTATATCATTGAGCACTTTTTCAGTATTTTCTCCAAAAGATTCACAAAATCTGTCTCTCAAATCTCTTTTTCCAAAAATTAAATCTATGCAATCACTATACTCTCCGAACCTGCAAGGGATACATAGAATTATTACTTTTTTCTCTCGCCATAATATAAAAGAAAATTCTAATAGATTCGGTAAACTCTGTTTGTGGAGATTATATCTATCTTTGAGGATTTCCAGATGGAAATATTGAAAGAGGAGACCATAAGATTATTGAAATATTTTATGACAAACATGTTTTGAGAAACTTTAAATGACATCGTAGTACTGAATATTTAGATAGTATCCGCAGTTTAATCTCAAGAATCTTCTTTGCCATATGGAAAGTTTTCTGCGAAACTTTGGAATAGGAGGAGCATATTCTAGAGAACTCAGGGTTGAGATTTTTTGTTCTTGGTTTTGCAGAATGTTTTTGGAAATTATGAGAGATAACAGGTTTATATACATTTAGTTCAATATTCTAATATGTACAGACTGCATCACTTCCTACATTTTTTGAAAAATAGAGAATTAAACGAGTTATATCTCAGTGTTGCAATCAGATCCTTTACTTTATCGATGATCAGTATTTTTATTCCAATCTTTCTACTCAAGCTAAATTATTCTTTAGTTAATATTTTCATTTTTTATGCCATACTCAATGCCGTTCATGCATTATTTGTAATTCCCGCCACAAAAATTTCTTCAAAATACGGATTTAAACATTCTATCTTCTACAGCATTCCCTTGTTGGTTGTTTTTTATATGGCGTTATTCACTCTTGAACATTTTAACTGGCCAATCTATTTACTGGCAGCAATTTTTGGCATAAGCAATTCTTTGTTTTGGATGGGCTACCATGTTGATTTTTCAAAGTTCAGCGATAAAAAAAACAGAGGCAAAGAAATAGGAATAACCAAAGGAGTAAGTTTAATTTCCAACATCCCCGGCCCGGCAATAGGTGGTTTGATTTTGACCTTTGTTGGTTTTGAAGCATTATTTGCACTTGTGTCTGTTTTATTGATATTGTCGGCAGTACCTTTATTTTTCTCAAAGGATCTTCACGAGCCAATATCGTTTTCGATGAAAGAAATTTTTCAAAGATATGAAATAAAGGATATGCTTGCTTTTGTAGGATATGGTACTGAGAGCGGAATATCTTCCGTTATATGGCCGATTTTTATCTTTTTCGCAATACTAAATAATTTCACAATGGTTGGATTAGTTTCCTCATTGTCCACTTTCTTTTCAATAGTTTTTGTATTTATTGTGGCAGAATTTTCAGATATTCGCAGAAGATTGGTTTTAAAAATTGGTTCAATCATAAATACGCTTATTTGGATCATAAGATTTTTTGTCAAAACCGCTTTTCAGGTATTTATTATCGATTCCTCTTATGGTGTTTCGCAGACACTACTCTATATACCTTTTGACGCATTAAGTTATGATAAAGCAAATAAATTAAACATCGTAAAATTCATAATGTTTAGAGAAATGATGATTCAGACGGGAAGAGTTATTCTCTTTTTAATTATGACGGTAATTGCAACAATGCTGACAACCAGTTTTCTTTTTGGCAGCATGGCCTCTCTTCTTTTTTTATTTTTTTGATGTCGGCCAAAAAATACCAATTAACTGAATATCCTTCCGCGAACCCAAATCAAAAATGATTTTTATATTTTTTCTCAAAACATTTAACTTCTTTTAATATATACACCAGAAATAAATTATGCTTGCCGATTGGATTCTGATAATTTTATAAATTCTTTATGCAATTTCATATGGCCTTTCTGAATCCCTTCTGTACCCAAAACCGAAAGAGCGGCCAGATTATTTGCCAATCCCACAGAAGCTGTTAAAATACCCAATTCCTTTGCACTCTGCACTCTCAAAATCTTCAATGCAAGTCTCGCTTTTTTTGAGTTTGTTGCTCCACCAATTGTCGCAACGGCCATCGGAACCTCTATTTTTCCTCTTAAGAACTCTCCCTCTTTCCACCAGTCTGTAACGGGAATATATCCATTTCTCGCAGCATAAGAATGAACTCCCGCCTCAATAGCTCGCCAATCATTTCCGGTTGCAAGAGCAACGGCATCCACGCCGTTCATAACTCCTTTATTGTGTGTCACAGCTCTGTAAATATCCGCCTTTGCCAAAGCGCAGGCATTTAAAATTCCCGCTGCAACCTCTTCTCCCGCATAATTTTTGATGCCGAGTTTCTGAATTGGAATTTTACATTCCACAGAAACAATTCTCCTATCTGCAAAATTTGAGATTATTCTCAGGCAGGGTTTTCCTTTTGTTAATTCAACTACAAAAGGGGTTATTGCTTCAAGCATCGTATTCACAATATTTGCACCCATTGCATCCAAAGTATCAACAATCAAATGCAAAATCAGATTTTTGCCTTTCTCTGTATTTATTTCTCTTACCTCCAAATCTTTTGCTCCTCCTCCGAGTTCAACAATTTTTTTATTTGCACGATTTGCAATTTCCAAAAGCTCTGCTTTCTTTTTAACAATATTTTTCCTGCCTTCTTCAAAATCATCTACCTCTAGAATCTGTAACTGCCCGATCATCTTCGAATCTAAATATCTTCCATTAAAACCGCCTCCGCTTCTAACCAATTTTGCCCCTCTTGAGGCCGCTGCAACCACTGAAGGTTCTTCGATCTCCATAGGAACAAAATAATCCTTGTTATTCACAAGAAAATTTGTTGCAATTTTAAATGGTCCAATATTATTTTCCAACTCTAAAAAATCCGGCAACTCTTGATATTTTCTTATCAACCCCATATCATCTGAATCTAAATTTGCAAAATCTTTTATAATTTTAATTTTCTCTTCTAAAGATAATTTGCTAAATCCGGAAATCGCCGAAGTTTCCATTTATTTATTATTTTTTTCTATTTAAGACTTCTCGGAAATCCTTTCAATTAAATTTATTAAGTTTTAAAAAACTCATATCTAAGCGCATTTCTCTAAATAAAATAAGATATTTGGCAGCATTTCTTGACCACCTTTATTGATGAATTTGCATAAAAGATTATTATTACACCGTTATATTTGTTGTTAAATCGAATTCTTTTTTATGTTTAAATTCTTTCATGGTAAAAAGATGCAATTGGATTTCTCTTTTAAATCTTTTTTCAATCTTTTCACCGACTTTTTCTAATAAGAAAATTTAAATTACTCAGGACAATAACCATTTCCAGAGAGGAACTGTTTTAATTACCAAATTGTTTTCTTTAATTTCGGTTTCTTCATCCCAGGAAATAATCAGCAAATTTTTACATTTCAATTCTTTGCTTGCCTTTAACAAGGCTTTAATTTCTCTTTTCTTTGTGTTATACTCCTCCAAAGAATAACAGACCTGAATCAATTGTTCAACTTTGGTTCTTTTTTTCAAAACAAAGTCAACCTCTCTTTGTTGATAATCCTTCCAGTAATAAATTTCTAAATCATTATGTCTATAATATTTTCTTCTCAAAAGCTCTATTGCCACCAAATTTTCGAGTAATTTTCCTCTATTTTCCATGAATCTAAACCCCAGAGAAGTAAAGAATCCATTATCTATACAATAAATTTTTCTCGGAGAATTTTCCCGTTCTTTCAAAGAGAATGAAAATCGATCTATAAAAAAAATTAGTTTCGCAGTTTGCAAATACTCTGAGAATCTAGAGATTGTTTCCGTAGGCATATTTAAAAATCCCGATATTTTTCTATAAGTAATCGAAGAACATATGTTTGAAAAATAATATCTTGCCAAATGTTTCATTTTTTCAATGCTTCTTATCTTATATCTTTCTATAATATCTCTGTTTATAATTGTATTGTAATACTCGAAAATTATTTTGTTTTTTATTTCTTCATTTTCAATCAAGACAACCTCTGGGAAACCACCATATTTTACATATTCCCACGAATATTTTTTTATATAATCCGCATTTAAGTAAATATCCTTTTCATTTTTAATTTTTAAGTTATTGAATATTAAAAACTCTTTGAAGGACAGGGGGAAAACTTCAAATGTTAATTGTCTTCCCGTTAATATAGTTCCCATTTCTTCACTCATTAACTTTGATGAAGATCCGGTAAGGATTAAGTAAGCTTCTTTTCTTTCATTCAGACTTCTAACAAATTTTTCCCAATTTTTTACTTCTTGGATTTCATCCAAAAAAATATATGGTTTTCCTTTAGGTTTTATAATTTCTTTGTAACTTTCGTATATTTTTAACAGCAATTTTAGATCACTTCCTTCAAAAGCAGGTTCTTCAAAATTTATGATTAAAATATCTTCTTTTGGCACTTTCTTTTTTATAAGATTTTTTGCGAGTTGTCTTAATATATAGGATTTTCCGGATCTTCTTACTCCAACTATTGTTACTACTTTATCATATTTTAGAACCGTGAATAATTTTTCTGTGATTTCCCTCTTATTTCCAGTATCTATTTCTCTTTTCCAGAAATTCCATTTTTCTAGAATACTTATTATTTCTCCTTTATCCATATTATATATATGACAAATAATTAAATATATGTCACATAAATAAGACAATATTTATCTAAATATAATGTTTTTTGATCACCTTTATTGATGAATTTGCATAAAAGATTATTATTACACTGTTATATTATTAACTTTTTTTGTTTCCCACCATTCATTAAACTTGAAAAGCTCACTAATGTCCATAATATTATTTTAATATACTTATAATTAAATTTTTAGTGCAGTCTAATGCACTAATGTGTTCAATCTGTATATTTCTTAATCATCTTTATTGATAAATCAAACAAAACACCTAAAGCAATTCCGGCGCAGATTGACATTGGAATTGCAAGCATTTGAGCAAATCTAATTGCCCAGAGAGAACCATACAAGGTTGGGGCTATCCAGACGAACATAAAGAAAAAGGTTTCTGGATAGCTTGATTTCTTTCCGAAGTTGAAAATAAAGAAAAGAAATAAAACTGCCAGTCCAATTATTCCAAAAATAAATATAGGAGTTCCTACCCTCATAACAACTTCTGTTAAAGAAGCGGACATTTCCTCAGAAATGGAAACCCAGACATTTGGAAAAATTCCTCCTTCCGCTTTTCCGGTCTGGAAGAAAGTTGTAACTTTAATAATGCTGTTTATTGATTGAAAACCCTGAAAAGGAAAAGTAAAGCAGAGGAATGAAACGAAAAGAATTATATAAACCAATAAATGCCCCCTAAAAAACAGGTAACTGTGTTTTAATTTTTCCTTAAAATTATTCCCCTTTGCAATTA